>DAIMFJ010000015.1:0-33616 GCA_036724695.1 Planctomycetota bacterium
ACGGGACGGGCAGCTTCACGATCATGCCGCCCGCGTCGGTGTCGCTGTACCAACCCGAGTGGGTGCACTTCGTGGACCTCGACGGGGACGTCGATCTCGACCTGATCGTGCATTGCCACACGAACAACATCGTCGGGGAGCTGCACGTCCTCCAGAACGACGGGACCGGGGTCTTCCAGGTGGTGCCAGCCTGGACCATCCCCTCCCTGCAAGGACCACATTTACAAGGAGCGGTGTTCGACGCCGACGGTGACGGGGACCTGGACTTGGTCGCTGGCGCGCAGGATCCCCGACTGTTCCGCAACGACGGTACGGGTCGCCTCGTCGAGTCCGTCGGCGCCTTGCCGCCGCAGTATGCGGTGTTGGGGCAGGCTCCTGGCAGGCTCCTCGCCGGCGACCTGGATCGCGATGGAGATCAGGACCTGCTGAGTGTGTTCCTGCAGTCGAGTTCGCCGAATCAGGCCGATGCTGTGTACTACCAGAACAACGGCGCGGGTGCGTTCACGGTTGCGACCGTGCTGCAAGAGCCTTCGTACTGGAACAAGGCCGAACTGTTCGACGCGAATGGTGATGACGCCCCCGACCTGTTCGTCTCCCTGAACCCGGCAACCGGTCTCGGCAGGATGGAACTCCGTGAGAACGATGGGGCAGGCGGATTCCCCGCGGCTGCGGCTTCTCTCGTGAGTTCGCAATGGTACTACGGGAGCGTGACGATCCACGACCTCGATCACGATGGCGACCTCGACGTGATCGCCAGCGGTCAGCACGTCTTCTACAACCTGACGCGTCACCTGCGCGTGCCTGCCCAACCCCGCCTTGGCGGCGTGTTCACCGTCGAGTGTCCGAATCCCGAACCGACGCAATCCCGAAGCGTCGCGGTCCTGATCGGAACGACACAGCTGGCCGCCCCGGTGAGCCTTGGCGGCGTCGGCCCGATCTTCGTCGACCCGGCGGCCGCGGTCACCTTGTTGCAGATCGGCTCGGGGACGCTGGGTTTGAATCTGGCCCTGCCTGCCAACCCGGCTTTCGCGGGTCTCGACCTGATCACCCAGGCGGCAATGCTCGAATCGAGCTCGTTCGCACTCACGAACGCGGTGCGCGAGCGGATCCTGTACTGAGGAGACGCTCGACCGCCCGCGTAATGTCCTGGAGGTGACTGCGAAGGCGGTCGCGGCCGCCTCCCCGGGTGCGTCGGCGGCGCAGGTGCCGCGAGCGGACCGTGCGGTGGGCTTCGCGGAACTGGTGCCGGAGCGACCAGGCAGTTTCGAGCTGGGCTCCGCACTGCGTGAGCCCAGCCCCGCGGACGCGAGTCCGTTCGGGCTGCCCGACGGCAGCTACCCTCCGTCTACGACCCCGACACCGCCTCGCCCTGCACCGTCAGCGTCACCGTCAACACCTCTTCGCGCGGCGCGTCCGGCAAGCCGCGGATCACCTTCAGCGCCACCTTCTCGCCGGGTTTGCGGCTGCCGAGCACGCTCGGCACTTGCCGGAAGCTCTCGACCGGCTTGCCGTCGATCGCGACGATCACGTCGCCGTACTGGTCGATCGTCTCGCCGCGCGCCGATTGGCGGATCCGCCACGGCCGCAGACCCGCCACCGCCGCCCCGTAGCCGTCGATCACCTCAGTGACGATCGCGCCCGAGGGGTAGCCGAGCGCGGGGTCGAGCCGGTAGCTGTCGAACTCGGAACGCACGCCGAGGATCGCCGTGGTCGGTCGCCCGGCGATCAGTCGCGGCACGATGTCGTTGACGGTGTCGACCGGCACCGCGAAGCCGATGCCGGCACTGGCACCACTCGGCGAGTAGATCGCCGTCGTGACGCCGATCAGGCGGCCGGCCGAGTCGAGCAACGGCCCGCCGGAGTTGCCCGGGTTGATCGCCGCGTCGACCTGGATCAGGCTGTGCATCACCACGCCCTTCTCGGTCTCGATCGAACGGTCGAGCGCGCTGACGATGCCGGTGGTCATCGTCTGGTCGAAGCCGAACGGATTGCCGATCGCGATCGCCGTCTGGCCGACCTTGAGGTCTTTGCTGGTGCCGAGCGGCAGCGGCACCAGGTCGTCGACCTTGCCGCGCAGCTTGAGGATCGCCAGGTCGTGGTTGACCGAACTCGACAGCACCTCGGCGCGGTAGTCGCGGCCACCGACCGACACCCGCACCTCGCGGGCGTTCTCGACCACGTGGTGGTTGGTGACCACGATGCCCGACCGGTCCCAGACGAAGCCGCTGCCCGAACCGCGCGTCTCGGCGACGCGGCCCCAGCCGGTGCGCACCAGGCTGCTGGTGTTGATGTGCGCGACCGACGGCGAACAGCGCTCGAACAAGGCGACGAACGTCGTCTCGAGGGGTGCCAGTTCGCCGCGCGGTTCGATCGCGCGGGGGCTGGCACGCGGTGCCGTGGTGAACACGCCGGCGCGGTCGAGCACCAGGTAGCCGGCGAGCACGAACGCCGCGCCGGCGACGATCGTCGGCAGCGCACTCGGGCGGCGGTGGGGGAACGGCGGGTACTGGCTCATCGGCGGCCGCTACGTTCGTGAGGGTCGATTACGCCGGATTCGGCCACAACTCGCGCCAGTCGCCGGTCTTGGCCGGCTGGTTGCGCAGGAACGCGACCGCCTCGGGGTGCAGCGTGACCCGCTCCAGCGCGGTCTCGGCCAACGCCTGCCCGCACGCCTCGGCGATGCCTTCGGCGTGCAAGCCGTGGTACGCGAAGATGTGCTTGGGCGTGCCCGACTTGCTGAACTTGACGACCGCCTTGGCGACCTGCTTGGTGCCCAGGATCGAGCCCAGGTTGTCGAGCAGGCCGATCTCGCCGTCGTGCACCGACACGATCGGCACGCGCCGCCCGGCGAGGTCGATCGCGTCGGCCGTGCTCAGGGCACCGCCGGCCGGTCGCAGGTGCAGTTCGCCGGTCACGCCGAGCGTCTCGCGCAGGTGCGCGAAGCCGGTCTTGCGGCCGAGTTCGCCGCACAGGAGGTCCGGCGAGGTGACCACCGTGACGTTGGCGTAGACGCCGCGGTCGAGCAGCTGTTCGGCGGCGGCGACCGCTTCGGGCACCAGCGCCCCCATCACGAACAGTTCGACGACGTTCTCGCCCGGGTGGTAGCCGCGGTAGCCGCGCCAGTCGACCAGCCGGTAGCCACCGGCCAGCGTGTGCTGCTGCACCGTGGCCAGGATCTCGCTGTCGGGCGCGTGCGGCACCTCGGCCTCGCGCAGCCCGCCGTCCTGCGGCGCAAAGCCGAGTTCGGCGCCGGCCGGCATCTCGCGCTTCCAACGCAGTTGCCGGTGCTGCCAGTCGAGCAGCAGGTTCTGGTGCAGGGCGCGCGTCACCGCGCGCACCAGCACACCGGTGCGGCCCTGGTTGTCGCGCGCGAAGTGGCGGCGGATCGCGTCGCAGAGGATCCACTCCATCTCGATCGCGAACGCCGGCTCCCAGGTGATCAGGTTGGGGATCTGGATGTCGCTCTTCCAGCTGTGCTGTGCCCCTTCCGGTGCCAGCGTGATGCCGCTCGGCGTGCCGACCAGGATGAACGAGCTGTTCCAGTACAGATCGTAGTAGAGCTGGTCGAGCGCGCGCTTGATGAAGAAGTCGTAGACCGTCATCAACGGCAGGAACGGCACGCCGGCGACGTGGTCCATCTTGCCGAAGCTGCCCAGGGCCGACATGCAGTTCGCCTCGGCGATCTCGAAGCGGATGTGCCGCGTCCAGGCCTCCTCGTTCGGCGCCAGCTCGGGGCGCAGGCGTTCGTGCAGGTCGAGCTTGCTCTCCCAGTTCTCGTCGTGCTTGGGCCCGTAGATCTTCTCGTCCATCGCCGGGTTGATGTTGGTCGAGGTGCCGACGTCCGGCGCCATCGTCATCATCAGGTCGGCGAGCGGGTTCCACTTCGCCTCGTCGGCGGTCGGCGCCTTGCCGGCCTTCTGTTCCTTGCCGGCGCGCGCGAGCTCGTCGTAGATGCCGATGCGCACCAGCTTGGCGGCCACCTGGCCCCACATCCACTGCGTGTGCGTGATCGGCGCCAGCTTCAGGTTGATGTCGAGGCTCGCCGGCATGCCGCCGACCGCGTCGATCTGGGCCTGCACCTGCTGGCGGTTCTTCTGCTGCTGTGCTTCGAGGGCCTCGATGCCAGCCCGCATCACCTGGCCGCGCGCGGCGAGGAACCTGCCCTCCTGGCTGTCGGCCGGGAAGCGCACGAACGGCCGCTCCAGGCCCAAGCCGTGCCCGGCGAGGATGCGTACCACCTCCGCCTCCTCGGGCATCGCCGAGTGGTTGCCGTTGGCGGCGACGCACTCGAGGCCGCGGCCCTTGACGGTGTGGGCGATGATCAGCGTCGGTCGCAGCTTGTCGCGCTTGCTCTGTTCGAACGCCGCGACGATCGCCGCGTGGTCGTGGCCGCCGGTGTCGTGGAACAGCCGCACCAGGTCCTCGTCGCTCAGCGACTCGACCAGCTTCTTGCAGCCCGGCTCGGCGCCGATCAGGGCCTGCCGCATCAGCTTGCCGTCGCGCTTCCAGAGGTGGGCCTGGAAGTGGTAGTCGGTGAAGCCCGCTTCGAGCGCGCGCTGCAGCGCGTCGCCGCCCTTCTTCGCGAAGGTCGCCTGGCGGAAGCTGCCGTGGCGCAGCTGGATGACCTCCCAGCCGTTGGCGACCGCGGTGCGTTCGATGCGGTCGGCGTCGGTGCCCTGCAGGCCCCGGTTGTTGGGGATGCGCGTGCCGTCGAGGTTCTGGCGGTTGTAGTCGATGATCCAGGTGACGTTGCCGAGCTCGCGTTCGGCGACCTCGGGCATCACCTCGAGCAGCGAACCCTCGCGGAACTCGCTGTCGCCCATCATGCACCAGAAGTGCGGTTCGGCGAGATCGTTCCAACCGTGCTGGCGCGCGTAGCGGTAGGCCAGGGCCAGGTAGACCGCGTTGACCGGCGGGATGCCGACCGAGCCCGACGGGAGGAAGCGCCAGCCGTCCGGATCGCCTTCGGCGTGGTAGCTCTGGAACACCGGCTTGCCGTCGTAGGAGAACTCGCGCAGGCGGTGCATCACCGCTTCCTGCTCGGCCTCGTCGAACCACCGGCCGTCCTTGTGGCGGAACAGGCCCATCGCGTGGTGCAGCGCGTGGTCGGCGGGCGATGCGTGCGGCTTGCAGCAGACGAAGTCGCCCGGCTCACGGACCACCAGGTGCAGCGCGGCCAGGAAGTCCAGGCTCGACGCGCAGGCCGCCGGGTGTCCACCGACCTTGGGGTCCGTTTTGTCGGCGTCGGCGCGGTGGTTGGCGACGTGGATCATCGCCACCATGTGGGCGAAGGCGCGGCGCGTGATGCGATCGATGAGGGGGAAGTCGGGCTGGCTCGCAGACTTCATCGGGGCGGGTGGCGTGGTGGGGGTGCGGGCGGCAGGGGGTAGCCCGCCGAAGTTAGGGCATGGGCGGGTGCGATGCCATTGGCGGGCGGGGCGGAATCCGCGGCATGGTCGGTGGTTGGCAGGCGACTGGCGTGGCTGGAGGTCGTGCCAAAATGGCAAGAAGCGTGCCCAAAGGGGAAGTCGCTGCAACTGATGGGCGTGCGGGTCGGAAACCAGCGGAGCTGCGGATCCAGTGGTTGGCTCGGCCGGCCTGGGTGAGCGGGGCGTGGCGATGGCCCGACAGCCGGAAGGGGGCGAGGTTCCCTCAGCCGATCTGCATAATGACATCGGCGCGACAATCGACGATCTTGTCCATAGTGCAGGCGCGCTTGCCCGTGTCCTGCGCGCGCCGCGCCCACCCGGAGCCGTCCATGAAGAATCGCCTCATCGCCGTCCTGGCCAGCATCAGCATCGGCGCGCTCGTCGGATCCGGCAGCTACACGTTCGTGTTCGCGCACGGTCACTCGTACCTGTCCGACGATCCGGCGGTCTGCAAGAACTGCCACATCATGAACGAGCAGTACGACGGCTGGCGGCACGGCTCGCACCATGGGGTCGCCACCTGCAACGACTGCCACCTGCCGCACGACAGCCTGCTCGGCGCGCTGTGGGTCAAGGCCAGCAACGGCTACCACCACAGCCGCGGCTTCACGTTCATGGACTTCGCGGAGCCGATCCGGATCAAGCCCGAGAACGCCGCGGTGCTCGAAGCCAACTGCCTGCGCTGCCACGCCGACCTGACCGCGGAGATCACCCAGCACGGCACGCTCGGCGTGCCGAGCGATCCGACCCGCGGCGCCGACCTCTACGGCTGTGTGCGATGCCATGCCGGCGTCGGCCACGGCCCCACCCGTTGAGTCACCAAGCCTCCGACGATGACCACGCCAAGCCGACCCTCCCCGACTTCGTCCACCCTGCGCCTCGTCGCCGTCGCCGTGCTGGCGGCCCTGGCCGCGGTGCTGGTGATGATGCTGTTCGCGAACGTCTCGACCCGCAAGGCCGAGGCGCTGCGCACCAACTTCGACCTCGTCAAGCTCGACGAACGCACCGTCGATCCGGCGATCTGGGGCAAGAACTTCCCGCGCCAGTACGACGCCTACCTGCGCACCGCGGAGCGCTACGGCACCAAGTACGGCGGCGCGGGCAGCGAAGGCATGCCGAAGGACCGCCTCGAGGACGATCCGCGCCTCGTGACGATCTTCGACGGCTACGCGTTCTCGATCGACTTCAAGCAGCGGCAAGGCCACGCCTACATGCTGAGCGACCAGCGCGAGACCAAACGCGTCACCGAGCGCAAGCAGCCTGGCGCGTGCCTGCACTGCCATGCGTCGAACACCGTCGCGTTCCGCGAGTACGGCATCCAGCAGGGCGCTCCCGGCAAGCTCGACGAGCCGTTCGACAGCGAGAACGCAAAGGCGCAGCTGTTCGCCGGGTTCGAGGCGATCTGCAAGCTGCCGTACGAGGAGGCGACCAAGCTGGTCGAGCACCCGGTGGCCTGCATCGACTGCCACGATCCGGACAACATGGCGCTGCGTGTCACCAAACCGGGTTTCCTGACCGGCATCGCCGCGCTGGCGAAGAGCGCCGAACCGGTGCCGCACCTGCCGTCGATCGAGAAGTGGCGCAAGGGCGACCGCGCGCTCGCCTACGACCCCAACCGCGACGCGTCGCGGCAGGAGATGCGCTCGATGGTCTGCGGCCAGTGCCACGTCGAGTACTACTGCGGGCCGAAGACGACGTTGTTCTTCCCGTGGGGCAACGGCCTGAAGATGGAGCAGATCGAGGCGTTCTACGACGACTACAAGTTCCCGGACGGCACCGCGTTCGCCGATTGGACGCACAAGCAGACCGGTGCGCCGCTGCTCAAGGCCCAGCACCCCGAGTTCGAACTGTGGAGCCAGGGCATCCACGCCCGTTCGGGCGTGTCGTGCGCGGACTGCCACATGCCGTACGTGCGCGAGGGCGCGATGAAGATCAGCGACCACCACGTGCGCAGCCCCCTGCTCGACGTGTCGAAGTCGTGCCAGACCTGCCACCGCGTGCCGGAGAAGGAGCTGCTCGAGCGCGTCGAGACGATCCAGGACCGCAACTTCGCGTTGATGGGGCGCGCCGAGGATGCGCTGGTGGCGCTGATCGCCGACGTCGTCGCGGCGAAGGCGGCGGGGGCGAGCGACGCCGAGCTGGCCGCGGCGCGCAGCCTGCAGCGCAAGGCGCAATGGCGCGTCGACTTCGTCAACGCCGAGAACAGCATGGGCTTCCACGCACCGCAGGAAGCCGCGCGCATCCTCGGCGAGGCGATCGACTACGCGCGGCAGGGCCAGTTGGCGTTGCCGGCGCGCAAGTGAGCGCGCGTCGCAGCGGGCCACCCGCGGCCCGCCGCTACATGCGCGCGACGTAGGCCTCGATGCGGGCCAGGAAGTCCTTCGCCAGCGTCGGCCCTTCCAGCGTGCCGACCTGCACCCCGTCCTCGTAGACCGGCGCGCGCGGTGCTTCGCCGGTGCCCGGCAGCGAGATGCCGAGGTGGGCCGCCTTGCTCTCGCCGGGGCCGTTGACGACGCAGCCCATCACCGCGACCTGCAGCGTCGCCGCCTGCGGTTTGGTCTTCTTCCATTCCGGCATGCGCGCGTGCAGGAACGTCTCGACCTCCTTGCTGAGCACCTGGAAGTAGCTCGACGTCGTGCGGCCGCAGCCCGGGCAGGCGGTGACCTGTGGCAGGAACGGTCGGATGTCCAGCGACTGCAGGATCTGCTGCGCGACGCGCACTTCCTGCGTGCGCGGCCCACCCGGCTCGGGGGTCAGCGAGACGCGGATCGTGTCGCCGATGCCCTGCTGCAGCAGGATCGCCAGGCCCGCGGTCGACGCGACGATGCCCTTGCTGCCCATGCCGGCTTCGGTGAGGCCGAGGTGCAGCGCGTGGTCGGTGCGGTCGGCCAGCGCGCGGTAGACGCGCACCAGTTCCTGCACCTTGCTGATCTTGCACGACAGGATGATCTGGTTGCGGCGCAGGCCGAGCTCTTCGGCGGCGTGCGCACTGCGCAGCGCACTCTGCACCATCGCCTCGAGGAACACCGTCTGCGCGTCGTGCGGCACCGAGGCCCTGGCGTTGGCCTCCATCAGGTCGTTCAGCAGGTCCTGGTCGAGCGAGCCGGCGTTGACGCCGATCCGCACCGGTTTGTCGTACTCCTTCGCGCACTCGACCATCGTCGCGAAGTTCTTGTCGTGGTTGGCGCCCTTGCCGACGTTGCCCGGGTTGATGCGGTACTTGTCGAGGGCGCGCGCGCAGTCGGGGAACTTGCGCAGCAGCACGTGGCCGTTGTAGTGGAAGTCGCCGACCAGCGGCACGTCGAGGCCCTGGTCGTCGAGCCGCTTGCGGATCTCGCCGACCGCGGCGGCGGCTTCCTGGCTGTTGACGGTGATGCGCACCACCTCGCTGCCGGCCTGGTACAGCTCGGCGACCTGCTGGGCGGTGCCGGCGGCGTCGGCGGTGTCGGTGTTGGTCATCGACTGCACGACGACCGGGCGGCCGCCGCCGACGACGACGTTGCGGACGGTGACCGGCACGGTCTCTCTGCGCGTGGGGGCGAACATCGGGACGAACAGGATAGCGCCGCCGGCCGCGCTTGGCGATCCTTGGCCGGATGAGCAGCGTTTCCCCTGGTGGCTCTCCCGGCGGGCGTCCCCCGATCGCCGTCGTCGGTGCCGGCATGGCCGGCATCGCGGTGGCGCGTTGCCTCCGGGCCGCCGGGCAGCCGGTGGTGCTGTTCGACAAGGCGCGCGCCGCCGGTGGCCGGGTGGCGACGCGGCGCGCCGAACCGTGGGCGTTCGACCATGGCGCGCAGTTCTTCACGGCCCGGGATCTGCGGTTCCGCGAACTGGCGCACGAGGCGGTGGCCGCCGGTGCGGCGGCGTACTGGGCCGGGCCGTTCGCGACGCTGCGGGCCCTGCCCGACGGCCGCCCGGGAACGATCGGCGGCGACCCGCGGCCCGACGCGGTGCGCTTCGTCGGCACGCCGGGCATGTCGGGCTTCGTGCGCTGGCTGGCGCGCGGCTTGCCGATCGAGCTGTCGGCGACGTGCCAGGCCATGGAACGGCGCGACGACGGCTGGTACCTGCTCGGCGAGTTCGGCAGCCGCGGGCCGTTCCGCGAGGTCGTGTCGACCTTGCCGCCGGCGCAGACGCAGGCCTTGCTCGGCGCGGCGTGGGCGAGCACGGCGGTCGGGTTCGCCGCGGCGACCTTGGCGGCGGCGCTGCAGCCGTGCCTGTGCACGATGGTGGCGTTCGCCGCACCGCTGCCCGGAGTGGCGGGTGGGTGGTTCGTGACCGACGAGGTACTCGGTTGGGTCGCGCACGATGGCGGCAAGCCGGGGCGCGGCGGTGCGGCGAGCTACGTGCTGCACGCGAACGCGGCGTGGTCGGCGGCGCGGTGGGAGGTCGATCCGGAGGTCTGGTCGGCGCAGATGCTGGCGGCGTTCGGGCGGTTGTTCGGGCCGATCGTGGGTGGCGAATTGCCGGCGGTGGTGCATCGCGCGGCACATCGCTGGCGCTATGCGCTGTCGGTCGAGGCCGAACGGCCGGGGCCGTTCGTGCACGATGCGCGGGTGGGATTGTCGTGGTGTGGGGATGCGCTGGTCGGCGGTCGGGTCGAGGGGTAGTTCACGAGTGGGGCCGACTTGGGGGAGTATCTGGTGCGGTCGGGGCGGTGATGGGGGAGTCCAGGTCTGCCTGCAGTCGGGTGTTCGCGAGGCCTGTGGCGCCGCCGCCTGTGGGAACACGAGAATTCGCGGGACCTCCAGCCATGGCAAGGGATGATTGCGCCGTGTCAAGGGTTGGTTCCAACCCTCGCCGCCACCATGCCCAACTGTCATGTCACCGCATTCGCCGATTTCCTGACGCGTTCCCATCGGGAGCTGTTCGCGTCATGTCGCGGTCGCTCGTTGGACCGTGGTCGTTTCTCGCAGGCCCTGCTGGCTGCGATCCTGATGGCCGGCATTGTCGTGGCGCTGCCGGCGCAGGTGCATCCGGGGCTGCACTTCGCAGAGCTTGGCAAGCGGCATCTCCCGGTGGATCTGGATCAGACCCGGGCCCTTGCGTTCGGCGACGTCGATGGCGACGGCGACCTCGATCTGGTGATCGGCAACTTCCAGCAGCAGAACCGCCTATACCGGAACGACGGCACGGGCACGTTCACGGCTGCTACCACGAGCCGATTGCCGTTGGACAACGATGGGACCACCTCGGTAGCGATGGGCGACGTCGACCTCGACGGCGACCTCGACCTGGTGTTCGGGAACTTCTTGCAGAACCGTCTCTACCTGAACAACGGTGCTGGCACCTTCACGGATGCGACTGCGAGCCGTATGCCGGTGGACAGCGACAATACCAATTCGGTGGCGCTCGGCGATGTCGACGGGGATGGCGACCTCGACGTGGTGTTCGGCAACGGAGGGCAGCAGAACCGGCTCCACCGGAACGACGGCACGGGCACGTTCACGGATGCCACTGCAAGCCGATTGCCCGTGGACGGCGATTCGACGACCTCGGTGGCGTTCGGCGACGTCGACGGGGACGGCGATCTCGATCTGGTGTTCGGCAACGGCGGCCTCTTCCTGGAACAGAGCCGTCTGTGCCTGAACGACGGCACGGGGACCTACACGGACGCCACCGCAGGCCGGATGCCGTTGACCAGCAGCGGCACCCTGTCGTTGGCGTTCGGCGACTTCGACGGGGACGGCGACCTCGAACTGGTGTTCGGGAACTTCTTGCAGAACCGGATCCACGCGAACGACGGTACTGGCACGTTCACGGATGTGACGCCGAGCCGGATGCCGGTGGACGGCGACCAGACGGCCGCGGTTGCGCTTGGCGACGTCGATGACGATGGCGACCTCGACCTGGTGGCCGGAAACACCAGCCTCTACTTCGGCCAGGCGAACCGACTCCACCTGAACGACGGTATGGGCACCTTCACGGACACCACGGCAGGTCGTGTGCCGACGGTGGGAGGAAGGACCAGGGCGATGGCGTTCGTCGATGTCGATGGCGACGGCGACCCGGACCTGGTGATCGTCGACGAACAGCATCAGAACCGCCTCTACCTGAACAACGGCATGGGCAGTTTCACGGACGCAACGGCGATGCGGATGCCGTTCGGCAACCATGCCAGCACTGCCGTGGCCGCAGGCGATGTCGACGGCGACGGCGACCCCGACCTGGTGATCGGGAACCATGGGCAGCAGGACCGGCTCTACTTGAACGACGGCGCCGGTGTGTTCACGGATGCCACCGTGACCCGAATGCCAGCGGACAGCGAAGAAACCACCGCGGTCGCGCTCGGTGATGTCGACGGGGACGGCAGTCTCGACATGGTGCTCGGCACCTGGGGGTACAACCGTCTCTACCTGAACGACGGCACGGGCACGTTCGCGTATGCCACGATCGGGCGGCTGCCTCTGGTCAGTGACGCGACCACCTCGGTGGCGCTCGGGGACGTCGATGGCGACGGCGACCTCGACCTGGTGGTCGGGAATGGTGGCCCGCTCGGGCAGCAGAACCGGCTCTATCTGAACAGTGGCACGGGGACCTTCGCCGATGCCACCGCGAGCCGGATGCCGGTTGGCACCGACACCACCCTCGCAATGGCGATCGGAGACGTCGACGGCGACGGCGATCTCGACCTGGTGATCGGCAACAGCGGCTACTACGGAGGGCAGCAGAATCGTCTGTACCAGAACAACGGCACCGGCACCTTCACGGATGTGACCGCGAGCCGGATGCCGGTGGTCGGTGACAACACCACCTCGCTGGTGCTGGGGGACGTCGACGGGGATGGCGACCTCGACCTGGTGATCGGGAACTTCGACGAGTGCTCCGCCTGGACAGGCTGCTCGGGCCAGCAGAACCGGCTCTACCTGAACCATGGCGCGGGTACGTTCACGGATGCCACGGCGAGCCGGATGCCTGCGGGGAGCGACCAGACCTTTGCGGTGGCGCTCGGCGATGCCGATGGCGACGGCGACCTCGACCTGGTGGTCGGCAACGGCCACGGGCAGCAGAACCGTCTCCACATGAACCTGCAACGCCAACTGGACGCGCCGCAACTCCTCCGCGCTGGCCAGCCCTATACCCTCGACGTGTACTCGCGGTCTGGCCTGCCGAGCGCCTCGGACCTGGCGTTCCCGTACCTCTCCACGACGCGTCGCTCGATTCCGGTCCCGCCCTACGGCACCCTCGGCATCGACCCGATGGCGCCGCTGCCGCTGGTCTTGATCCCGCAGCCTGTGGGCGTCGGTACGGTGACCTGGACGGTGCCGAACAACCCGGCGTTCGCCGGTGTCGAGGTCTTCGCGCAGGCGCTCCTGATCCAAGCGCTGACCGACCTGCGATTGACGAACGTCACTGCGGACGTGGTGTTGCGGTGATGCCTGCGTGCTGACTGAGGCCGCACGCCCCGCGGGCTGTTCCGGGACTTCGTCCTGACGTGGCGCACGCGCAGCCGCGGGCCTGGCACGGTACGGCGTGGGTGATCACGCCAGTCGGATTCGCCGTGGCGACAACGGCGGCGGCCTGGTCGGCGGTGTTGCTGGCAGCATTCCCTCGCCCCACCCGATCTGCCGAGGAAAGTTGCAAGCCTTGTCGGGTAAACGGTTTGTGATCGATCCCCTTGGCTGGTAGCGCGGCTCGCGGCCGCCATCCGAAGAATTTGCCTGATGTCCCGGCAAATTTGTACGATAAATGCCGCCTCTGTCGGCACGACATGCACCTTCCGCGAAGCATCGACCTGCGCAGCGCGACAGCGTCGCGCTCCCTCTTCCTGTTTGGCCCTCGCCAGACCGGCAAGAGCACGTTGATCCGCCAGCAACTCGCCGGCGAACAGACCATCAGCCTGCTCGAGAGCGACACCTACCTGGCCCTGCAGCGCGCGCCGCACCGGCTCCGCGAGTGGTGCACCAAGGTCGGCGGGTTGGTGGTGATCGACGAGATCCAGAAGTTGCCGCACCTGCTCGACGAAGTGCACTGGTTGATCGAAGAACGCCGACAGCGGTTCTTGCTGACCGGTTCGAGCGCTCGCAAGCTGCGCGCGGGAGGAGTGAATCTGCTCGGTGGCCGCGCCCGTTCGCTGTCGTTCCACCCGTTGACCTGCCACGAGCTCGGCGACCGCTTCGACCTGGACCGGGCCCTTTACCACGGCTTGCTGCCCGCGATCTACCTCGGGGACGAACCGGACCAGGATCTCGCCGCCTATGTCGGCACGTACCTGCGTGAAGAGGTGGCGCACGAGGCGCTGACCAGGAACATCCCGGCGTTCGCCCGGTTCCTCGAGATCGCCGCCTTGTGCAACGGTGAGCAGATCAACTACAGCAAGGTGGCGGCAGACGCCCAGGTGGCGCGCACGACGGTGCAGGAGTACTTCCAGATCCTCCGCGACACCCTGCTCGGGTGGGACCTGCCCTGCTGGCAACGGACCCGCAAACGCAAGGCGGTCGCGACCGCCAAGTTCCAGTTCTTCGATTGGGGCGTCGTCCGGCACCTGCGAGGCACCGGCCGCGTGCGCATGCCGTCACCGGAGTTCGGGCATGCCTTCGAGGCCTGGGTCGGTCACGAACTGAAGACCTGGTGCGACTACCGCGGTGGGGGCGCCCAGCTTGCCTATTGGCGCACCCAGCGTGGCGACGAAGTCGACTACGTGATCGGCGACCGCGTCGCCGTCGAGGTCAAGGCGACGGAGAACGTCACCGACCGCCATCTGGCCGGGCTGTTCGCGCTGCGCGAAGAGAACCTGCTCGACCGCCACCTGCTGGTCTGCCGCGAACCCCGACGTCGCACCGTGCGTGGCGTCGAGGTCGTTCCTTGGCCGGAGTTCATGGCGGAACTCTGGAGCGATCGGCTGCTGCGATCCTGACCTTGCCCTCCGTCGCCGGGGTTGTCTGCGGCCGCGTCGAGAGGCCGGTTGCTTGGCGGCGACGATGCCCGGGTGGGGTTGTCGTGATGCAGCGTGCCGCCGTAGGTCGAAGCGCCTTCCTGCGCCGGATCCGGGCCATCGTCCGCGCCGACCAATGTGCACATTTCTAACATCGCATGTTAGAATTTCATGATGCGCCACGTCGAACGCGAACTGGCTGGACCACTGCGGCGAGCGGCCGAGGACTTCGCCGCTGTCGTCGTCACCGGACCGCGCCGTGCCGGCAAGACCGTGCTCCTGCGCAGCACGTTCCCCGCCGCCAGCTACCACCTGCTCGAGGATCCGGCCGTGATCGCCAGGTTCCGGGCCGATCCGACCGGGTTCCTCGACGGCTTGCGCTTGCCGGCGATCCTCGACGAGATCCAGAACGTGCCGGAGTTGTTCGCGCATGTGCGGGCCCGCATCGATGACGAGCCGCGCCGGACCGGCCGCTGGTTCTTGACCGGGTCCCAGGAGGCTGGGCTGATGCGCAACGTCACCGAGTCGATGGCCGGCCGGGCGGCGGTGTTGCAACTGATGCCGATGTCGGCGCGCGAGTCCGATCGGGTGTCGTTGCTGCGCGGCGGCTATCCGGAGGTGCTGGCCAGACCGCGCAGCGCGACGCTCTGGTTCGCCTCGTACCTGCAAACCTACCTCGAGCGCGATGTCCGGGCGCTGGCAGCGATCCAGGATCCACCGACCTTCCGCCGCTGCCTCGATCTGCTGGCCACTCGCCACGGCACGATCCTCAACAAATCCGACGTCGCCGCACCGCTTGGCGTAAGCGTCCCGACCATCACCCGATGGCTCGACATCCTGGAGACCACCGGACAGATCCTGCTGCTGCCGCCCTACCACGAGAACTTCGGCAAGCGCCTCGTGAAGAGCCCGCGGCTCTACCTTGCCGATCCAGGCCTCGCGTGCCATCTGCTCGGCATCCGGACCGCCGCGGAACTGCAGCGTTCGCCGTTCCGTGGCGCCTTGTTCGAGGGGCTCGTCGCCAGCGAACTCGCCAAGGTGCAGTTGCACCGCGGCGAACGCCGCCAGCTGTGGTTCTATCGCGACCACTCGGGACTCGAGGTCGACTTCGTCATGCCGGGCAAAGGCGGCCGGCTGCACCTGATCGAGGCCAAGGCGACGGCGACGCCCCGACCGGCCATGACCGAGCCACTGCGCCGCGTCGGCGCCTTGCTCGCCCGCGACCGGCGACCACCACCACGACTCACGGTCGTGCACGACGAGGCCAGGTTGCCGCCGAGCACCGAGGCGCTGGCGCCGGGTGTGAAGGCCAAGACCTGGCGCGACTTCGTCTGCGGTCTGCCCGAATGAGCAGGATCGGCCCGTCGGGTGACCGGCCGCGGGGCCGTAGCATGCCTGGAGCTGGGGGGGCTCGTCGGATGCCGGAGGGACCTCGTGGAGAGGCGTTGCCGCCGCTCTGACGCCGCGGCTGGGCACCCAGTGGAAGAGGACCGGACGCTGGTGCCACGCACAGCGCGAGTCCGCTCCGAGGGCTTCTGGAGGATCTGGCAGCGGGGTATCCTGACGCCGCGCAGGTTGGTGATCGGTCGCTCCCGCCCGAACCACCTGGCCTCGCCTCGAGCTTCCATGTCCCGCGTCCTTGCGGCGTTCGCAGCGATCGCTCTCCCAGCTGGCCTGGCAATGGCCCAGGTCGCCACCGAGCCCGCGCTGCTGCCAGGCAGGAGTTGCTCGTCGCGCCCGCCGGCGAACGCGCTCGGCGTCGTCGCCGTGCCGGCCAATGCCGTGCCAATCCTCGCGCCACTGTTCCGCCCCGACTGCTTCTGGTTCGCGCCGCAAGAGACGATCCCGTTGCCGACGCCGATCGTGATCCCGTGGCAATACGTCGGCTTCTACGCCGGGCTGGTGGTGCTCGACGGTGGCGGGGCCGCCACCGTGACGCACACCGTACCGGACCTCACCGGATGGATCGGCCCGGCCGGCTACGAGGACCTGCTGGTGCAGGGTGTGGTGCTGGCGAGCGGCGCTCCGGCGCCGAGCTTCGGTACCACGCAGGCGGTGCGGCTGTTCGTGCACCGTTGAGGGCTGGGGGGCGGCCGCCGGAGCGTTCGCAGGAAGCGGTACGGCGGCCAATCCGGGGTCTCGGCGGGGCAGTGTGGAACCCGCCGGCTCGAGCCCCAGTGGTAGGTGCAGGCTCGGTCAGCCACCAGCTCATGCCGAAGGCACGGGGAAGCCGGGATCTCGGGATGCCCAGGTCCAGAGGCAACAGGGCGGCAGCATGCTCTCCCTACGCCCCGACCCGTCCTCGCTGGGGCCTTGGCGTCCCCACGGCGGCAGCCGACGCGGTTACACTGCCGACTTTGCACAACCGCAGCTGCCATGCGCCGACCTGCCACCACCGTTCTCGCCGCCCTGTCGTTCGTGGTCGCCGTGCCGACGTTGCCCACCGTCGCCCAGAGCTTGCTCGCGACGCGCACCGGCACCTTGCCGAACGCGCGCGAGCTGGTCGGCAGCGAGATCGCGCTGTAGGCATCCCATGCTGGCACCAGCCCGCCGATCGGGCTCGATTTGACCAATGGCATATGGGCACGCCTTGGCTATGAGACACCATGCTCTGGCACCGCTGAGGTTGCGGTCGTCGTCCGCTGCCGGTCGTGAACCTGCCGTGGCAGGCGGGTCCCAGGAGATCGGAATGCCCTCGAAGTACTTGCCCGCATGACCAGCCCACTCGAGATCGGCGCCAACGCCGTCAATGCGCTTTCGATCGTGCTCGCCGGCCGCAACAGCGTCCACACGTGGTGGACCGGGATCGTCGGGTGCGTGCTCTACGGCTGGCTGTTCTTCGGGACGCAGCTCTATGCCGACGCGACGTTGCAGGTCTTCTTCGTCGTCACGAGCATCTTCGGCTGGAAGAACTGGGTGCGCGGCGACCAGCGCCCCGTCGCTCGGACGGCCTTGCGGTCGCTGTTCGCGTACCTGGTGATCGCGCTGCTGCTCGCCGCCGGGTACAGCGTGTTGCTGCACCGCTACACCGACGCCTTCGCCCCGGTGCCCGATTCGCTCGTGCTCGTGCTCAGCGGGCTCGCTCAACTGTTGCTGATGCGACGGCGCGTCGAGACCTGGTACTTCTGGCTGCTGGTGAACACGATCGCGGTGCCGCTGTTCGTGCACCGCGGGTTGATCCTGACCGGGATCCTGTACGCGGGCTTCTGGGTCAACGCCTTGCTCGCCGTGCGCCACTGGCGCCGGCTCGCCGCGCAATGAGCCGATCGTTCGCCCGCGGGCTCGTCGTCGGCAAGTTCTGTCCGCTGCATCGCGGCCACGAATTCGCGATTCGCGCGATGTTGGCGAGTTGCCGCGAGGGCTTCGTACTCGGCTACACGAACCCGGAGTTCGCCGGTTGCGAACCACACAAACGGCGCCGCTGGCTGGCCGAGCTGTTCCCGACGGCCACGTGCCTGGTTCTCGCTGCCGACGAGGTGCCGCCGAACGACGCCGACGAACTCACGCACCGCCGCTTCGTCGCGCGGATCTGTCGCGAGCGCTGGGGCACGACGGTCGACGCCGTGTTCACGAGCGAGACCTATGGGGACGGCTTCGCCCGCGAGCTGGAGAGGGACTTCGCGCACCCGGTCCGCCACGTGTGCGTCGACCTCGCGCGTCGGGCGCATCCGGTCTCCGGGACCGCGTTGCGTGCCGACATCCATGCCCACCGCGACCAGCTCTCGCCCGTCGTGTACGCCGACTTCGTGCAGCGGGTCACGTTGCTCGGGGGCGAATCGAGCGGCAAGAGCACCCTCGCCGCAGCGCTCGCGGGGCACTTCGGCACGCGATGCGTCGCCGAGTACGGCCGCGAACTGTGGGACGAGCGGGCCGGACGCCTGGAGTTCGCCGACATGCTGCACATCGCTCGCACCCAGGTCGCGCGCGAGGTGGCCGCGGCGCGCGAATCGCACCGCTTCCTGTTCTGCGACACGTCACCATTGACGACGCTCTTCTACAGCCACCACCTGTTCGGGCGCGCCGAACCCGAACTCGAGGCGCTCGCCGACCGCCCCTATGCGTTGCACGTCCTGTGCGCGCCCGACATCCCCTTCGAGCAGGACGGCACGCGCCAGGACGAGGCGTTCCGCGCCCGTCAGCACGCGTGGTATCGGACCGAACTGACGCGGCGTGGGCTGCCGTGGCTCGAGGTCGGTGGTTCCGTGGCTGCCCGTGTTCGTCGGATCGAACGCCAGTTGCTCTGACCAGATCGCGCCGCAGCGGTGCCGCCAGGCCGCACGAGCCACGGCCCAACAGGATGCGCGTGCGTTCCGATGGCCGGCGCACTGGCTGGCGGCACGGGATGGCAATCGGTCCAACCGGTGCCTACCGTGGCGACCCATGAACGGGTCAGACGAAGTGCCGAGTGGCGCCACGCCGCCGCCGATTCCCTGTGCCGACTGCGGCCACGACAACCCTGCCGGGACGACGTTCTGCACGCAGTGCGGCGTCAAGTTGTCCGGGATGCGCAAGGCAGCCGGCCGTCGCCGCCAACGACATACCAGCGACGCGGCGCAGCAGTCGCGAGCACGGCAGGAGTTCGGTCGTATCAAGCAGGTCGTGCTGACGGTTCGCACGATCTTCTGGGCGTGCGCGGTGCTGGCGGCTGGCCAGTTGGCGTTCTGGCACTGGTTCGCCGCCGGTGCCGTGCTCGAACTGTCCTCGGCGGTGCGCACGGCCGTCACCCTGTTGCTCTGGGGGCAGCTCGGCATGTTGGTCGCCGGCGCGATCTGCGTGATGCGTGCGCCGCTCCTGTGGACCACGATCGGCGCGTGCTATTGGAGTCTGAACACCGTGGTGATGCTCGCGGGTGGCGGCATCCCCGGACCTCTCGACCTCGCGCGCGTGTTCATCGCCGTGGCGTTCTGGTTCGGCGTGGCCCAGGCGGCACGCGTGCAACGGTTCCTGGCCGAGGACCCGTCGCTGCAGCTGGTGCGCAGACGTATCGCCCCCGAACAGCGAGTCGTCGGCGGGATCGCCGACGACGCCAGAGCGCGACGCCGGCACGAGCGTCGGCAGGCCTTGCGTGGTCGGCTGCGTCTGCTCGGCATGATCGCAGCGGTGCTCCTGGTCGGCGGTTTCGCGGTCCATTGGCTGACCAGGCCTACGCCCGTCGATGCGACCGTGCAGGAGTTCGCCCGGCAATGGTCGCTGCACGACGTCGACGGGTTGTGCGCGCGGTTCGAGGCCGGCGCGACCGGCAGTCGGGCGCAAGCCATGCGCGAAGAGCTCGAACAGCGTGGCTGGAAGGCCGCGTTGCCGCAGCTTGGCGCCGTCAAGGTGGAGAGTCGCGGCGATCTTGCGTTGGTACGGTGGGAGGTGGGCGACGGCGAACTGCTGGCCCGCTTCGTGCGTGCCCGCGACGACTGGCAGCTCGAACAGATCGCATTGCCGCCCATCGAAGCTCCCGCTCCCGAGGCTGCCATCGCTGCGTTCGCCACCGCGTGGGCGAGTTCGGGCACCGACGCGCTCGTTGCGTCGTTCCGCCCCGCCAGTCGCGAACGTCTCGGCGGTGCCTTGGCGCGGCTGCTCGAACGGCGGGAATGGCACGAGCAGCGCCCTGCGCTCGGCGATCGCGACGTCGGTCCGGTGCGCGGCGGCCGCTGCAAGGTCCTGTTCACGATCGGCCACGACGAACTGAGCGTCAGCCTGGAGTACTGGCATCCGCACTGGTACGTCGTCGGCGTGGCGTTGCCGCGGCAATGAGCCCGAACTGCCATCGCTGCGGCGCAGGCATCGCCCCACAGGTGCGTTTCTGCGGTATGTGCGGCGCCGCGACCCGGGAGTACGCCCGGCAGGTGGCTGAGGGGCATCGGCGGGCCAGGCAAGCCGTGACCCGCGCGGGGTCGGCGTTGGGGGTGGTGGTGCTGGTCACGCTCGGTGGGCTGCTCCTCGGTTCGCACTGGTTCGGCGAAGACGAGTTGGCGAGCTGGCCGGCGGTCTGGTCCGGTGCGGCGGCCGTGTTCGGCGCGGCGCTGGCCGCGGGGCTCGTCGATGGTCCCTTGCGCTCCTCACTGCCGATGGCGATGCGCCCGTTCTGGTTGCTGATGGCGCTGCCGGCGACCCTGGTGACGCTCGGGACCGCACTCGCCTACCTGGGCATTCTCACGGGTGGAGGAGATGACCTGGTCGGCGAAGCGGTGCCGGTCACGCTCGCGACCTGGGTTGCGGTCGTGGTGTTGGCGCCGATCGGCGAAGAATGGCTCTGTCGTGGCGTCGCGTGGCGCTCGGCCGTCACGCTGTCGTCGCCACGGACGGCGGTGCTGCTGACCGCGATCCTGTTTGCGTTCCTGCACGGCCTCGGGGGCGGCTACCTGCTCGAGCTGCCGCACCGGTTCGTGATGGGGCTGGTCGCGGGTTGGCTGCGTTGGCAGAGCGGCAGCTTGTTGCCCGGTGTGGTGGTGCACGCGGTGCACAACTTCGTGGCGATCACCTGGCTCGGCTGAACGGTCACGGTGTTGCACCCTGTGCCGCCTACCGGTGCCCGACGACCGCCGGATTGCTGAACTGCACGCCGGCGCTGCCGAACGCTGCACCCTGCCAGGCGAGGGTCACCCCCAGTACCCAGGGCGCGTTCGGAACCGCGTACCCGCCGCTGAGCGGTGGCACGCCGACCGCGACCGAGACCGCCGTGCCAGGCGCCAGCCAGACCGGGTGTCCGACACCGGGTGCGAGCTGCGGGGTGCCCGGGGTGCCGACGGCGAGCACGGCCAACGGCGCACTTCCCGACAGGTGCGCCGTCGCCGTTCCACCGCGAGCCCCCGTCGTGGCAGCGAGGGTCGGCAGCGGGGCGACCACGAGGTTCAGCGACGGCGCGAACGGCTGCAACGGTGGCGTGACGAGCGTGGCCGCTGGGTCCAGGGCGACGGTGCCGCTGCCGGCCGCGATCGCGCCGCGCCCGTACGAGGCGGCGAGGGTGGTGGTTCCCCGCACGTCGAGGTGGCTCTGGTGCAGCGCGATCGTCGGCGCGACCAGCCCAGCACCGACGAACGTGCCGGCGAGATCGATCGTGCTGCTGGTCGCACCCACGGCCACGGCATTGGTTGCGACGATACTCCCGCCCTGGACGGTGACGTTGGCACGGTCGAGCTGCATCGCGAGGTCGAGGTAGCCGGTGGACTGGAACGAGCAGTCGCGCAGATGCAGGCTCTCGCATTGCGTCGCGACCACTTGTCCCCCGACCGACGACGTCGTCGGGTCGCTTCGGCACCCTTCGACCAGGATGGTGCCGACCGAATTGCTGCACGACAGCCGTGCGACCACCGACACCGACGCGAGATCGAGGCCGCGCAGCACCACGGTGTCGCTGCTCGTCAGGCCGGTGACACCGACGGTCGGCCCGAGCAGCCCGTAGACGCGCACACCAGGGCCGCCCAGGATCGTCAGGCTCTTGCCGGTGATCGTGAACGGGGTGTATGTGCCAGGTCGCACCTCGAGCACGGAGCCGGACGGTACTGCGGCCACGGCGGCGGCGATCTGCGTGAAGCTGCTGTCGGCGCCGCCGGCCGCATCGACGACGAAGCCCTGCGCGGCGACTGGGGCCATGAAGCCGCCGAGGATTGCCGTGGCGATGGTGTGGCGCATGGCGGCCATGATACCACGCGGCCCGGGGCCGACTCCGTGAGGGGCGACGACTGCCGTGACGCAGAGCGGCGGGTCCGTATGGGACGCGAGCGGCGCGGTCGGCGGCGGCGGAACTTACGCGGTGCTTACCCTGCCGATCCCGACGGGGCCTACCTTGCTGCCGATGACGTTGCGACACCTCCTCGGATCCGTGCTCCTGCTGCTCACCAGCGCGCTCCCCGCCCAGTACTTCCTCTCGGTCGGGAGCGAAGCGCGGCAGAGTGCGCGCGCCACCTGGCTCGGTCGCTCTGGCGAACAGAGCGTCGTCGTCGACTACGGGCAACCCCAATGGCGGCCTGCCTACGAGGCCGTCGTGGTGCAACTCGCAGCGTTGCCGACTCTGCTCGGCAAGGGGGCGCCGACCACGCTGCGGACCGACGTCGCCCTCGCGTTCGGCGCGCAGACCTTGCCCCGCGGTCGTTGGTACGCGGGGGTGCGCCGCGACGAGCGGCAGGAGTGGTGCCTGGTGCTGTTCGATGCCGACAAGGCCGATGCCACCGGTCGCGGTACGACGGGCCTGCACGCCGGCGAGCCGGACCTGCGCGTGCCGATGCGGTTCTCGCGCGAGGACGCGGTCGAAGACCGCTTCGAGATCACGCTCCGCGACGACAAACGAACCCCGCGCAGCCTCACGCTGGGCATCGCGTTCGGGCCGTTCCGGGTCGCCACGGAGGTCGTCCCGGACTTCGACGACCGCAAGCCCGACGGGATGCCGGAGTTCGCGATGACGGCGCCGGGCAAGGGCACCAGGACGGCCTCGGGCCTTGTCTACGAAGTGCTGCGCGAGGGCACTGGGGCACGGCCTGCCGCTGACGCCACGGTGCGCGCGCACTTCACCGGGTGGCTCACCGACGGGACGGTGTTCGATTCGACGCTGGTGCGCGGCGCGCCGGAGCCGTTGCGCGCGGAGTGGGTCGTCAAGGGGCTCTGGGAGGGTCTGCAGACGATGCAACCGGGCGCGGTCTGGCGGCTGACGATTCCGGCGGAACTGGGGGCAGGGGCGCAGGGCATGGGCAATCGGGTGCCGCCGAATGCGGTGTTGGTGTACGTGGTGGAGATGGTGGGGATCGGGCTGCGGTGAGTGTGGGGCTTGCCGCCGGTGCGTTCGGCCCGGATCGCGGGCAGTGAGCGTCTCACCGCAGTCGCTCCGTCGTGCAACCCCGCGTCGTTCAGCGCATCGCGTCGACCGAGACGCCAGCCACGCGCACGCGCACCGAGTCGAGCGAAGGATCCCACTCGGTGCCGACGAGCACGCCGATCACGCGGCCGTCGAGGTCGGTGACGCCACCCTGGTCGTCGGTGGTTCAGCCGGTCGCGACCCGCGTGGAGCGTTTCGACCAGTCCGGGTGGTGTCGGGGAGTCGCGGCGAGGTCGGCGGCTTCGTTCCCGCAGCGCATCACCCTTCGTAAGTTCGCAAACCGGTACCAGCGCACGGGTGCGCCGTCGCGTTGCCGCAAATCCGGGAAAGCCGCGAGAACTTGGTCGATCTGCGACCCCGCCAACGACTCCGCCGCCCTGTGCTTGCACGCCTCCGCGGGCGATTGGCGGCGTTTGCAGGCGGCCGGCGAGTCGGCGAATCCGCAGCCAACAGCTCGTCGACGATCACTTCGGCTGGAACGTGATCACCGCGCGGAACGCGTTGCTCTGGCCGTCGCCGAGTCGATCCGCGCGCAGGACGGCAAGGCCGAACCTGCCACCGCGCTCGAAGGTCTTGCGCAGCACCCCGGATCCTCCGGGGCCGACGTTGCGTAGCGTCTCCTCGGGGACCATCGCCCCGGGCATGTCGGGGGCCGCGACGCAGAGTTCGAACCTGCCGCTGGCCGATGCCGATCCAACCTCGATCTCGATCGTCAGCGTGCCGCCGGCTTCGAACTGCGTCGCGTCGATGGCGAAGAACTCGATCTTGGGTCGGTCGCCACCCCCGATCGGCAACAACTGCAGCAGCGTCGTCGTCGGTTGGCTGGGCGTGAGAAGGAGCGGCTTGTTGGAAGAGCCCTTCGGGGTCGGGGGCGGTGCTTCGTTCGGGATCGGCTCGCCGCGGGCCTTGGCCAAGGCACTGCGCAAGAAGCCGGCGTAACCCGCGGCGGTCGCGGCACGGACGGCGTGCGCGTTGACATGACCGGCCACCGACAGGTCGGTTGCGATCACGACGCTGTCGACCGGGTAGTCGTAGTGTTCACGCAGTCGCTCGCAGACCGTGGTCAGGTTGGGGTCGTCCTGCCCGGCGGCGATCGCTTCGAGATCGCGGCCGAGCACCCATGCGTTGACGAAGTCCTTGCGCAACATGTCGATCACCGCCTCGTCGGGGAGGGCCCTCGCACGGAGGGCCTTGCCGCTGAGTCAACACGATTCGTCGAGCAGGCTGCCGAACAGCACGAGCACGTGCAGCGGCTTGCCGGTCTCGCGCGAGGTGCGCAGTGCAGTCGGCAGGTCGAGCCACTCGACCTGGGCCACCGGGTAGAACGCCCGGAGGAGTCGCTGCGCCGCGTCGGCCACTGGGATCTGCCGTGCGGACGCGCCGAACTCATGGCCGCGGCCGCCGCGCACTTCCATCTTCGGCACACGGCCGATGTCGGCGACGACATGGCCTTCGGACGGCAGGTTCACGTCGACGTTGGCGCGCTGGTCGGGCACCGCGAGAGAGAACTCCCGCACCGCGCCGCGCGTCGTGTCGAGCGTGAGCGATCCGGCGAACTGTGCTGGGGTGAACCACGCGGTCTGGCGGGCCTTGCCGTCGCCGCGCAACATGAAGTCGACATGCGCGCGGATCGTGATCTCCGCATGATCGGCGTCGAACGCGCGCAGGCATGCGTACGCGCCAGGAGCGCTCACGCCCTGGCCACCGCCGTGGTGCAGATCACCGGTCGCGCCAGGGTGCAGTTGGCGCAGGAACGGCAGCAGCGCGTCGACGTCGATCGACCACACGTCGCCGACCGCGACCGCTCGCTGCGGCAACAGCCCGCGGAAGTGCTCTGCGCCATAGATCGCCCGCGCCGCTGCCGGCGCCAGTTCGCGCAACCATGTTTCGCGTTGCTCGATCTTGTAGACGGTGTCGGTCAGCGGCAACCAGGTGGCGTCGAGCGCGAGCGTGCCTTCGGTCACGCGCAACTCGATTCCGGGTGCCTGCGCGGCGAGAGGGCCGGCCGCCAGACCGAAGAGGATGCTCAGTATCGGACTCCATCGCAGCATGCAGTACTCCTGTGGTCGGTTCGGAGACGCTAACGTGCGAAAGGAACAATCCATCCCGAATTGTTCCAATTGGACCTCGAATCGCCTCTGATCTTGTCACTGTGACAAAGTCGCGCACCTTGCTCTGGCAGCCCGATCTGCGCACGCGTTCGGGCCCACGCTTCCTCGCGATCGTCGGTGCATTGACCGACGACATCCGTGCCGGCCGACTGCATGCCGGCGACCGACTGCCGACGCATCGCGCCCTCGCCAAGGCGCTGCAACTCTCGCTCGGCACGGTCACGCGCGCCTACCAGGAGGCGGAACAGAGCGGTTTGCTCACGAGTCGGGTCGGCTGCGGTACGTTCGTCGCGGCCGGTGGACCCGCCAACCCGCTCGGCTTGCCCAGCGAGCGTCTGATCGAGATGAGCGTCGACCTGCCGCTGCATCGGCACGATCCGGATCTCGGGCTCGCGCTGCAGCGGATGGCGAGACGTGACGACCTGCAACAGATGCTGCGTTATCAGGACCACCTCGGCAGCGCTCGGCATCGACGCGCGGGCGCGGCCTGGGCCGAGCGCTTCGGACTCGCGGTGGGTGCCGACGACGTCGCGGTGTGCGCAGGGTCGCACCACGCACTGAGCATGGCGATCACGGCCGTGAGCAAGCCCGGCGACGTCGTCTTGTGCGATGCGCTGACCTACCCGGGGCTGCGCGCCATCGCCGGGCAGCTGCACCGGCGCATCCACGCGGTGCAGGCGCGCGCGGATGGCAGCTTCGATCTCGACGCGGTCGCCGCGGCATGTCGGCGGCGACCGGTGCGCGCCTTCTACTGCTCGCCGAGCCTGCACAATCCGACGACGGCGCAGATGGACGGCGAACAGCGGGCGGGTCTCGCCGAGCTGGCCGCGGCGCGCGGCTTCCACATCCTCGAGGACGACGTGCATCGGCTCGTCAGCGACGCGACGGCGCCGCCGATCGCAGCGATCGCTCCCGAGCACACGTTCTTCGTCGCGAGCTTCTCGAAGGCCGTAGCGGCCGGCCTGCGCGTCGCGTTCCTCGTGCCACCACGCGCGCTGCGGTCGCGGGTCGCCGACGCCAGCTATGCGAGTGTGTGGGCCGTGCCGCCGCTGCCCGTCGAAGTCGCCGCGAGTTGGATCGAAGACGGCACGGCCGATGCGGTGGTGCGTGCCAAGCGTCGTGAGGCCGCGGCGCGGCAGCGGGTGTTCGCTCAGGTCCTCGCCGGCCAGTCGTTCGCCGCCCAGTCGTGTGGCTACTACGCGTGGTTGCATCTGCCGCGGCCGTGGACCTCGACCGGGTTCGTCGACGCAGCGCGCTCGCTGGGCGTCGCGGTCACGCCGTCGTCGGTGTTCGCGGTCGGCGCGGCGGCTCCGCCGGCCGCGGTGCGCGTGTGCCTTGGCGGGCCGGAGACTCGCGCCGAAGCGACGCGCGGCGTCGAGCTCCTGGCGAGATTGCTCGAGGGGGGGCCGAGTCGGGCGGCGACCTGAGGCGTGCGCGACGAGTGGATCGCACGTCCGCAGGGCGAACCTCTGGGGGCCGCTCAGGGCGCCGACGGCCCTTCGTCCCGCGCCCCGTGCGTCCTGGCCAGCGCCTCGCACGCGCGCAGCATCGCGACGTCGAGGTCGGTGACGCCACCCTGGTCGTGGGTGGTCCAGGCGATCTCGACCCGCGCGTAGCGGTTCGACCAGTCCGGATGGTGCTGGTGGGCCTCGGCGAGGTCGGCGACGTCGGCCACGAAACGCATCGCCTGCCGGAAGTCGGCAAACCGGTACGAGCGCACGAACGCGCCGTCGCGTTGCCGCCAATCCGGGAAATCCGCGAGCACTTGCTCGATCCGTCCTGGCGACAAGCGCTGCGGTGGGCTGCGGTCGGTCATGCCGGCAGTGTGCGCTCTGCGCGGATGTCAGACTTTGGCCGAGTGGGCGTGGCAGGTCGTTTGCCTGGTCTCGAAGAGGCCGGCGCGGTTCGGATGACTAGCTCATTTGGCCGGAGTGATGGCGAAGGCAGTGCGGTGGTCACTCGAGGTCACAGTTGGCTGTCGTTGTATGCAGAGACCGACGACCTGGCGCGAGGGCAGATCTCAGCCAGCTGCCAGGGCTTGCCCACCGGGCTGCGCAGAGGGTAACATGGTGCGGCGAATCCTCGGATGGTCCGGGGTCGCAGCTGGTTTCCCCAACGCACGACTTCGAGGCCGGCGTGAACAAGCATCAGCTGAGGTTGCTAGGGGGCCTACCGGGCGAGCTCCGGGTCGCCGCGACGGTCTTGCACGAGGCGGTAGGTGCGTTGCTCGAAGGTGCTCGCATGGCGACGCGCTTCGCGGTCGAAGGCGAGAGCGTGCGGAAAGGGCCGCGACCTGCATGGCTTGACTCCGCATGCGACTTCGAGGTCACGGGCCTGTCGGCGGGGTCGGCAATCATCGCGCTCGAAGCCCCGGCGTTGCGGGATGTCGATCCGGCGCGGTTTGGCGTTGGTGCGCAGCAGTCCCTGTTCGGTGAGCCGGACGACTGTCTCGGCGAGCAGACCGCGATCGACATCTTCGGCAAGCTGCTCGCCACCATCATGGGTGGCGCGCGCGACGAGGTCGCCGCCGATCGTGCGCTGCTCGACATCTGCGCCCGGTTCGCTCGGGTCTCGGGCGGCGGCTACGACGGAATCTCTCTCGACGGCCTCCGCGGGCGTGCGGCGCCGCTCCTGATCAGGTCGAGCGATGCGACCCGGATCGAGCTGCTGCGCGATGAGACGCCGCGCCCACAGGCAGCTCGTGTTGCGGGCACGCTCGATACCGTGTCCGCTTCTCGATCGGACGTGGTGTTGACGCTGAGGGACGGCACGCGTGTGCCCGGCCGCATGGAGGAGCACAACCTCGAGGCTCTGCGTTCCTTCCTGGGCAAGGAGGTCGTCGTTTCCGGGATGGCCCACTACCGGCCTTCCGGGCGGCTCCTGCTGGTGGATGTAGAGACCCTGGACCTTGCTCGCGCCGAGGATCAGGTGTTTCGCAAGGCCCCGGTTGCCCGACGGCAGAAGGTCGTCTTCGAACCCGCCGATACGGGCGACGCCACCGGGGTTTCAGCGTTCTTCGGCACGTGGCCCGGCGAGGAGAGCGACGCCGAGCTTCTCGCGGCCCTTCGGGCGATCGGATGAGCGGACTGTACCTTCTCGACACGAACGTGGTCCTGGCGCTCGTTCGCGGGAGGGCGCTTGGGGCTTTCATCGACGCGAGGTTCCGCCTGAGCGCGGCCAGGCGTCGCCCCGCGATCAGCGTCGTCACCCACGGTGAAGTCCGCGTGCTCGCAGGCAGGAACGGGTGGGGGGAGGCCAAACTCGCCGTGTTGCAGGGTGCTTTGGACGCCCTGGTAACCGTGGACGTCAACGTCGCGGAGGTCATCGACGCCTACGTCGAAATCGACATCTTCTCCCAGCAGATGCCCGGTGGAGCTCGAAACATGGGCAAGAACGACCTCTGGATCGCCGCGTGCGCCAAAGCAAGTGGAGCCACCCGCCTCACGACGGACAGGGACTTCGATCATCTCGATCCCGACCTCCTGACCGTGGTGTACATCGACCCGAGCTCGGCTGCGGCCTCGTCGACCAGGGCGTAGCGCCGCTTCGCGCTGGCCTCGGCCGGGCGCCATTGCAGCCCTTGGTTGTCGGCAGAGTCGGGTCAGGCTGCCCGGGACCAATACGCTCGGTTGACCGTCTGCTCCTACCAGCTGGATGATCGTGTGGTCGGAGCCGGCATCGGCCAGTCCGGGTGGTGCTGGCGGGCCTCGGCGACGTCGGCCACGAAACGCATCGCCTGCCGGAAGTCGGCAAACCGGTACGAGCGCACGAACGCGCCGTCGCGTTGCCGCCAATCCGGGAAATCCGCGAGCGCTTGCTCGATCCGTCCCGGCGACAAGCGCTGCGGTGGGCTGCGGTCGGTCATGCCGGCAGTGTACGCTCTGCGCCGATGTCCGACCCCGCCACCGACTCCGCCGGACTGTTCGCGCGCGGCCGCGGCCGCGTGCTGCTGTTCTGCTGGCTCGGCTGGGTGTTCGACCTGTACGACCTGCTGCTGTTCGCGTTCACCAAGGGCGCGATCGCGCAGGACCTGCTGCTGGCGACCGGCGACGTGCAGTGGATCGAAGGCTGGTCGCTGCTCGCGACCGCCGTCGGCGGCTGGTTGTTCGGGCGCGTTGCCGACCGCATCGGCCGTCGCCCCGCGATGGTCGCCAGCATCGTCGTGTTCTCGCTGGGCGCCCTGTGGACCGGGCTGGCCAACGGCTATTGGACCCTGCTCGCTGCGCGCGTCTTGACCGGCCTCGGCGTCGGCGGCGAATGGGGCATCGGCCATGCGGTGGTCGCCGACTACTGGCGCGGCCGCCAGCGCGACCGCGTGCACGGCATCCTGCAGGCCGGCAGCCCGGTGGCGATGGCGCTTGCTGCGGCGGTCGGCTGCTTTCTGGCGCCATTGCCGGAGGTCGGCTGGCGGTTGGTGTTCCTCGGCTCGGCGGGGCTCGGCGTGTTGGCGCTGGCGGGTCGCTGGGCGATGCCGGGGCCGGATCGTGCGGTGGCCGCCGCCGAGCCGCTGCCGGCCGGCGCGTTGTGGCGAACCCCGCACCGGCGCGCGTTCGTCGTGCTGCTGGCGATCCTGACCTTGCACATGGCCGGGTTCTGGTGCGTCTACGCCGAACTGCCGGGGGCGCTGATGCGGCAGCATGGCATCGCGCCGGCCGACGTCGGCTGGTTCCAGATCCAGGTCAACGCCGTGCACGTGGTCGCCGACGTGCTGTTCGGGTTCCTGGCGGCGCGACTCGGCCGGGTGCGCATGTTCGTGGTGTTCTGCGGCTTGTTCGCGCTCGGGCAATGGCTGGTGCTGCAGCAGCTCGGCACGATCCAGCAGGACTTCGAGACCTTCACGTTCGCGGTGGCGGCGATGGGTGTTGGTGCGGGGACCTGGTCGTGTTTCGGTGCGCTGTTCGGCGCCCACTTCCCGGCGGCGTTGCGCGCGACTGCGGCGGCCTTGTGCTACGCGTTGGCGCGCGGCGTGCAGCTGCCGCTCAAACCGTGGGTCGGCGAGCTGTTCGTGAGCACCGGGTCGTTCGCGCCGGCCCTGTGGATCGGCATCGCCTGTGCCTTGGGCTCGGCGGCGCTGGTCTTGCTGTTGCCGAGGGAGAGTGGCGACGCCAGGAGTCGGGCCCCGGTCAGTGGCGGGCGGCCGCGTTCGGGCTCGCACCGCGGTTCTTGAACAGCAGCACGAACACCACCAGGATCGCCAGCGCACCCAGGCACGGCAGCAGCCAGATCGTGCCCCAGTCCGGCGCCGCGCCGGTCGCGGTGTTGTCGACCACCACCTTGGTCATCACCTGCGCGCCGATCAGCATGCCGAGGCCCTGCGTGACCAGCACCAGGAAGCTCTGCGCCTGACCGCGGATCTGCGGGCCGGCCTTCTGGTCGACGTAGATCTGGCCGGTGACGAAGAAGAAGTCGTAGCAGATGCCGTGCAGCAGGATGCCGCCGAGCACCATCCAGGCGACCGGCGGGGTGCTGGCGGCCGCACCGCTGAACAGGCCGTAGCGCGCGACCCAGGCCAGCATGCCGACGGCCAGCATCCACTTGACGCCGAGCTTCGCGAAGCACAGCGGCATCACCAGCATGAACAGCACCTCGGCCCATTGGCCGAACGTCATGTAGAAGCCCGGTTCGGCCCACACCGTGCCGGCGAACTGGTTGCCGAAGCTGTAGTAGCCGGCCAGCGGGATGCAGATCAGGAACGAGCACAACAGGAACACCGCGAACGCGGGGTCCTTGAGCAGCGACAAGGCCCCGAGCCCCAGCGTCTCGCCGAGGCTGGTCTGCTTGCCGGCGGCCGGCGGCGGCGTGTTCGGCAGCACGAAGCTCAGCAAGGCCATCGCCACCGAGCTGTAACCGGCGATCTGGAACATCACCGGGCTCTGGTCGGCGGCCAGGAACTTGCTGACCAGCGTCACCGCGGCGATCCAGCCGAGCGTGCCGAACACGCGCGCGATCGGGAACTGCTTCTCCGGATCGGCGATGTGCGTGAACGCCACCGTGTTCGACAGGCCGAGCGTCGGCATGTAACACAGCATGTAGACCAGCAGGTACCACTCGAACGCGACCGCGTCCTTGGCGGCGATCGCGTTCGGGACCAGGAGCAGCATCACCAGGCCACCGAGCAGGTGCATCACCGCCAGCACCCGTTGCGACGCGAAGAACCGGTCGGCGATCAGGCCGAGGAACAGCGGCGCGATCAATGCGGCGATCGGACCGGCGGTGTAGACCCAGCCGGTGGTCTCCTGCGGCCAGCCCATCGCCGGGACGAAGGTGCCGGCGGTCACGTACCAACTCCCCCAGACGAAGAACTGGAGGAACATCATCGCGCAGAGCAGCGAGAACTTGGCCATGGCGGGGCGCGATTGTGGTTGGCCACCGCGCGACCCGCCAGCGCAAACTGGCCGCCGTCAGCGCATCGCCGCAGCGCGGTCGATCGGGCGGCCGGTCAGTTCCAGCGTCAAGCGGAACCGGGCGCCGCCCTCGGGTCGGTCCTCGTAGGCGAGGCGGCCGCCGTGTGCGGTCGCGATCTCGGCGACGATCGGCAGGCCGAGCCCGATGCCCTGCGGTTTGTCGACCAGCACGTCGCCGCCCTGCCCGAACGACTCGAAGATGCGGGTGCGTTCGGCTGGGGGGATGCCGGGGCCCTGGTCGTCCACCTCGACCGCGAAGTGGTCCTCGGCGGCCGCGACGCGCACGTCGATCGCGCCGCCCTCGGGGCTCCACTTCCAGGCATTGTGCAGCAGGTGGTGGATCGCCTGGGTGATGCGTTCGCGGTCGCCGGTCAGGATCGCGCCGGGCACGCAATCGATCGTGATCGCCACCGGCTTGAGGGTCGCCAGGCTGGTGATGCGATCGCAGGCGTCTTCGCAGGCGCGCTCGAGGTCGACGCGGCCGACGGTCCAGGCCGTCGTGCCACCGACCAGGCTGGCGAACTCGAGGGCGTCGGTGATGCGCTGGCCCAGCCGTTCGGACTCGGTCAGGATGGTGTGCAGGAACTCGGCGCGTTCGGCTGGACTGGCCTCTTCGCCGTACATCTCCAGCAGTTGGGCGGTCGACTGGATGCCGGTCAGCGGCGTGCGCAGTTCGTGGCTCACCGAGGCCAGGAAACCGTCCTTGGCGCGGTTGGCGGCTTCGGCACGGCTGGCCTTGTCGCGCACGTCGTCGACCAGCCGCTGCACGGTGTCGGCCATGCCGTTGAACGACTGGGCCAGCCGGCCGAACTCCTCGCCGAGGCCGTCGGGTGGCACGCGGGTGCCCAGGTCGCCGCTGCGCATGCGGTCGGTTGCGGCGATCAGTTGCTCGAGCGGTTGCGAGAGGCGCTGACCGATGCGGGTCGCGAAGTACAATCCGAACACGGCGATCAGGCAGCCGGTGACCAGCAGCAGGTTGCGCAGTTCGGCCTGCAGGTTGGCGAGGGCCCCGAGGTCGTGCGGCAGGAACGCGATGCCGCCGTCGGGATGCAGGCGCACCGCCAGGCCGCGGCGCGGCTGGCCGTCGCAGTCGATCTCGAGTTCGCGGCCGGCCGGGGGCAGGTTCGCGTGGTCCAGGCGATACAGGTCCGCGGCGGTCACTTCGACAGGGGCTTCGTCTCGCCAGTAGGCGCCCAACGGGCGGCCTGCCGCGGCCAGCAGCACGTCCCGGCCGGCACTGGTGCCGACGCGGGCCGCGAACGCCGCGTCGAGCGGCAACGCCAGCACCAACGCGCCGAGCAGTTCGCCGCCCTGGTCCAGCGGGGCCACGCCGACCAATGCCGGTCCAGATGCGCTCGCCCAGACGGCGTCGACGGTTTCGCCCCCGCTCGCCGCCACGAACGCGGCACGCTCGGACAGGTCGGCGCCGACCGGGAAAGCGCCGCCGCGTTCGGCCAGCACGCGGCCGTTGGCGTCGCAGACGGCCAGCATCGGCACTTCGACGCTGCGCTGGATGTCGTCGAACACGTCGCCGAAGGTCGCCGCATCGACGCCCTGGATCGCACTGACCGCCAGCAGCAGCGGCGTGCGCGACAGCATGCGCGCTTCGCCGCGCAGCTGGCCGCGCAGTTGCGTCATCAGGATCTCGAAGCTGGCGCGTCCGGCCCGGATCTGGTTGCCGACCTTCTTCTCGGCATGGTGGTCGGCGAGCGTGCGCAGCCCGATCGCCGCGGCGCCGACGAAGGTCAGCAGCAGCGCGGTGATGCCGAGTTGCAGCCGTTCACGAAAGCGCAGGCGACGCATCGTCAGTACTTCGTCTTGTAGGGTTTGCCGAACTTGTCGGCGTGCTGCACGCGCGGCTTGGTCTCGGTCACGACGAGGCCGACTTCGACGGCGGCGTCGGCAGCGACATTCAGCGGTTGGCCGTGGCCGGCGGCGAGCGCCTGCCAGGTGCGCAGCGTGTAGGTACCGGCCGGCACGTCCGGGATCGCCCAGAA
>DAIMFJ010000016.1:0-6259 GCA_036724695.1 Planctomycetota bacterium
CCACCTGCCGCAGGAACTGCTCGGCAAGTGCGAGTTCATGAACCCCGGCGGTTCGGTCAAGGACCGGATCGGCGTGCGCATGGTGCTCGACGCCGAGCGCCAGGGGCGCATCAAGCCCGGCGACACCCTGATCGAGCCGACCTCGGGCAACACCGGCATCGGCATGGCGATCGCCGCTGCCGTGCGCGGCTACCGGATGATCATCACGATGCCGGAGAAGATGTCGCGCGAGAAGCAGGTGGTCCTCGAAGCGCTCGGCGCCGAGATCATCCGCACCCCCACCGAAGCGGCGTGGGACGCGCCGGAGAGACACATCGGCGTCGCCCGCCGGCTGCGCGAGGTGATCCCGAACGCACACATCCTCGACCAGTACGGCAACCCGTCCAACCCGCTGGCCCACGAGGAGGGCACCGGCAAGGAGATCGTCGAACAGACCGGGGGCAAGCTCGCCGCGGTGGTGATGACGGCCGGAACCGGCGGCACCATCACCGGCACCGCGCGCACCGTCAAGAAGCACATCCCCGACTGCCAGATCGTCGGCGTCGACCCCGAGGGTTCGATCCTGGCCGGCCCCGGGCCGATCAAGAGCTACAAGGTCGAAGGCATCGGCTACGACTTCATCCCCGACGTGCTCGACCGCAACCTGGTCGACCGCTGGGTCAAGTCCAACGACAAGGACAGCTTCCGCGTCGCCCGCCAGCTGATCCGCCAGGAAGGCCTGCTGGTCGGTGGCTCGTGCGGCTCGGCAGTCTGGGCGGCGATGCAGATCGCCAAGGACTTCCCGAAGGGGGCGCGGATCCTGTGCGTGCTGTCCGACAGCATCCGCAACTACCTGACCAAGTTCGTCGACGACCGCTGGCTGCGCGAGAACGGCTTCCTCGAGGAGGACTGGGCGATCGGCACGATCGGCGAGATGCTGCGCGGCATGCCCAAGCGCGAGGTCGTCACGATCGACCTGGCGCGGCCGCTGGCCGACGCGGTGGCGCTGTTCAAGGAGCGCGGCTTCTCGCAGCTGCCGGTCACCGACCACGGCAAGCTGGCGGGCATCCTGACCGAGGCGGACGCGCTGCGCGTGCTGGTCGACGGCGCCGCCACCGGCCGCACGTCGATCGCCGAGGTGATGGTCCGCAAGGTCGCGACGGTGTCGCCGCACACGCCGACCAGCGAGCTGACGGCGATCTTCGAACGGGGTGAAGTGGCCCTGGTCGTCGACGACGACCGTTCGGTGCGCGGCCTCGTCACCAAGCTCGACCTGATCGAACACCTGACGCGCAAACCTTCCGTATGAGCATGAACTTCGGACGAGAACAGTCGCTGCTGCGGCAGCGACTGGGTGCGGCCGCCTCGGCCGAAGTCGCCGCCGCGACGAGCCCCGGGCTCGCCGCAGGCACCACCTGCCTCGGCGCGCCACCGGCGGCGATCACCGCCGCGGCCAACGACCTGCTGGCCAACCACCCGCAGATGGGCCGCGCGCAGATGACCGCGTTCGTGCGCACGTTGTGGCAGAGCAAGGTCCACGAACTGCGCGCAGTCGGCATCGCGGTGCTGGCCGCCCGGGTGCACCTGCTCGAGGCCGCCGACCTGCCGGTCGTCGAGAAGCTGCTCGGCGACGCCGGCCCGCACGACGCCGAGCTGCTGACCACCGTGATCGGACCGCTGGCCGCTCGCCACAAGAAGCTGTGGAAGGACCTCGAGCGCATCGTCCAAGCCGCCGCGGCAAGCCGGCGGGCCGCAGCGGTCGCGGCGTGCGCACCGGTGGTCGCAGCCCAGGCCGACGCGTTCGCCCGCTTCGCGAAGCTCGTCGACACGATGCTGCCGAGCCAGGATGCCGAGCTGTGGCGGTCGGTCGACGCGGTGTTGGGCGCGGCGACCACCCACGCCGCCGCCGCGGCGCGCGAGTTCGCGCAGCGCCACGGCCGGCAGCTGACGCTGCCCGACCCCGTGCAGCCGGTGCCGACCAGCCCTGCGTCTGCGGCTCCGGCAACGCCAGCCACGCGCGCCGCGGCGAAACCGCGCTCGACGACCGGCACCGCGGCGACCACGGGCCGGGCGAAGCGCGGTACGGCGGCGGTCGTCGCGCCTGCGCCACGGTCGCGGTCCGCCGGCAAGACCGGCACCGGGAAGTCGCCGGCCGACAACTCGCGCAGCCCGGCGAAGCAGCCCGCCAAGCCAACCGCCGGCGCGGAGGCCAAGAAGCCAGCCGCCAAGAAGCCAGCCGCCAAGAAGGCGACGCCCAGGAAGCCAGCAACCAAGAAGCTGGCACGCCGCGGCTGATCGGCGCCGACGGCGGCGGGCCTACTGGCCCAGTTTCTCGCGCAGCGCCGCGTTCTGCGGGTGCCGTGTCAGCCCGCGCCGCCAGACCTCCTTGGCCCGCTCCGGCTCACGTGCCTCGAGCAGGTTGCCGAGGTACAGGTAGGTCTGCGCCTGGTGGTCGGCGACCGGCTGCTGTTCCTGCTGGTCGACCAGGATCTGGAAGTGCTCGGCGGCCGCATTCTTCTTGCCGAGGAACTCCGGCCAGAACGTGTACGAGACCGCCTTCGAGAAGCGCGCCTCCCAATGCGTGCCGTCGATCGCCAGCACGTCGTCGTAGGCTTTGTCGGCCCGGCTCGACAGCTGCCACTTGGTCGGGTCCATCTGCAGGTACGCGATGCAGGCCTTGGCGAGGTCCATCTGTGCCTGCACGTTCTTCGGGTCGGCCTTCGCCAGCGCGTCGTAGCGCGCGATCACCTCGTCCATGCGGCCCGCGGCGAACGCGGCGCGCCACAGCGTCGCATCGGCCCAGAAGTCGGCCTTGGCGAGCTTGCCGAAGTCGCGGTCGAAGTCGAAGGTCGGCGCGTTCGAGCTGGCTTCGGCCGCATGGGCCCCGCCCGGCCGCGCCGCCAGGTAGGCCTCGACGGCAGCCGCCACCGCTTCGGGAGCGAGGGTCGGCGCCGCTTCGCGGACCGGCGCCGCGGCCACCGCCGGCCGCGCGGCGGCCAGCTCGGCGAAGGCCCGCGCCAGCTCGGTGTGTTGCTGCTGCAAGGCGGCGAGCTCACTGGCCAAGGGACTGGCGGGTGCTGGCGGCGCCGCCGGGGGACGCAGGGCGAAGCTGACGGCCGCCGCGGCGGCCGTGGCGAACAAGGTCGGCAACAGGATCTGGCGCATGGGCTCGAGAATCGACCGGGTCGGGTTCGGCAAAGACGGGAAGAAGCGCGAGTACGGGCCTCGCGTGGCAGGATTTCCGGGTAGTTTGCCCGCCGATGCAGGTTTTCGACACCCACTGCCACCTCGGGCTCGACGGCAAGGTCGCGCCCGTCGAGGAACACGCCCGGGCCCTGGCCGCCGGCGTCACCGACTTCTGCGTCGTCGGCATCGACGTCGCCACGTCCAGGCAGGCGCAGTCGCTCGCCGCCCTTTCCGGCGTGCGCTGGACCGTCGGGTTGCACCCCAACGACGCCAGCCGCTGGGACGCCGAATGGGCCGAACTCGACGCGCTGGCCCGCCAGCCGGGTTGCAGCGCGATCGGCGAGACCGGCCTCGACTGCTACCGCGACCGCACACCGCTCGACCGGCAGGTCGAAGCGCTGCACCGCCACGTCGCGTTGGCCCGGGAACTCGACCTGCCGCTGATCCTGCACTGCCGCGACGCCGAGGCGCAGCTGTTCGCCGAACTGGCCCGGCACGCGCCGCTGCGCGGCGTCATGCACTGCTTCTCGGGCACCGTCGACGCCGCCCGGCGCTCGCTCGAACTCGGCCTCGACCTGTCGTTCGCCGGGCCGCTGACCTACCCGAAGAACGACGAACTGCGGCGCGCCGCCGCGTTCGCACCACAAGAGCGCATCCACGTCGAGACCGACGCGCCGTTCCTGCCGCCGCAGCCGCACCGCGGCCGCCGCAACGAACCCGCCTACGTGGTGCTGACATTGCAGACGCTGGCCGCCGTGCGCGGTCTGTCGCTGGCGGCCGCGGCCGAGGCCACCTACGCCAACAGCGTGCGCCTGTTCGGCCCCGCCGCGTCCTGCTGATCCACTACCGCCCCACGGCTGCGGGTCGCGCGATCACGCACCGACCGAAGCCGGTGGCTGCTGTGGTTTGGGCGGCGCCTTGGGAGCTGGCGGCGTCGGCCCCGGCTGCTGCTTGCGCAGCCGGAACTTGCGCAGCGTCTCCTGCAGGAACGACTCCATCTTCGAGGTCTCGCGACCGCGCACGAAGTTCCACAGGATGCGGAACCAGCGCGACGGGCGCAGCAGCAGGCTGTGCGTGTAGAACGCCCGCACCACCTTGTACTTCCACGCCGTCAGCTCCTTGGCGGTGAAGTGCTCGTTGTACTTGCGGTCCTCGCTGAGGTACGTGTTGTGCACGTAGATCGGCAGCTTCAGGAACGCGTCGTCGTAGACGACCTTGCCTTCCTTCTCGAGCTGGCGGGTGATCTCGGTGTTCGGCAGCGGGAAGAAGAAGCCCGCCGAGACGTCGTCGATGCCGGCCTTGCCGAGCTTCGCCGCCAGCCGCACGGTCGCCTCGAGGTCTTCCTTCTCGTCGGTCGGGTAGGCGAGCACGAAGAACGCGCCGACGTTGAGTCCGGCCTTGACCGACGCCCGCACCGCGCGGAACAGCTTTTCGTCGGTCAGCATCTTCTTCATGTGCTTGCGCGTGCGTTCGCTGCCCGACTCGGGCGCGAAGTTCAGCGAGCGGCAGCCGCTGCGCACCAGCAGGCGCGCCACTTCCTCGTCGATGATCTCGCTGCGCGTGCCGGCCGGCAGTTGCCAGGTGATCCGCAACCCGCGGCTCTCGACCTGCTGGCAGAACTCCACCACCCACTCGCGCTTGAGGATCGCGGTGAGGTCCTGGAACGGGAAGTTGCTGGCGCCGTAGCGCTGCACGTAGCTCTCGATCTCGTCGAGCACGTCCTTCGGCGAACGTGCGTACCAACGCGTCGTCCACATGTTCGGCGAGCTGCAGTACGTGCACTGGTACGGGCAGCCGCGCGTCGCCAGGATCGGCACCGTCTTGCCGTAGTAGATGCCGCTGACCAGGCGGTTGCTGGAGTACGCTTCGATGTCGAAGAACTCCCAGGCCGGCCACGGGATCTCGTCGACGTTCTTGATGCGGTCGCGGCGCGGGTTGGTGGTCCACTTGCCGTCGGGCGTGCGGAACACGATGCCGGGGATCACCGTGAAGTCGAGGTCGAGCTCGAGCGCGCGGAACAGCCCGACCGCGGTCTCCTCGCCTTCGCCGATCACCAGGAAGTCGATCGGCGCCTGCTGCATCGACAGATCCGGAACCGCCGTGAAGTGCTCACCGCCGCAGACGATCGGCACCTTCGGGAACGCCTTCTTCAAGGCGTGCAGAAGTTCGCGCACGATCGGCCAGCTGTAGCTCCACATGCTGGTGACGCCGATCGCCTGGGTGTCGGCCGGGATCCGGGCGATGATCTCGTCGGGCGTCAGGCCGAGCCGCCAGATGTCGCCGTCGGGGATCATCTGCTCGGGCGCCGCACCGAGGGCGTCGACCACCGTGATGCGGTGGCCGTCGTCGCGCAGCACGGCCGCGATGTAGGCCAGCCCGAGCGGCAGGCTCGGCCGCAGCGCGGTCAGACCGTTCTTGTTGATGTAGACCGGCGGATGGATCAGAGTGACGTTCATGCGGCGAGGCGGCTGCCGGCAGCGGCCGGGGGACTATAGCACGCCGAAGTAGCCCCGGAATGGGGCGATTTCTGCGAAGTCCCGGACAAGTTCGAGGTGTGGACCGGACCGATGCTGGGCCAGGAACAGCCCGGCCGCAAGCCCGGTCGACGTTCCGAACATCGGCTTTGTCAAGCACCTGCGGCGAGCCGAATTGCCCGGGCGACGAACGGCGGCATTCCGCGGTTGTGTCCGCCCCACCGCATCGGCATAACGGCGACGGCATGAACCTCGCCCAGGTCGCGCGTCTGCTGGCCGGCATCGCCGCGTTGCTGACGCTGGCGCAGTTGCCGGCGTTGCTGTTCGCCTGCCTCGAGCCAGCCAGCCCCGGACTGGACCCGGTAGGCGGATTCGTCGCCAGCATCGCGATCGGCACGGCGGTCGCGGGGCTGCTGTGGCTTGGCGGCCGCGGCACCGGCAAGCAGCCGGTCTATCGCAAGGAAGCGATCGCCGTCGCCGGCCTGGCCTGGGTGCTGGCCGGCATGCTCGGGGCCGTGCCACTGCAATGGTCCGGGGTGCTGCCGGACGCCGTCGACGCGGTGTTCGAGACGATCAGCGGACTCACCACCTGCGGGGCGACCGTGCTCGGCAGCGGCGAC
>DAIMFJ010000016.1:6269-33116 GCA_036724695.1 Planctomycetota bacterium
GACAACCTGGCGATCGAGACGGTGCCGCAGAGCGTGTTGCTGTGGCGCGCGATGCTGCAGTGGATCGGCGGCCTCGGCATCGTGCTGGTGTTCGCCGCCCTGCTGCCGGCGATGGGTGCGACCAGCAAGAACCTGCTGACCTCCGAAGCGGTCGGCGTCGGCACCGAGACCTACCAGCCGCGCGTGCTCGACAAGGCGCGCATGATCCTGTTCTTGTACCTCGGCGGCACCCTGGCCTGTGCGTTGTGTCTGGTGCTGTTCGGCGGCTTCGGGTGGTTCGACGCGATCTGCCATGCCTTCACCGCGCTGTCGACCGGCGGGTACTCGACGCGCAGTTCGCTGGCGGCGTTCGACAGCCTGGGCGGCGAGATCGTGCTGACGGTGTTCATGTTCCTCGGCGGCGCCAGCCTGGCAGTGATCGCCACCCACCTGCGCACCGGCTTGGGCTGCGTGCCCGCCCTGCTGCGCACCGGGGAGTTCCGGCTGTACGCGATCCTGACCGGCATCCTGGTCCTGACCTTGACCGTCTCGCTGCTCGCCGCCGGCCTGCCGCTCGGCACGGCACTCCGGCAGGGGACCTTCAACGGCGTCAGCGTGCTGACGTCGACCGGCTACGCCACCGCCGACTTCCAGGTCTGGCCGACGCTGTGCCTGGTGGCGCTGTTCAGCGCGATGTTCCTCGGTGGTTGCACCGGCTCGACGGCAGGCGGCATCAAGATGGTGCGTGTGCTGGTGGTGCTGAAGCTGTGCGCGTACACGGTGCGCCACTTCGTGCGCCCCAAGAGCGTCGAGCGCATCAAGCTCGACGAAGAGGTGCTGCCGGCGGCGATGATCTCGTCGATCCTGGCGATCGTGCTGCTGTGGATCGTCGCCGTGCTGCTCGGCGGCGCGCTGATCTCGTTCGACGACAAGCTGAACTTCGTCGCCGCCTTGACTGCCAGCGCCAGCATGTTGGGCTCCACCGGCCCGGCACTGACCCTCGTCGAGCCCGCTTCCGCAGCCGAGGTGCTGCTGCACGGCGGCACCGCGAAGACCTTGGCGGGCATGGCCAACGTCGGCCCGTTCGGCGGCTTCGGTGAGCTGCACACCGGCAGCAAGCTGGTGTTGACGGCCCAGATGGTGCTGGGCCGCCTGGAGCTGCTGACGATCCTGGCGCTGTTCACGCCGAGTTTCTGGCGCCGCTGATCCTGCCCCACCCCGGCCGCCCCCGGCTACTTCGGCACCAGCTCGAGCAACTGCCCGCTCGCCGTCGGCCGCAGTTCGAACCGCGCCCGCAGGTGCGCGGCGTAGCGCGGGCCGGCCATCGCGGCGTCCTCGGGCACGCTGAGGCTGGCCTTCTCGGCCAACATCGCCGCACGCGGCGCCTCGAGCGACGCCAGCGCCGTCCTGGTGATCAGGACCGCGCGCCCCTGTGCCGCCAGCAGCTTCAGGAACTGCTCGACGCCGACCGCCTGCTCCGGCGTGAAGTTCGCCGCCGGCGCCGACGCCTGCGCCCGCACCCACAGGAAGCGCTCGTCGGCCAGCGGGTCACGGCGCTCCGGCCGGATCCCGAACGTCGCGTAGACGACGGTCAGCTCGCGGTGGCTGCCGACCAGCACGAACGGCTGGCGTGCCCCGGCGACCAGGGCCACTTCCTGGGCGAGGCGATCGACCGGCTCGGCTGGTCGGAACGGCGCCAGCGTGGCCCGGTTCGCCACCGTCAAGGCGAACAGCGTCGCCAACGCCCACTTCGGGAGCGGCAAGCTGGCGGCGAGCAACGCCGCCGCCGGCAGCATCGGCAGCAGGTAGGCGCCGAACTCGGGCTCGAACACCAATTGGCGCACCGACACGTAGAGGAAGGGTGCCGCCCCGAGCCAGAACACCAGCGCCTCGCGCCGCAGGCGGCGCACCAGCAAGGCCGCGATCGGCACCAGCGACAGCGGCAGCAAGGGCCGCACCCACTCCTGCCAGAGGATCGCCGGCAGGAAGTCGAGCGACTGCGGGCGCCCGGTCGAACCTTCGGCGGTGAGCCCGCTGGCGAGGTCGGCCCAGAAGCCGTAGTGCGCTGGCCACAGCCGCGGCAGGCCCCACCACAGCAGCACGTGCGCCGCGCCGGCCAGCGCCGCGAGCCCGAGGTCCCGCCGGTTGGTCCAGCCAGCGCGCCGGTGCAGGTACAGCACCAGGAGCCACAGCGGCAGGAACATCGCCTGACCGTGGATCAAGAAGCCGGCGTGGCAACAGGCCGCCAGCACCAGCATGCCCCAGGCACTCGGCCGTTCGATCAGCCGCGCGGTCCACCACAGCGCGATCCCGACCGGCAGCAGCAGCGGTCCGTGGAATTCGACGACCGTTGCGAACAGCAGCACGGTCGGCGCCAGCGCGAGGCCCGCGGTTGCCCAGATCGCCCGGCCGGCTGGAGCCAGGCGCACGAACGCCGCGTGGCAGAAGCCGACGCCGAGGCCGGCACCGAGCGCCGAGAACCACGCGCCGAGCTGCACGAAGTCCGGACGCAAACCGATCGTGTACACGAAGTCGCGGAAGGCCAGCAGCGCCGGCAGGAAGCCGACGTGCCACGGATGCGGCCACAGTGCCCCCGGCACACCCTGCAACCGGTCGTCGAGCAGCCGCACGATGTCGGTGCCGTCGGTCTTGTAGAACGTGTCGCTGCCGAGCGTCAGGTAGAGCAGGCTCGCCGCGATGGCGACCACCGGAGCCTGCCACCAACCGCCGCGCGCCGCCGGCATCGCTCAGTCCCGCTCGCCGAGCACGACCTTGTCGCGGCGGCGGAACACGATCCGGATCGGCACCTCGGGGCAGCCGAACGCGTCGCGCAGCCGCTGCACGAGGTAGCGTTCGTACTGGCCCTTGAACAACCTGGGCTCGTTGACGAACACCAGCACGGTCAGCGGTTCCTTGCCGATCTGCGTGCCGTAGAACAGCTTGGGGAAGTGACCGCCGCTGGCCGGCATCAGCCGGGTCTTGGCATCCTGCAGCGCGGCGTTCAGCTTCGGCGTCGGCATGTCGAGGCGCGACTGCTCGCGCAGCTCGAACAGCACGTCGACCAGTTCGCGCACGTTCAGCCCGTCCTTGGCCGACGCGAACACCACCGGCGCGTGGTCGAGCCCGGGCAGCTGCTGCTTGATGTACTTGTCCCAGCGCTCGAGGTCGAGCTCGGGAGCGAGGTCGATCTTGTTGCCGACCAGCACCAGCGGCTTGTGGTGCTCGACACAGTACGCCGCGACGCTCTTGTCGACCTGGCTGATCGGTTCGCGCACGTCGAACAGGTGCACGCACAGGTGCGCGCGGCGAATGCTCTCGGTGGCCCGCGTGTGCGCGAACAGTTCGATCGCGTGCTCGAGGCTCTTCTTCTTGCGCACGCCAGCCGTGTCGATCGCGACCAGGCGGCGGCCGTCGAAGTCGAACGCGACGTCGACCGCGTCGCGCGTCGTGCCGGCGATCTCGCTGACGATCACCCGATCCTCGCCGGCGAGCTGGTTGACCAGGGTCGACTTGCCCGAGTTGCGTTTGCCGACGATCGCAAACCGCAGCACGTCGCCCTCGAGCTCGTCCTCGTCGGCGGTGCGCTCGGGCAGACGCGCCACCACCGTCTCCAGCAGGTCCGAGCAGCCCCAACCTTCCAGCGCGCTGATCGCGATCGGCTCGCCGAACCCGAGGGCGACCCATTCGCTGCTGGCGATCTCGTCGAGCCGCGACTCGACCTTGTTGACGACCAGCAGCTTGGGCTTGTCGAGCGTGCGCAGGCGGCGGGCCACCATGTCGTCGCTCGGCACCCGGCCTTCCTTGCCGTCGACGACGAACAGCACGAGGTCGGCACTGTCGATCGCGACCTGGATCTGTGCCTCGACGTGGTCCTTCAGCAGGTTCTCGTCGACCAGCCCGAGACCGCCGGTGTCGACCAGCTCGAAGCGACGGTCACCGGCGACGACGGTGGCGGCCACCCGGTCGCGGGTCACCCCCGCCGTCGGCTCGACGATGGACACGCGACGACCGACGAGTCGGTTGAGCAGACTGGACTTGCCGACGTTGGGACGGCCGACGATCGTGACGCGAGGAAGGGACACCGGATTTTTTTCGGGCGACAGCGCAGCAGGCGCGCGGCGGGCAGCAGGTGCCCGGCAACAGGGCCGAACAGGATACGCGACCGTGGCAGCTGGGACCAGCCCGCTGCCGAGAAGCCGCCTGGGGCAATCCCGTAGTCGATCCGATGTCCAAAGATGTAGACGGTTTAGCGCTCTCGCTGCGGTGCGGGCCAGCGGCCCACCGGCCGCCCGACGGAATCCCTGCAGAACCGGAACGGCAGTTGCTGCCACCAACCCCTACCCGCAACCACCCGCCAAGGACCATGCCGCCCGACCCGCACCTGCCCCGCCTGCCTCGCCCACCACTTGCAGCCGAACGCAATCGTGCGACCATGATCCCGGGCCGTGCTGCCGCCGTCCTCGCCGGGGCTCCCCGGCGCATGGCGTTGGAAGAATTGTCTGCGGGCGTCGTCCCTACTCCCGCTGCCAACGCGGCAGACACCTTGGCCGTCACCGACCAGAACCAGCAAGCAATGCGCCCTTCCCAGTCCGGCTCGGCCGCCGTCGATCCCCGCACCCCCGTCGTCCCGGTCGTGCACGTCGTCGACGACGAGGCAACCGTGCGCACCTTGTTCCTGAACATGGCGCGCATCCTCCCGTACGAGTTCCGCACCCACGGCAGCGCCGGCGAGTTCTTCGCCGACTTCGACGAGTCGCGGCCGGGCTGCCTCGTGCTCGACCTGCACCTGCCCGATCGCAGCGGCATCGAGGTCCTGCACGATCTGGCCGCGCAACAGAGCCAGGTGCCGGTCGTGTTCATGAGCGGCATGGCGAGCGTCGGCGAAGCCGTCAAGGCGATCAAACTCGGCAGCCTCGACTTCGTCGAGAAGCCGTTCGACCTGCAGGTGATGGTCGACGCGATCCACCAGGCGATCGCCAAGGACCAGGAGCGGCGCAGCGCCGAAGCCGCCAGCGACTCGCTCCGCAAGCGTTTCGACCGACTGACGCAGCGCGAGCGCGAGGTGCTCGAACTGGTGGTCGGCGGCGCCGCCAACAAGGACGTCGCCAACGCGCTGGGCTTGTCGCCGAAGACCGTCGAGGTGCATCGCGCCAACGTGATGCGCAAGACGCAGGCCGGTTCGCTCGCCGAACTCGTGCGCCTGTACGTCGCCGTCAAGGGCGAAGGCGACGGCGAGAGCGGCTGATCGCCGGCGCAGGCCGGCCCTCGTTGCGCTGCGCCAACTCAGCGCTGCCTGCGGCCGCAACCAAGGGTTGTGTCGTCGCTACCGCGCCGACCAGAAGAGGCCGCAGGCGCTGACTTGCTTCTGATCTCCTACTTCCGCTCCGCATTCGGCGAATCTACGCGCGACGCGAAGAAACGCGGAAGCAGTAGCTCAGTACAGCAGCGTCGCCAACCGCCGCCGCACGCCATCGACGCGTTCGTCGGCCTCGCCGACCAGCTGGAAGCACAACACGAGCGCCTTCCTGGCCAGGCCACCGCGGTGGCTCTTGTCGGCTGCGACCGACTCCAACAACTGCGCCATCGCCGTCTCGAGGTCACCGGCCAACAGCGCGGCACGCGCGTGCCCGAGCGCGGTTTCCGCATCACCCGCGGCACCCGCAGCCGCCGGCTCGAACCACGGCAGCGCTTCCAGCAGACGGTGCACGTCGCCGCTCCGCTCGTCTTCCTCTGGGAAGCCCTCGAGGGCAACTCGAGCCGCCGGCGCATCGCCGCGCCGCGCCGCCGCCAGCGCCGCTTGCCAACGGGCGCCGGGGCTGTTCGGATCGACCGGCGTCGGCGCCGGTGCGGCAGGTTCGTCCGGGACGACGATCGGCGTGATGCCGTTCTTGTCGAGGAACTTGCGCAGTTCGGGTTCAGGCAACGCCCCGGTGAAGGCGTCGACGGGCCGGCCACCGTCGATCAGCACGCAGAACGGGATGCCCTGCACCCCGAACGCGTAGGCGAGTTCCTGTTCGACCTCGGTGTCGACCTTGCCGAGCAGGAACGCCCCGGCGTATTCCTCGGCGAGCTTCTCGAGCACCGGTCCGAGGGTGCGGCACGGACCGCACCACGCGGCCCTGAAGTCAACGGCGAGGTGCCTGCAATTGTTACGCCATCGCCACAGTGCCCCAGCGGCCGCGCGGACGCGGGGTCAGGCAGCCGCCCAACCGGGGTTGGCACGCCAATTGAATAGGAGGGTGTACCGACCCGAGGCATCGCATTCCAAGGGATGGAGTGCGCGAGAGAGGCGACCGGAGCCTCGGGTCGGCGCTTATCTCCCCGCGAGATCAGCCGTTGTGCTGCCAACCGCGGCCGCCCGCCGCCCGCCGCCCCAGCGGGCCGAACTCCCTGGCCAGCCTACCCAGGGTGCCCCAGCGACTTCCGCGCGCAACTTCGGCGACCTTCCCGCCTAGTACGAGCGAGCACCCTGCGTGCCACTGCCGGCCATCCCGGCCGGCGGCAACCCCGCGGAGGACGCGCATGTTCGACATCGACGCCGCGATCGCCACCCGTCGCCTGGTCCGGTTCGAAGACGAATCGGCGCCGCAAGGCACGGGTTGGCACTACGCCAACCGCGACCAGCTGTTCCGGCGCTGGCTGGCCCTGTACCGCAGCGAACACTGGAGCCTGCAGCGGATCGCCGAGTTCGACGGCGTGACGTTGGCGCAGGTCTGGTGCGGGCTGATGCTGGCACGGCGCGCCGAGCCGGTCGCGCTGCGTCGGCGCCACCGCCGCCAGATGCTCAGACGCCCGGCGTATTGATCGAGCCGAGCACCGCGTCGACCAGCTCGATCGTCAGCGCCAGCAAGGTCAGGAACCCCAGCTGGATCGCGAACGACAGCAGCGACGCCACCCTGCCCAGGCCAAACCAACGGCAGAGCAGGAACAACGCCAGGGCTGGATTGATCAGCAGCATCACCGCAACCGCGAAGTCGTTGGCCGGCACGAACGCGAACTGCACGACGCAAGCCGCGAGGTAGCAGATGGCCAGGCGCATGCTGCGGGAGAACTCCGGCGCTTCGCCCGAGGCGATCTTCACCGCACCATGGATGATCAACGACAGCTGCGCTAACGCCGCCTGCGACAGGCTGAGCCATTGCAGCGGCACCGCCGGCACCAGCCACGGATAACGATGGTCGAGGTTGCTGAGCCGTTCGGCGAAGCGCGACGGATGACGCAGGTCGTAGGGAACTTCCTCGGGCGCCAGTTCGCCGGCGATCGGCTCGACGAGGCCCGCCGCCGGCCGGCCGGCCGGGCGCGGCCGCGGTGGGATGGCATCTCGGTCGTCCTCGGCGACCAGCTCTGCGGCAGGTGCCCCGGTTGCAACTTCGACCGTCGGAGCGATCTCGACCTCGACCGCCGGAGCGGTCTCACCCAGCGGGGCCGGCGCGGCCTCCGCCTCGCCTTCGCGGCGGAGCCGGCCGCGGCCGGGACGTTTCGACGACGAACGCGAAGCGATGGATGCGGGCCGACGGGATGTCGACGATGCCATCGGCGGTGCGCAGCTGCAGCCGTTCGAGGTCCATCGCGACGACGGTGCCGTGCAAGGTCACCCCACCGTCCAACTTGACGGTCGCATGGCGTTCCTGGGCCCACAAGCTCCCCACCAGCAGGTACAGTACCGCTGCGATTGCCCGCCAACGCCTCATGGGCAGCTGATCGGCATCCCGAGCGGCACCCCTTGAGAGCGATGGCACCGAGCGGCCACATCCCGCTTGTCTTTACTGAGACTCGTTCGCATAATAGTACCCCTCCGAAGCTCCTCACCATGGCCATCCCCACCCTCCGCATCGGCGCTGCAGCTCTGCTCGCGGTGTCCCTTCCCGCCCAGCTGACCAAGGTCCTGCCGCATGGCATGGACCTGGTCGAAGGGCCGCTCGTCTACACCTACCCGTTCGGCCGCACGACCGGTGCGATCCAGCTGCTCTACGATGCCGCCGCGGTGACGCAGGGCCAGGGCGTCGTGCTCGGCATGCGCTTCCGGCAGAGCCAGGTGACCAGTGCCCAGCTGCACGCCGGCTACACGAAGAACTACCAGGTCACCGCGTACACGGTGCCGACGCCAGCCGCGACGATGTCGGCGGATCCGGCGGTCAATGCCGGCACCGCCACCGGCACGGTGGTGTTCAACGGCCCGGTGACGCTGCCACCGGTCAATCCGCTGGCGACGGTGCCGGCCCCGTTCACGATCCACATCCCGTTCCAGATCCCGTACGCGTACGACGGCAGCCAGGGCAACCTGATGTTCGTCGTCGAGACCGCCGACACGACCGCGGTCGCGGCGTCGTACCGGATCGACGCCGTGAACTTCACGTTCAACACCGCCACGGGCTTGTCGTCGTCGATCGATGCGGCCGGCTGCGCGAGCGGCAGCCGCAGCCTCGCCCTCGGCGTCGCCGACGGCACCGCGATCGTCGGCGGCGCGCTGGCGCAGAACTTCAGTTCGGCGGTGCCGGGCACGCTGCCGGTGCTGGCCGCGGGCGTCAGCTTCGGGCTGGCCCCGCAGGACCTGACCCCGTTCGGCATGCCGGGCTGCACGTTCTGGCTCGGGGCGATGCAGACGCAGTTGGTGCTGGAGCAGGCCGGCACCTACCCGACCGTGAACTGGCCGCTGCCGAACGCGCCGTGGATCGAGGGCATCGCGTTCGCGAGCCAGGGCTTCGGCCTGGCCTCGACCGGCCAGCTCGGCGATTCCGTGGTCAGCAACGCGGTCGGCACACGGATCGGCGGCCAGGGCGGGCCGACCCGCAACATGGGCATGTCGTTCCGCGGCACCGGCAGCTGGAGCATGGGCACCAACGGCGTGTTCATGGCCGTGGTCGAACTGGAAGGCGTCTTCCCGTAGCATCCTCGCAACGGCAGCGTGTCGACGCCGCTGCGCTCCACGATGCACCGCCCGCTCCTGCCGACGTTGTTCCTTGCCGCGGCGCTGGCCGCCCAGACCGAACCGCCCGCGGCGCCGGCGGCACCCGCGGTGCCCGACGACCTGGCCCAGCGCGCCGGCAAGCTGGCGTTGTTCGTTGCCGCGGCGCTGGCCGCCCAGACCGAACCGCCCGCGGCGCCGGCGGCACCCGCGGTGCCCGACGACCTGGCCCAGCTCGCCGCCAAGGTGGCCAAGAGCCACCGACCCGGCGACGACGCCCCGCCGGTGGTGGCGTTCCAGGGCAGCCTGGAGATCGATCTGGTCGCCGCCGATGCCAAACAGGGTGGCCAGGTCGCCCTCCACGTGCAGTTCCTGCGCTGGCAGCGGCCGGACAGCACCCGCATCCGCGACCTGATCGGCTACGAGATCACCCAGGCCGGCGAACCGATCCTGCGCGGCCGGGACAGCAACGGCTACTGGCACCTGTTCGGCGGGCAGGCGCGCGATCTGCAGGGCGCCGACTTCGCGACCGACCTGCAGAACGCCGAGCGCGACACCAACCTGGCCCGTCAACTGCTGCAGTGCCTCGACCCGGCGGCGATGCTGTTGGCGCTCCAGAAACCGTCGGCAGTGCGCGAGACGACGCTGCAACTCGGGCGCGAGCCGGCGGTCGCCTGCCACAGCGTGGTCGGCAATCTGCCGTCGTTCCCGCTGCTGCAGCAGGGCGGCGACGGTGCTCCCGTGCAGGTCGAGGTGTTCGTGACGCGCCAGGAGCACCAATTGCTGGCACTGTCGCTGTGGCCGCTGGTCGAGGGCAACCCCGAGCGCAGCCGCGGCGAACTGGTGCGGCTGCGCGACCTGCACCTGCGCGATGGCCTGCTGGTGCCGCGTCGCATCGAGCACTTCTTCCGCAACGAACAGGGCAACCTGAAGCTGCAGTCGCGCACGGCGGTGGTCGACCTGCAGCTGCGGCCGAAGCTCGACGCCAAGATGTTCGACCGCGAGACGCTGGTCAAGGCCGCTCAGCAGCGGCGTCGGAAGTAGCGCTCCAGCTCGGCCGCCCCGAAGGTCAACACCGTCGGTCGGCCGTGCGGGCAGTTGTGCGGATGGTCGAGGGTGGCTGCTTCGGCGAGCAAGGCGGCGATCTCCTCGTCGCGGAGGCGATCCCCACTCATCACCGCCGCGCGGCAGGCCATCGAATGGAAGCGCTCGTGGATCTGCGCCTGCACGGCGCTCCGCCCGCCGTCCTCGGCAGCCGCGAGCAGATCGCGCACCAACCGCTGCGGTGCCACCTTGGCGAGTTCCGCCGGCACGCCGTGCACGGCGATCGACTGGTTGCCGAACGCGTCGAGCAACAAGCCCTCCTGCTGCAGTTCGTCCTGCACGTCGAGCAACCACGCCTGTTCGTCGGCCGAGACCTCGACGACGGCGGGCACCAGCAGACGCTGCACGGCGACGCGGCGGGCGGCGTGTTGACGGACCAGCCGCTCGTAGACGACACGCTCGTGCAAGGCATGCTGGTCGACGACCAGCAGGCCATCGGGGCTCTCCAGCAGCAGGTACAGGTCCATGACCTGCAGGAAGCGGCCCGATGCGCGGGAGAACGGGTTGGCGCGTGCCGGGCCACCCGCAGCGGCCGTGGTCGGCGGGCTCGGTTCGGGTGCGGCGGCTGCCCCAGCCGGTGTTGGTGATGCCCCCGCCGGGCGCCGGACGATCGCCGGGACAGGGTCTGCGACCGGGCTCGCACCGAAGGCCCCGGCCGGTTCGCCGACCCGGTCGGCGAACGGCCGTCCCCCACCGCCCCCGAACAGGTCCCGGGGCAGGTCCGGGAAGCCCGAGCGCGCCCGCGGCAGGTCGGGGGCCAGCACGATACCACCGCTCGACGCCAACCCGGCGCGGCCGGCCAGCGCCGCGCGCACGGTTTCGTGCATGCAACCGGCGACGCGGCGGCTGTCGACGAAGCGCACCTCGGCCTTGCGCGGGTGGATGTTGACGTCGACCTGGTCGGGCGGGAGCACGACGTGCAGCAAGTAGACCGGGTAGCGGCCGCCCATCAGGTACTCGCGGTAGGCCTGCCGCACCGCGTGCAATGCACTCGACTCGCGCGCCAGGCGCCCGTTGACGAACGTCAGCTCCAGCTTGCCGTCGCGCCGCGCCAGGTCGGGTTCGCCGACCAGCCCTTCGATCGACAGGCCGTCGAAACCGCGTGCGACCGGCAGCAGGCCGCCGGCCAGTTCGTCGCCGAAACAACGCACGAACCGGGCGCTGAGGCTTTCGTCGGCCGGCAGGCGCAGCAGTTCCTTGCCGTCGGCGACCAACGTGAAGTCGACGTCCAGCCGCGCCAGCGCGAGCTCGGCGACCAGGGTCTGGATGCGGGCCCGTTCGGCGTGTGCGGACTTCAGGAACCGGCGGCGCGCCGGCACGTTGAAGAACAGGTCGCGGATCTCGATCTGCGTGCCCGGCGGACCGGCGCACGGTGCCGGCGCGGTCTCGACGCCGCCGTCGCAGCGCACCTCCCAGGCCTCGTCACGATCGCGGCGACGGCTCTTGATCGTCGCGCGCGACACCGCACCGATCGACGCCAGCGCCTCGCCGCGGAAGCCGAGGCTGGCGATGTGGTCGAGGTCCTTGACGTCGGTCAGTTTGCTGGTCGCGTGGCTCGCGAACGCCAACGGCAGGTCCTCGGGCAGGAAACCCTCGCCGTCGTCGAGCACCCGCAGGCACTCCGCTCCACCCTGCACGATCTCGATGCGCACCCGCCGCGCCCCGGCGTCGAGCGAGTTCTCGACCAGTTCCTTGACCACCGACGCGGGCCGTTCGACGACCTCGCCGGCGGCGATCTGGTTGACGACGGCGATGGGCAACTTCTTGATCACGCTTCGGAATCCTCGGGTTCGGGGATCGGGGCGCCGTCGAACCACTGCAGCAGGAAACGCTCGAGCAGCACCTGACCGTCCTCGCCGAGCGTGCGGCTCTGCCGCTGACAGGCCTGCAGCGCCAGCAGCCCGCGTTCGAGGTTCGGCACGTCGTTGCGGCGCAGCTGCTCGGCGAACCGCTGCGCGAACTGCCGCACGCCGACCAGGGCTGGCACGTCGCGTTCGGGGGTGCCGGCCGCCATCAGCAGCCGGCCTTCGTAGAGGGCGGCGAGCGAACGGAACAGCCAGTTGGTCGTGAACGGCAAGAGCCCCCCGCTGTCCATCGCCTTGCCGGACTTGTCGCGGACGCCGCGCGCGAACATCGCCTGCAGGGAGCGCAGCGCCTTCGCCTTGTCGCGGTCGAGCACCGCTTCGGCGAACTCGAACGGCGTCGACTCGAAGCCGACGCTGAGTTTGCCGCGCAGGTCGGCCGGCTGCAGCGGCGGGCGCCTGGGATCGGCGCCGAGCTGGTCGCGCACCCGGTGGAGCTCGGCCAGCAGTTCGCCCGGATTGCTGGCGACCTGCGAGACCAGCAGACACGCGGCGTCGTCGCTCAGGGCGACGCCGAGCTGCTGGGCGCGCCCGTGCAGCCACTTGACCAATTCGCCGCCGGCGAGGCCTTCGTCGCGGTTGTACGGCAGCTCGTACAGGTTGCGGAACTCGAACGCCGCGCCGGCCTCGGTCGTCGCCTTGACGAGGTTGGCGGCGACCTTCTTGCGCTTGTCGAGCTTGTCGGCCTCGATCACGCACGCCGAGCCGGCCGAGAAGCGGTCGAGCTGGCTGGCCAAGGTCGCGACGTGGCGGCCCCACCAGTTCTTGCCGCGCCGCACCACCAGCACCGCCGACTTCGCGAACAGCCCGCCGCCGCGCAGGTCCTGCAGCTCGGGGCAGGCGGCGATGCCGGCGTCGGCCGAGCCGCGTTCGGCGTCGTCGCCCGCGTCGTCGTCGTCGCTGTCGTCGTCGCCGCCGCCCCCGCCGCCGGCGCGCAGTTCGACGGCATCGAGGCTGCGCACGTCGCCATCGGCCGGCAGTGCCGCCATCACCAGCTCCATCGCCTGCTGGCGGAAGAACTCGCTCTCGCCGTAGACGAGCAGCAGCTTCGGCAGACCGCGGGTGAGCAGTTTGCCGAGCCGTTTCAGTTCGAGTTCGGGATTGCCGGCGGCCATCGCGGTCGGGAGCTCACCACAGGTACAGGTCGACGCAACCGGCGGCGAACATCACCACGGCGAGCGTGCCGTTGGCGGTGAAGAACGCCATGTCGATGCGGGTCAGGTCGTCGGGGCGCAGCAGACGATGTTGCCAGACCAGCAGCAGCACCGAAAGCACGATACCGGCCGCGAAGGCGCCGCCGAGCCCGGCCAGCCACGCGAACGCGACGAAGCCGGCGGTCGCCGCGGCGTGCAAGCCGCGGCTGATCCACATCGCCGCGCGGGCGCCGAAGCGGGCCGGGATCGACTGCAGCCCGACCTGCCGGTCGTAGGCCTCGTCCTGGCACGCGTAGAGGACGTCGAAGCCACCGACCCAGGCCATCACCCCCAGCCCGAGCACGACGGCCGGCCAGGTGGCAGGCCCGAAACCACCGGTGCCGGCCACCGACGCCGCGACCGGCGCCAGACCGAGCGCGACGCCGAGCCAGAGATGGCACAGCCACGAGAAGCGTTTGGCGTGGCTGTAGCCGAGCAGCCACGCCAGCGTCGGGATGCCGAGCCAGAAGCAGACCGGGGCCAACCACCAGCAGCACAGCAGGAACGCCGCACTGGCGACCCCGACGAGGCCCAGGGCCGCCGCCGGCGTGACGGCGCCGCGCGGGATCTCGCGCCCGGCGGTGCGCGGGTTGGCGCGGTCGAGTTCGCGGTCGGCGTAGCGGTTGTAGGCCATCGCCGCGGTGCGCGCGGTGACCACCGCGCCGACGACCAGGGCCAGGGTGCGCCACCCCGGAGCACCGGCGGTCGCGACCAGCAGCGCCAGCAGCGCGAACGGCAGCGCGAACACCGAGTGCGACAGTTTGACGAGGCTCGCGAAGTCGCGGACCTTGCCGGCCATCGGCACGCCGGTCACTCCTCGCCCTCCTGCCACGGCGAACCCGGCGGCGGCTCCGGCGTGCGCCAGCGCCGCACCAGTTCGTGCTCGACACCGAGCCGATCGAGGATCTTGCCGACCACGAAGTCGACCAGGTCGGCGACCGTCGTCGGCCGGTGGTAGAACGCCGGCATCGCCGGCAGCACGATCGCGCCGAGTTCGACCAGGGTCAGCATGTTGCGCAGGTGGATCGCCGACAGCGGCGTCTCGCGCGGCACCAACACCAGTGGCCGGCCTTCCTTGAGGGCGACGTCGGCGGCGCGTTCGACCAGGTTGCTCGAGAAGCCGTGGGCGACCCGCGCCAGGGTTCCCATGCTGCACGGCACGACGATCGTCGCGGCGATGCGCGCACTGCCGGAAGCCGGGGCGGCTTCGACCGCCTCGAGCGCGTGCACGGCCAAGCGGTCCCGCAGTTCGGCCGGGAACAGCGCGGCGAGGTCCGGCCTGGCCAGATCGACCGGCAAGCCGGCTTCGTGCACCAGCACGCGCAGGGCCGCATGGGTGGCGCTCAGTTCGACGCCGTGGCCGGCGCGCAGCAGCACCTCGACGAGCCGCAGGCCGTAGACGATGCCGCTGCCCCCGGAGAAGCAGACGGCGAAGCGGCGCGCGGTCGCGGCAGTCGACAGGGTCATCGGCAGGTCTCCGGCATGGTCAATGGGTCAAGTAGTAGTGCACGTCGTACAGCGCGTGGGTGTAGACGCACACCCCGATGCCGCGCACCCACATCAACAGGCCGAGCAGCACGCCGGCGACGGTCCGGAACAGGAAGCGCCGCGCCTCGAACGGTTCGCCGCACAGATGGTGGAACCACGAGAACACCAACGCGCTGAGCACGACCGCGACGGCACCGACCAGCAGCGTGGCCGCCGCCGGCGGCAGCGCCCAGGCCCGCACCGCACGCACGCCCACCCAGACGATCGCCGACATCAGACCGAGGCGGAACACCAGTTCCTCGAAGATGCCGGCCCCGAGCGAGCCGACCAGGTTGACGACCAGCGTGGCGTCGCCGATCCCGGCGGCCAGCACGCGTTCCGCCGACGACGTCAGCAGGCTGGCGACCGGGCCGAGCAGGATGCCGTAGACGGTGCCCTCGAGCACCACCAGGCCGCCGACCTTCAGCCAGGGCACCTGCCGACGCAGCAGCGACCGGGCGGCGACGAAGATCGCCAGCGCGAGCGCGATGCGCAGCGCGGTCATGCCGTGCGGGCCGAGCCGCTGCAGTTCGCGCAGCAACAGGAACTCGGCACCGTTGCGTTCGTGAGGCATCAACGACAGCCGCAGGCCTTCGTAGAGCAGCCACAGCGGCAGGATCGCGAACAGGCCGACCGCCGGGTCGCGCGACCAGTCGAGGTAGTCGCGCAAACCGAGCGCGCGGTCTGGCACCGCGGCGGGTTCAGCGCGCGACTTCGCCACGGTAGAGCGCGGCGATGCCGCCGGTCAGCAACTCCAGGCGAGGCGACTGCAGGCCTGCCGCCTGCATCAGCGCCAGGAACGCCTCGCGCTCCGGGAACGCCATCACCGAGTCGTGCAGGTACTGGTAGGCACCGTTCTTGGCACCGGAGATCCAGCCGCCGAGCTTCGGGAGCACCTTGCCGAAGTAGAACCGGTACATGGCCCCCAGCAGCGGCAGGCGCGGCCGCGTGAATTCGAGCACCAGAACCCGCCCACCCGGGCGGACGACGCGGGCCATCTCACGCAGCCCGACGAGCGGATCGCTGACGTTGCGGATCCCGAACGCCACCGTCGCGAAGTCGAAGGAGGCATCCGGGAACGGCAGGTGCAGCGCATCGGCGGCCAGGAATTCGGGCACCGCCTGGGCCCCGCGCCCGCGCGCCGCGAGCGCCTTCTGGTGCGCAAAAGCCAACATCGGCACACAGAAGTCGGCACCGGTGACCAGCGCCCCGGCGCGCTGCAGCGCGAAGCTGAGGTCGCCGGTGCCCGCACACACGTCGAGCGCGCGCTCCCCGGCCTGCACCCCGACCATGCGCACCGCGCGGCGCCGCCAGTACACGTCGATGCCCAGCGACAGCGCGCGGTTGGCACGGTCGTAGCCCGGCGCCACTTCGGCGAACATGCGCTGGATCGTCGGGCCGTCGGGCATCACTCTGGGTCTCGGGCGATTCTGGGCTGCCGGCGGCCCATAAACAAGCGAGGCCGCCTATCGGCGGCCTCGTCGGCGGACGCAACGTCGGCGCTGGCTCACTGCCGCCAGTACGACGACACCACGCGCACGCCTGGCGCATTGATCGTCGCCCGGCGCGTGCCGGTGCCGATCTCGACCACGTCGACCTTGCCGACGTCGGACAGCGCGACGAACAGCAGCCGCGGCGTCACGGCGCGCACCACGGCACCGTTGGCGTTCTTGGCGACGTGCTTGCCCGAGTGCTGGAACGGCGTCGCCGTGTAGCCCGAGTTGTACGGGGTCAGCTGGCCGAGGTAGCCGCCGAAGTTGCGCAGGTCGTCGGTGCACAGGTCGACGATCGAGTTGCCGGACAGGATGTCGCGGACCGGCGTCGTCGCCGAGGTGCCACCGATGCGCTGCGTGACCGTCCATTCCTTCTGCCGGTAGGTCGGCGGCAGGATGAAGCCACCCGAGCTCGGGTTCAGCGGCAGCTGGCCGGCCGGCGAGCTGGTCAGCCACAGGCGCGAGATCTGGCCGAGGCCGGACTCGTCGACGTGGCCGACGAACACGCCACCCTGACCGGCGTCCATGTCGTAGTACATGGCGCGGGCACGGGTGAACGTCGCGTTGGCGACCGTGCCGATGACGTCGTTGAAGCCGATGCCGTTGACCCCGTCCGGGCCCGACTCGTAGACCGCCACCGTGCCGTTCGCGTTCAGGATGTACGCGTAGTACAGACCCGAGCCGTTGCCGTTCGCCTGGTAGCGCTCGGTGACGACGACGTCGATCGGCGCGTTCAAGAAGCCCGCCACCGTGCGGCGCGCGGTGAAGTCGAGCGCACTGATGATGGTCAGGAAGTTGGCGTCGGTCGAGACGCACAGCACGTCCTCGCCGTCCGGCTGCCAGGCGACCGCGGTGGGACCGCGCTCGACGCGCGTCTCGGCGACGACCTCGTTGAAGCGCGGGCTGGTCGGATCGATGTCGATGAAGCTGACCGACGAGCTCGCGAAGTTGGTGACCGCGAGACGGGTCATGTTCGGCGACATCGCCATGCTGACCGGGTCGCTCAGCTGGATCGAGTCCAGGATCGTGAACCGGTTGCTGTTGCAGCCCAGCACCTGCCGGTTGTCACGATCGAGCACGTACAGGAAGTGACCGACCTGCTGGCGCGACGTGAACGGGCAGAACGGCGGCGGCGGCGGCGGCGAGGCCGGCGGCGGCTGCGGACCGACGAACACGCCCATGAAGGTCGTGCCGTACAGACCGAGCGAACCCTGCTGGTTGGCGAACGGGTTGCCCTGCACGAGCAGGTTCAGCGACGCCGTGATGCAGCCACCGGGCGGGCCCGCGGTGACCAACGCCACGCGCGGGCAGAAGCTCGACTTGGTGGTCGGTTCCTCGCCGAAGATGGCGCTGTTCGGGTTCGGCGGCGGGAACACCAGGCGCGGCGGGTTGGGGACCGGCGGCTGCGTGATCACGTTGCCGAGCATCGCCGTGCCGAGCAGTTCGTTGATCTGGTTGGCGCGGGTCGCGTTGGCGTTGATGTTCTCGTTGTTGAAGACGATGTCGAGCGGCGCACCGACGTGGATGTCGTCGACGCTGTTGACCAGCGGATCGCGCAGCAGGCGCGTGTTGCCGTTGGTGTCCTGGGTCAGCGTCAACACGCCCGCACTGCCGGCGTCGAGGTTCGACGTGCCGGGGGACAGCGGCGGCGACACACCCGACACCCCGATGTTCGGGTTGAGCGGGAAGCGCGTGTTGTTGATGTCGCCGGTGCCCTGGCCGAAGCCGTTGAGGTCGGCGACCATCACGCCGGGCTCCGCGCCCGACAGACCGATGTAGACCGCTTCGGGAGCCACCGGTGCGTTGACGATGCCGGGGCCGTCGCCGGTCGTGAACTGCGTCGACACCGACTGGCCGATCAGCACGTTGCTGAGGCTGTGGATCGTCGTCGTCTGCACGGTCACGTCGACCAGCGACTGGCCGGGCAGGCTGTACGCGGGCGTGATGATGTAGTTCATCAGGTCGCCGTAGCTGACCGGATCGGCGTGGTAGATGACCGGGAAGGTCTGCGCCGAGGCGGTCACCGACAGCGAGATGCCACCGGTCGGCGGCGTCAGTTGCTGCGCATCGAAGAACGACCCGACTTCACCCGGTTGCACCGGCTTGTTGAAGCGGATCAGGATCGTCGACGTCGGATCGATGCCGGTCTGGTTGTTGCCCGGCGCGATCTGCGGCACGCTCAGGTACCCGAGCACCTGCGGCGCCGTGGTGTCCGGACCGACCGTCGTCGCGGTGGAGATCTCCTGCTCGAGGATGTCGCCTTCGCTGTCGCGCACCGCGCTGGTGACGATCAGGCGCAGCAGGCGGTTGCTCGGGAACATCTCGATCGTGGTCAGGTCGTTGTCGGCGTCGGCGATGAAGGTGAAGGCCTTCTTGCCGACCAGGTCCGCGGCGCCGGCGAAGTTCGGGAAACCAGCCGCGAGCGCATCGACGATGCGGATCCGGTCGCCGTCCTCTTCGACGGCCTTGACCAGCTGCAACGAGCCGCCGACGTTGTAGTACGTGTAGCCGTTGACGAAGCCGCGCCCGCGCACCGTCGTCGACGTCTCCGTCGCCGGATCGTAGGCCAGGATGTTCAGCGCGCCGGTCAACCCCGAGTTGCTCTGGTTGGCCAGCAGACCGCTCAGGATCGAGCCGACCTCGAGCTTGTGGCTGAACGCGAAGTGCAGGAACTGGTTGCCGGCGGCGCCGTCGGGCAGCACCGCGGTGGTCGGCAACGTCGCCACCGGCAGCACCTTGTTGCTGCCGCTGACGTTGTCCTTCAGCGTGTCGATCGACTCGATGTTGACGACCGTCGACGTCGGGTTGCCGAACGAGTCCGCGACGCGGATCCGGTACGGGTACACCGCACCGGATCCGGTGCTGATGCTGACCACTTTGAAGTCGCCGCGGTTGTCGGGGTCACCCTTGCTGCCGCCAGCGCAGCCGGTCATGACCAGCGCGGGTGCGAGCAAGGCGGCGCCCACGAACGTGCGGACGGCAAGCCGGGAGTTTGGGTTGGCTTTCATGGGATGCGAGTTCCGTGCACGGCTGGCGCACGGCAGGGTCTGACGCAGAACTGGTCCAGCCAGGGGAGAGCCTCAGCAGGTTACTGGGCTGCCGGCGCCTTGCAAGCGTCGATGCCAGCGGAACTGCTGGCGCCCATTCTGGTTGGGAGCGCAGCCGCAGGCAGCGATCGCTCGTGCGGAGCACCGCGACGCCCTGGCGACGCGCGGCAGCCACGGTATGGCAACAACAGTGCCAGCCGCTGGCGAGTCCGGCCGCCGCCGCGCAAGCCGCCGACACCGCCCGCAGCCCCACCCAAGAAACTCCGCAAGGCCTTTAGGCACAATCTTTTACGAACCACCGGCAAGGCGATTGCCAGGCCCGTGCGAAACCGCACGACGCGCGAAAACGCACAGCAGAACCGACCCATCAGCGCCGCGCGTGCACCCGGAGACGGCGCCGGACCTGCTCAGCCCAACGGCTGTTCGGGTCATACGCCAGGTAGGCCTGCCAGTGGCGACGCGCCCCGGCATAGTCGTCGAGCACCGCCAGCACCTCGGCGAGGTTGTAATGGGCGTCGGCGTAGTGCGGCACCAGGTGCAGGGACTGTTGCAAGGCGGCCGCGGCGCCCGGCCGGTCGCCGAGTTAGCCGCGCACGCTGCCGAGGTTGTTCCAAGCCACGGCCCAGCCCGGATCGGCGGCCACCGCCGCCGCGAACGCATGCGCCGCCTGGCTGCGCCGCCGCAACGCGTACTGGCAGTTGCCGAGGTTGAACCACGCCTCGGCGTTCGCGGGCCCGACGGCACGCTGGTAAGCCCGCACGGCGTCCTCGAACCGCCCCTCGGCCTCGGCCTCGACGCCGGTCGCGAACCAATCGCCGGCACTGCGCAGCGGCAAGGGTTCGCCGCCCCGTTCCTCGCCCGGCGTGCTGGCACCGAAATCGAACAGCCGCTGACCGCCCGGCTCCACGAGGCCGCCATCGGCGGTGCGCACCGCCCACTGGCGCTCCCCGCGCGCTTCCACCAGTCCGGCCAGCGCGGTGTCGAGGTCCGGCTCGATCTGCCGAACGGCCGCCGCGGCCCGCACCACCTGCGGCACGGTCCAGCCGGCCCGCCACAGCTGCGCCAGCGTGCGCGCCGTCGCCAGCGCCCGGAACGGGAACATGGCCGCTGGTCCGGGCAACGGTTCGAGCAGGCCGGCGGCGACCCAACGCCTCGCCACCGTGATCGGCACCCCACTCCACTCGGCGACGCGCACCAGCGGGAAGGCTGCCGACGGGGCGTTCACCGCCGGACCACCTGCCCGTCGAGGGCGAGCGGCGTCGGACGGAGCGTTGGCAGCGGCGACGAGGGGAGGAACGGCACGGCAGGTCGCGGAGGCACTGGCGACGAGACGGCTGCAGGGTACCGCGGGCGGCACCACTCGCCAAGCGGCGGCAGTCAGCGCTGTCGGCGCCTGCAGCCAATGGTCGTGGCGTCGCTGCCGCGCCGACCCGAAGAGGCCACAGGCGCCGACTTGCTGCGGATCTCCTCCTTCCGCTTCGCGTCCGGCGAATCGACGCGCGTCGCGAAGCAACGCGGCAGGAGCAGTTCAGCGCTGCAGCAACTGCGCTGCGTACACTGGACCGCGAGCCTGGGCCTCGTGCTTGCAGAACACGAACGCCGCCGCGACGCCGAGCGCCGCCAGCCGCTCCCGCCAGCGCGCCAGCTCGTCGGCGCCGTACACGTCGCGGCGCAAGCGCAGGTAGACGAAGTCACCGGTGCGGTGCACCTGCGGCGGCGGTTCGCCGTCGCGATCGACCGCGACCGCCGCCGCACCATGGTCGGCGAGCAAGTCGAGCAACGCCGGTTGCAGCCACGCCGGATCGGCGAACTCGAAGGCGATCGCCGGGGCCGGCTGCGGCGTCTGCAGGAAATCGCGCAGCACCGCCGCGTCCGGCCGCACGTAGGCCGGCACGGCGTACCACACGCAGCCGAGCCGTTCGCCGAGCGGTTGCAGCGCTGCGCCGAGCCGCGCCAGCATGGTTCCGCAGTCGACCAGCCGCTGCTTGTTGGCGATGCCCATCGGCGCCTTCACGGCGAACCGGAAGGTGGCCGGCACCTGGGCGGACCAGCCCTGCGCGAGGCTCGGCGCCGGCATCCGGTAGAAGGTGTTGTGGACCTCGACCGCCGGCAGCCGGCTGGCGTAGTACGCGAGCATCCCGGCCTTCGGCAGCGTCGGCGGGTAGAAGGCGGGCCGCCACTCGTCGTAGCCGAACCCGCTGGTGCCCACCCACCACTGCACGGCCTGCGCGCGGCCCGTCACGCCCACAGCACGAGACCGCGCACCTTGGCGTCGTGGCCGCTGCCGGGCACCCGCACCCGCATGCCGTGTTCGTAGCGGCCGGCGAGCTCGACCCGGAAGCCGCCGGCGAACGTCTGCACGCTGCCCTTGGCCTCGCCGCGCGGCTCGAGCCGTGCGATCGACGTGCTCGCGCGGTCGCGGTCGTCGAACCGGCGCACCACCAGTTCGGCGACGACGTCGTGCGCGGCGAGCCCGGCGAGGTCGACGTCGATCTGCACGTCGAGGTGCTGGCCGACCTTGAAGTCGGCCAGTTCGACGGTCGTCGCGGCGACGATGCGGACCTTCTCGAAGCCGGCCCGCACGCGGCCGAACTCGCGGGCGCGGTCGCGCGCCGGCTGCTTCTTCTGCGCCTGCTGCACGAAGTACTGCCGCGCCAGTGGCCGGTTGGCCGCGGCGAGGTAGTCCCCGACCATGCGGTCGGTGCTGAACACCGCCGGCACCGTCGCCAGGCAGTGCAGCACCATCTCCAGCCACTGTTCGGGCACGCCGTTGCGGCCGCGCGAGAAGAAGCGCGGCACCAGGTCCTCCTCGATCAGCCGGTACAGGGCGGTCGCGTCGGCCTGGTTCTGCAGCTCGTGGTTGCCGTAGACCTGCTCGCCGCCGATCGTCCAGCCGTTGCGGCCGTCGGCCGCCTCCGGCCACCAACCGTCGGCGATCGACAGGTTCAGCACGCCGTTGGCCGCCGCCTTCATGCCCGAGGTGCCACTGGCCTCCTCCATGCGGGTCGGCGTGTTGACCCAGACGTCGACCCCTTGCACGAGCGCACGGGCCACCGCCATGTCGTAGTCCTCGACGAACAGCACCTTGCCGACGAACTCCGGCGCACGCGCGATCTGCACGATCGACTTCAGGATGTCCTGGCCCATGCGGTCGCGCGGGTGGGCCTTGCCGGACACCACGATGCGCACCGGCCGGTCCTTGTCGGACAGCAGCTTCTGCAGCCGCTCGGGATCGCTGAACAAGAGGTGCGCCCGCTTGTACGGCGCGAACCGGCGCGCGAAGCCGAGGTAGAGCGCCTTCTCGTCGAGGCCGGCCAGCATCGCGCTGAGCACCACCGGGCTGTCGCCGCGGGCGTGGAAGCTGCTGGTCAGTTCCTGCCGCACGATGCCGAGCATGCGGTGCTTGGCGGCGCGACGGACCTCGTAGACCTTGCCCATGTCGAGCCCGCCGGCCTTCGCGAAGTGCGCCGGCGCCACCGGTTCCTGCCCGGTACGCAGCAGCCGCGCCAGCGCGGGATCGGTCCAGGTGGCCAGGTGGATGCCGTTGGTGACGCTGGTGATCGGCACCTCCTCCTGCAGCAAGCCCGGCCAGAAGGCGTGCAGCAGCTTCTGCGAGGCGAGGCCGTGCAGTTTGCTGACGCCGTTGACGTAGCCGGCGAAGTTCATCGCCAGGTACGTCATGTTGAACTCCTGGGCCCCACCGGCCTGGCCGAGCGCGAAGAAGCGGTCCCACGGCAGCCCCACCCACTCCTCGGCGTCGCCGAAGTAGCGACGCACGAGATCCTCGGCGAAGCGGTCGTGGCCGGCCGGGACCGGCGTGTGGGTCGTGAACATCGTCGTCGCGGCGATGTACTCGCGGGCCGCGTCGAACGGCAGGCCTTCGCCCTTCACCAGCCGCGACAGGCGCTCGATCACCAGGAACGCGGCGTGGCCTTCGTTCATGTGGTAGACCGCCGGTCGCAGGTCCAGCGCCCGCAACAGGCGCACGCCGCCGCGGCCGAGCACGATCTCCTGCTGGATGCGCGTCTCGGTGTCGCCGCCGTACAGGTTGCGGGTGATGTTGCGGTCTTCTTCGCGGTTCTGCGGCAGGTTCGCGTCGAGCAGGAACAGCCGCACGCGGCCGACCTGGGCCTTCCAGGCGCGCAGCGTCAGCTCGCGGCCGGGCAGCGGCACTGTGATCTCGAGCGGCCGGCCGTCGGTGGCGCGGACCAGTTCGACGGCGAGCTGGCGCGGCCGGTTCTCGAGGTCGGCGGCGACCTGCTGGCCGTCGCTCGACAACTGCTGGCTCATGTAGCCGTAGCGGTAGAACAGGCCGACCCCGACCAGCGGCACGTTGAGGTCGCTGGCCGACTTCAGGTGGTCGCCGGCGAGGATGCCGAGGCCGCCGCTGTAGATCGGCAGCGAGTGGTGCACGCCGAACTCGGCCGAGAAGTAGGCCACCGGGTGGCGTTCGCTCAGGGCCGGGCCGTCGCCAGCGTCGCCGACCGGCAACGGCACGCTCGCCTTGGCCACGTAGGCGTCGAAGCGCTCGACGACCTTGGCCAGGCGCGCCAGGTAGGCCTTGTCGCCGGCCTTGGTCTGCAGGGTCTCGAGCGAGACGCTCTGCAGGAACGCGACCGGGTTCTCGCCAGCCGCGGCGAAGCCCGGGGCGAGGTCCTCGAACAACGAACGCACGTCGGCGTTCCACACCCACCAGAAGTTGCGGGCCAGCCGCTCGAGTCCACGCAGGCTCTGCGGCAGGGTCGCGGCGGCCTCGAACGACGACAGCCGCGGCGTCGTGCCACTGCCGGGCGACGGCAGGGCGCGGCGCGGCAGCCGGAACTGCACGACGCCGGCCTGGCTGCGCTTCTGCACGGCCGCCAGGGCCGTGTCGTAGGCGGTCCGGTAGTGCGCGAACAGGTCCTTCCAGGCCGTGCGGCCGGCGGCGCTGCGGCAACGTTCGCGCAGCGCGCCGTTGCCGTGCCCGGCGGCGAGGAACGCCTCGATCGCACTGGTGGTCGTGGCCACGACCTCGGGATACGGGACCTTCTCGCGGCGGATCACGGTGATGCCGTCGGCCGGGCCGAGACCCGCCTCGATCGCCCAGCGGCCGAAGCCGGCCAGATCGGTGGTGATCGTCGGCACGCCGACCGCGAGCGCCTCCTGCGGCGTGTAGCCCCACGGTTCGTAGTACGACGGGTAGCAGCCGAGGTCCATCGCCGCCAGCACGGCCTCGTACTCGCGGCCGAACATGCCGTCGTCGGGCTTCAGGTAGATCGGCACCTGCACGACCTTCATGCGGCTGCCGACCTGGTTGGCCAGTCCGAGCCGCTGGCAGTGCACGTGCACCGGATCGTGCGCCTCGTCGAACAGGTTGTGCGTGCACAGTCCGATCGGCCCGTCGGCGGAAGCGCCCTCGAGCCGGTCGCGCAACTCGCCGCGCACGCCGCTGTTGCCGGCCGGCACCAGCAGGAACGCCACCAGCCGGCGACCCGGCTTGCCTTCCATCCTGGCCATCGCGTCGAGCAGCAGCTCGATGCCCTTGTTGTAGAACTCGTAGCGGCCGGCCAGCGCGACGAACGCGGCGTCGGCGACGTCCTCGCCGAGCACCGCCTTGGCGACGCGTTCGAGCGCCTGCCGGGTCGCCTTGCGGTCGCCCGCGGCGAGCGTGTCGACGACGTCGAGGTCGATGCCGTTGGGCAGCAGCGGCAGCGCCTTGCGGTCGTGCAGCAGTTCGGCCTCGGCGGCGGTGATCGCACTGACCGTCGTGAACACGTCGGCCTTGCGCGCGCAGACGCCCTCCAGCGAGTGCTTGGCCTGCACGTTGTGCTGCTCGGCGAGCTGGGCCGGCGTCTTGCCACCCAGCGCCGCCTTGCCCGCGGCCGGGTCGGGCGTGATGCCGAGCGACGCCATCGCGCGGCCGAGCATCGTCGCATGGGTCGTGAACACCGTGCCGACGCTCGGGATGCGGTCCTGCAGGTAGAGCAGCGCCGCGCCGGTCATCCACTCGTGCGCCTGCACGACGGCCCGGCGATGGAACGGAGCGAGGTGCTCCTCCCACCAGCGTTCGATCACCATCGCCGCGGCGGTCGCGAACAGCACCGGTTCGACGTAGTCCCAGTCGCCGGCGATCGAGTCGACGCGGTGGCGTTCCCAGAGGCCGGCGAGGATGCCGTTCTTCTGCTCGTAGAGTCCCGAGAAGCCGACCAGGATGCAGCGCGGCCGGCCCGGGATGCGCCAGCGGCCGACGCGCACCGGGATGCCGAGCGCCCGGCACGACTGCACGAATTCCTCGTGGCCGGGCTCCTCGTCGAACGGCGGCTGCACGCCGGTCCCGCCGTGCAGCTGCGGACCGATGGTGATGTAGTCGTCGCCGAACTGCTGCACCGCGGTGACGGCCTTGCTGGTCAGCACCGTGTGGATGCCACCGACCTTGTTGCAGACTTCCCAGCTGATCTCGAAAAGTTGGAAGGAACGCTCCGGCATGGTCAGTTGGCTTTCTTGCGCAGGGTCTTCTGCACCTCGCGGGCGAGGTGGTCGACAGCGGTCATCACCGTGACGAACGCCGCGTGCGGCGAGTCGTACGGGCTGAAGTACTCGTGCACCTCGGCGTCGCTGTGGTGCTTGGTGGCGATGTAGTAGACGTGGTCGGACGTGGTCAGGTGGCGCCACGTCGTCAGCAGTTCGGGGCGGCGCTGGCTGGCGGCGAGCACGTCGTCGCGCAGCGCGTAGAGCCGCTCGTGCGCGGCCAGTTGCATCGGGTTGCCGAGCCAGGCGGTCAGGTTGCGCTCGGCGTCGGCCCACGACACCGGATCGGGGATGTCGAGTTCGGCGATCGCGCTGCGTTCGGCGGCGACCTGGGCCGGCGTGCGGAAACGGAACCGCGGATCGGCGAGCACCTGCTCGGGCAGGTGGCGCATGAACTCGAGGATGCCCGTGTGGGCGCCCTGATGCTCACCGAAGGTCTCGTAGTCCATGAACAAGCCGACGAACTGGGCGGGGGCCGGCAGATCGTGCAGCCAGCCGGCGTACGTATCGGCAAACAGCGGGAACGAAGGCCACTTCGGATTCGAGAATCGGAACGCGATGTCGTCCGACAGCGAGTAGCTGCGCAGCAACAACTTGAGGCGTTCGCAACCCTTCGCCCGGTACGGCACTTGCGGGCTGCGCCAGCCGAGCAGGCGGTCGGCGCCCTCGCCGAGCATGCACTCGAAGCCGAGGTCCTCGACCAGCTTGCAGATGCGGTTGTCGAGGATCAGCTCGGTGTTGCGGAAGCTGGTCGGCTCGCCGAACAGCTCGGTGACGGTGGCGCGCTGCAGCTCGACCTGGGCCGTGAACTCGTCCGCCGACGCCAGCGCCGCCAGGCTGTGCTGGCTGGTCTCGCACAGGAACTCGACGTTGCCGGAGTCGGCGAGCGCGACGAAGCTGTCGAGGGCGTCCGGCGCCCAGTCGCGCAGCTGCTGGATCACCGTGCCGGACAGCGAGAACGCACACCGGAACTGCCCGTCGGTGCGTTCGATCGCCTCCAGCAGGGCGCGGTTCATCGGCAGGTAGCAGCGCTCGGCGACCCGCTCGGCGACCAGCCGGTTGAGAGGCTCGTCGAACAGGTCGACGCGTTTGATGCGGTCCTTCGGCCGCCATTTGCGCAGCCGGTAGGGCTGGTGGACCTGGAAGTAGAAGACGACGTCGATCACGTCGGGTCTCCAGGAGCCGGCCGCGACGACCGGCGGCGGCGCGGCGCCTTCGCCGGCGGGGCCG
>DAIMFJ010000017.1:0-30874 GCA_036724695.1 Planctomycetota bacterium
CGAGCTGCAGCAGGTCGAACAGGCGCTCGCAGCGGGCGTCGCGCTGCCGGCGCTCGACGCGCCACAGGCTGGCGACCAGCGCCACGTACTGGCGGCCGGTCAGGTAGTCGTACAGCGGCGGGGTGTCGGGCACGAGGCCGACGCGGGCGCGCAGCTCGCGGCCGTGGCGTGCGTAGTCGAGGCCGCCCAGGCGCAGCGTGCCCTCGCTCGGTTGCAGCAGGCCCGCCAGCATGCGGATCGTGGTCGTCTTGCCAGCCCCGTTCTGGCCGAGGAACCCGTACAGCTCGCCGGCGGCGACCTGCAGGGTCAGGTGGCGCACCGCCCAGCTGCCGTGGTAGTGGCGGCCGAGGTCGGCGACGGCGATCGCGGGTTCGTTCATGCGTCGTCGAACACCGCCGTCACCGGCACGTGGTCGCTGGGACTCTTCTTGCCGCGCAGGTCGCGGTGCACGATCACCTCGCGGCAGCGCGCCGCCGCCGCCGGCGTGCCGAGCACGTGGTCGATGCGCAGCCCGTCGTCGTTGCGCGCCGCGCCGGCCGTGTAGTGCCACCAGGTGTAGACGCCGGCGTCGGCGCAGTGCAGGCGCAACAGGTCCTGCAGGCCGAACGCCATCACCGAGCGCAGCGCGTCGCGTTCGGCGGTCGAGCAGAGGATCTTCTCGTGCCACCAGACCGGGTCGTGCACGTCGCGGTCGTCGAAGGTGATGTTGAAGTCGCCGAGCACGACCAGGCGCTCGTCCGCCGCGAACCTGCCGTCGAGGAACGTGCGCAGCCGCCGCAGCCAGTCGAGCTTGTAGCGGTACTTCTCGGCGCCGACCTCCTGGCCGTTGGGCACGTACAGGTCGAGCACACGCCAGTCGCCGACCCGCGCGCCGAGCACGCGCCGTTCGCCGTCGGCCGGGTCGTCGGGCATGCCGCGCACGACGTCCTCCAGCGGGTGCTGGCTGAGGATCGCGACGCCGTTGTAGGCCTTCTGGCCGAAGTACTCGACGTTGTAGCCCTCGTCCTCGAGGGCACTGGCCGGGAACTGCTCGTCGACGACCTTGGTCTCCTGCAGGCACAGCACGTCGGGTGCCGCGTCGCGCAGGAAATCGATCACGTGCGTCAAGCGGGCGCGGATCCCGTTCACGTTCCAGGTGGTGATCTTCATGCGGGGCGGGCGGGCATGGAACCACATCGGCGGCGCAGGTGGCAGCGGCTGGCGCGGATTCCGCCCCGGGTTTCGCAAGGGTCGCGCGGAAGCGCCTTGCCCTGGCCGCCTCGCAGTGCCTAAAACCGGCCCCATGCGCAACGTTCTCCTGCTGGCGCCGCTGTCGTTGGTGGCGGCCTGTGCGACCGCTCCGTTCCCTGGTCCAGAGGACCAACCGCTGAAGGTGGCCGACGTCGCCGCGGCGATCGCCGGCGCCGATCTGGTCGCGTTCGGCGAGGAGCACCAGACCCCGGCGGTGCACCGCCGCCACCACGAACTGCTGCGCGAACTGCACCAGCAGCGCCCGCAACTGGTGATCGCGATGGAGATGTTCGAGCGCGACGTGCAGCCGCTGCTCGACCAGTACCTGCGCGGCGAGGTCGACGAAGCGACCTTCCTGGCCGGTTCGCGGCCCTGGCCGAACTACGCGCGCGACTACCGCCCGGTGGTCGAGTTCGCCAAGGAGCGCGGCCTGCCGGTGCTGGCCGCCAACGCACCGCGCGAACTGGCCCGCAAGGCCAGCAAGGAAGGGCTCGCCGCGGTCGCCGGCAACCCGCACGTCGCGCGCGAGGTCTCGGCGCCCAAGGACGCGTACTGGGACGCGTTCCTGCTGTCGATGAAGGGCCACGAGGGCATGTTCGGCCCCAACGGCATGGAGCTGTTCTACGGCGCCCAGTGCCTCAAGGACGACACGATGGCCGAGTCGATCGTCGACCACCTGCAGGCGGCGCGCCAGCAGGGCCAGCAGCCGCTGGTCGTGCTGATCTGCGGCAAGTTCCACAGCGATCGCGAACTCGGCACCGTCGCACGCGTCAAGTCGCGCCTGCCGGGCCTGGACGTGCGCGTGTTCAGCGTCGAGAGCGTCGCCACCGGCATCTACGCGAGCCCGGGGCGGGCAGGCCACTACACGTTGGTGGTGGGCGACAAGGACACGATCGCCGCGCCGGCACCGGCCGCGGCCCCCGCCAAGACCGAGGCGCCGGCCCCCGCGGCCGCCAACGCCAAGCCGACGGCCGAGAGCAATCCCGAAGGGCTGCGCCCCGCACTCGGCTTCATGCCGGCGTATGGCGGCGAAGGTGGCGGCGTGACCGTCGAATCGGTCCGCGAAGGTGGCGCAGCGGCGGCGGCTGGCCTGCAGGCCGGCGACGTGATCGTCGCGCTCAACGGCCAGAAGGTCGACGACGTCGAGCACTACACCGAGGTGCTCGACGAGCTGCTGATCGGCAAGACCGTGCCGGTGCGGGTCCTGCGCGACGGCAAGGAGCTCGAGCTGCAGATCAAGATCGGCTCGCGCTCGCGCTAGCGGCACGCTGCCGCGCAGCGCTGCGGTCGACCGCATCCGCGCGAAGAAGCTGCCTTGGCAGCGTTGGTTCCATGCCAGCCGCCGGGCATCATCGGCGCGCCATGCGCCCCTCGTCGCCGCTCGTCGCGGTGGCCCTCGCGGTCGCCGCCGTCGCGCAGACACCGATTCCGCCTGGGGCGGGGTTCGGTGCCGTGTACCGGCAGTTCGTGTGCGACGCGCAGACCGGCGCCAGCGCGCATCTGGGCGTCGCGGTCGGCCCGGCCGGGACGTTCTTCGTCAGCGCCGCGCGCCGCACGCCGAATGCCCAGCACCTGATCTACGAGTTCGACGCCGCGGGCACGCTGCGCGGCTGGTTTCCGCAGCCGGCGGTGCACCAGGGCAGCGGTTTCGGTCTGCGCGATCTCGACAGCGACGGCGCCAGCCTGATCGGTGGTAGCGAAGCCGGCATCTCGGTGATCGGCACCAATGGTCTGCCGAGCGCGGGTCTCCTGACCGCGAACGGGTTGCGGCCGGTCGTGCAGCCGATCGCCGGCGCGATCACCAGCCTGCTGCCGGTCTGCCGCGCGGTCGCGTTCGACCGGTTCGGCGATGGTGGCAACGGTTCGCTGCTGGTCGCCGACTTCGCGTCGCCGATCCACGAGATCGACCTGGCCGGCAACCTGCTGGCCAGCCACGCCAATCAGGGCTGGTCGGCGTACGGCCTGGCGGTCGATCCACAGACGCGCAACGTCTGGGTCTGGGCCGGGCCGACCGGCCAGATCGAAGAGCTCGACCGCACGACGATGCAGCCGACCGGGCGTCGGCTGCCGGCTCGCGCCGATGGCGCGCCGGGTGGGCTGGCGCCGGCCAGCCGCGTCGCCGGGCACCACGAACCGTGGAGCAACCGCGGTGCTCTCGTGCACCTGGTGCAAGGTGGCGCGGACGTCGTCGCGGTGCAGCGGCTGCACCTGCATCCCGCGCGCCTGGGCTGGGACGAGGTGCAGCTGCAGGCGGGGCGCAGCGGCGGTCCGCGGCTCGCCGGCGAGGTGCCGTTCTGGCGCGGCGACACGCTCGACTACGGCCTGGTCGATCCGCTCGGCACGCTGACCGGCAACTTCGCGTTGCTGCTGGTGAACGTCGGCAGCGACGCGGCGCTGCGCGGCCTGACCGACGGGGCCTTCCTGCAGCCGGGGCTCGGCCCGCTGCGCGAACTGCGCGCGCTGACGATGCTGAGCCAGCCGGCGGCGGCGCTGACCGGGCTGGTGGTGTTGCCGGTTGGCGCGGTCCGGTCCTGGGTGCTGCCGCCGGCGTTCCCGATCGGGCTGGGGGACCGGTTTCGCGCCCAGGCGCTGGTGTTCGATCCGAGCGGGCAGCAGGGCGACGTCTGGGCCAGCAACGAAGTCGTCTGGCGGGCCGACAGCGGCGAACGGGGCATCGTCGTCGCCGCGCGTGGCCCGACCAGCTTCCAGACCGATCCGCAGCAGGCGTTCTGGACGGTGACGAGCGACCTCCTGCACGCGCACGGGCAGATCCTCGCGGTCGAGATCACCAACCTGGGGGCTGCGGGGCCGGGCGCGGCGTTGCGGTTCGACGTCGATCAGGACGGCATGAGCGACCGCTTCGACGGCGGCAACGCGACGGCGTTGGGGTCGCGCGGCACCTACCGGCTGGGCTCGGCGGGGTTGTGCGGACTCGACTTCCAGGCGCCGGGGGTCTACGTCGCACCGTTCCACGGGCCTGGGCAGAGCAGCGGGGCGATATTCCCAAGTAATCCAGACGCAGCGGGTTACGTCGATGGCCTGCGGTTCTCGTTCCAGCAGTTCGGGCCGGGACGCACGTTTGCCTTCGACTGCGACACCGACGGTGGGCCGACGGCCGGCCGCGACCATGCGGGGCTCCTGGTGCGGGTCACCACGTCGCTGACCGGCGTGCTGACCGGCCTGCTGGCGGCCGACCCCAACGACCCCTGGCGCGCGGTCGTCTGGTTTCCGTAGCCAACGGCCGTCGGGCCGATGGCGCAAACGCGACCTGGACCCTATCATCCTTGCCCCAATTCTGCGCCTCTACTCTCCGAGGAGCCGTGAGCGATACCCTGAAGATCACCGAAATCCCCGTTCCTGGCTACGAGCGCGTCGTCCGCGGCGTCGATCCGGCCTCCGGTCTGCACGCGATCGTCGCCGTGCACGACACCACGCTGGGGCCCGCCCTGGGTGGCCTGCGCATGTGGCCCTACAAGAACGAGGACGAGGCCCTGTTCGACGTCAAGCGGCTCAGCAAGGGCATGACCTACAAGTCGGCCGTCGCCCACACCGGGCTCGGCGGCGGCAAGGCGGTCATGATCGGTGATCCCAAGCAGATCAAGTCCGAGGCCCTGTACCTGGCGATGGGTCGGCTGATCGACTCGCTCGGCGGCAAGTACATCACCGCCGAGGACGTCAACACCTCGGTGGCCGACCTCGAGGTGATCCGTCGCGCGACCAAGTACGTGACCGGCCTCGAGCGCAAGGACGGCGGCAGCGGCAACCCGTCGCCGTACACCGCCTACGGCGTCTACCTCGGCGTGCGCGCGGCGCTCGGCTGGCACTTCGGCAGCGACGATCCCAAGGGCAAGGTGGTCGCGATCCAGGGCATCGGTGCCGTGGGTTCGGCGCTGGCGCGCCGCCTCGTCGAGGCCGGTGCGAAGGTCTACGCGGCCGACCCGAACACCGAGCGCCTGCAGCAGCTCGCCAAGGAGATCGGCGTCGTGCCGGTCGGCGACCGCGAGATCCTGACCATGAAGTGCGACGTGTTCGCGCCGTGTGCGCTGGGCGCGATCCTGCACGACGAGTCGATCGCCGGGCTGAACACGCCGATCGTCGCCGGTGCGGCGAACAACCTGCTGCTCGAGCCGCGCCACGGCAAGATGCTCGCCGACCGCGGCATCCTGTACGCGCCCGACTACGTGATCAACGCCGGCGGCATCGTCAACGTCTCGGTCGAGTTCCATCCGGGTGGCTACGACGAGAAGGTGGCGCTCGGCAAGATCGAGCGCATCCCGCAGGCGCTCAAGGAGCTGTGGACGATCGCCAAGCAGGAACGCATTCCGCCGAGCGACGCCGCCGACCGGCTCGCCGAACGCATCGTCGCCGACGCGCGCGGTCGGAAGAAGGACGCGTCGTGTGGCATCCCGCCGAAGGGTTCGCGCGGCGGCTGAGGCTAGTCGCAGTCGCCGGCGCGTGTCGCCGGCGCGCGAGGTGGGCCCGGGGCCTCAGTCCTTGGCCACGCTCAGTCCTTGGCCACACTCAGTCCTTGGCCACGTAGTAGAGCACCAGGTCCTGCAGCCGCTGGCCGACCGCCGGTTCGACCGCGAACGTCATCGCCGCGGTCTTCGCGGTCAGCGGCTGGCTGACGAGGTTCGCCAGCCGTTCGCCCTTCGGGTCGAACAGGCCGATGCTGAGCACCACCTTGTCGAAGAGCGGGTGGTTGGTCGCCAGCTCGAACGGCTGCACGACCAGTTCGGTGCCGTTGCGGAGCCGGCACTGCCAGCCCCTGGCGATCGCCGCGCCGAACTTGGTGCCGCTGCCGTGCAGGTGCTCGCGCGTGGAGTCGTCGGTCCGCGGCCCGTAGGTCCAGGGGATCTCACGGTTGTTCGGGTCGACCGGTGCCTGACCACCACAGGCGGTCAGGGCGGCGAGGCACAGCGGCAGCAGGGCCGCAGGCCAGCGGCGGGCGGGGGTGGCGGGGATCATGCGGCGAGGATCGTGGTCCTCGCCGCGCCGCGCAAGAGGCAGCCGCCAGGAGTGCGGCTGCCCGGCCGCATCAGAAGCCGAGCGTACCCAGGAAACCCAGGTACTTGAGCCGGCTCTCGAGCGCGCCACCGTCGTTGTCCATCATCACCCACAGCGTGCCGTACGACACGCCGATGCCTTCGATCTTCTCGTAGGGCGAGAAGTCGGCGACGCAGTCGCGGACCAGCACCTTGGTGACGGTGTCGCTGGCATCCGGCACGCCGTCGGTGTCGGGCGTCAGGCCGTTGAGGTTGAAGCCGTACAGCTTCTTCAGGGTCGAGCCGGCACCGACGCCCTTGTCGCGTTCGATGACCAGGAACCTGTCGACGCCGACGTTGGTGATCTCCGACAGGCCCGGCCAGTTGACCGGGTCGTTGGTGTCGAGCTGGACGTAGAAGAACTGCCAGTCGCCGCCGAAGCGCAGGCCGTTCTGCGGGGCCGTGCTGTTGGCGATCTGCGTCAGGTCGTAGCGGCCGATGCGGGCGAACGTCGGCCCGGTCGGGAACTCGCCGGTGAAGTCGCGCTGGATCGCGACGTACACGTAGCGGCCGTCGTGGCTCAGCGCGCAGCCTTCGAAGCCGTTGCTGCGGATGCGGGCTCCGCTGGCCGGACCGACCGCCGCACCGCCGAGCGTGGCGTCGGCGCCGGCGTCGAGGTGGTTGGGCAGCTGGATCTCGCGCAGCACGTTGCCGCTGGCGTCGACCTGCACGAGCAGGTTCGGGTTGTTGGTGGCGTTGCCTTCGTGCGCGATCCAGAAGCCGGCGTTGCTCGGCCGCACGATCGAGCTGTCGTAGGCGATGCCCTCACCGTCGTAGCGGGCCTGCAGACCGTTCTTGCGCACCGGCGTGACGACGTGCAGAGGCGAGTACGGCAGGGCCCCCTGGATCGCGTAGATCGCGGTCGGCACGGCGTTGTCCGGGATCGCGAAGAACTGCCCCGGCAGCACCCCCGGCGTCAGGCCGGACACGGCCGCCCACGGGCTCTGCAGGCTGGCCGAGTAGATCGCCGGCTGAAGCGGCGACGGCAGGTACAGGCCGAGGCCACCCTGATAGATCGTCAGCGTGCCCGAGACCTCGACGGCGGTGACCACCAGACCGCGGCTCTCGATCACGACGATGCCCTCCGGCGACAGGCCGGTCGGCAGGACCTGCAGCAGCTGCGGCTGGGTCGGCACGTTGATGTTCCAGACCGACAGGAACGAACCGCGTTCGCTCATCACGAAGGCGAAGTCGTTCGGGCCGAAGCGGCCGGTGGCGATGCCTTCGACCTCGATGCCGCGCGCCGCCGAGCGGCCGTCCGGGTAGTAGGAGAACACCGTCGCGACGTATTCGAGGAAGCCGCCGTCGTCGCCGACGAACGTACCGTTGCCGGCGAACCACGAGAAGCCGCGGCCGCCGGTGAAGTTGAGTTCGCCCTCGTCGGCACAGTAGATCGTCGAGCCGTCCGGCGAGAACGCGATCGCGTCGGGCATGCGCGAGCCCGTGACGACCGGGTTGCCGCCGCCGTCGAGCACGACCGGCGCATTGGTCGGGTAGAGCTGCGTGAACGAGATCTCGGCGTCGTTGCGCAGGTCGGCGCTGCGTGGCGCGACGACACCGCACGAGAAGACGCGCTCCAGTGTCGGCTGGGCCGGGTTGCTCATGTCGACGACGGCGATGCCGTTGTTCTCCTGCAGCGACACCGCGACGCGGTCGCCGTGCCAGGCCACGTACTCGGGCTGCGGGTCGTTCGGGTACAGGCAACCGGCGGCGCTGAGCGTCGCGGCGGGCAGCTGCACGGCGGTGACCGTCGAGTTGGCGAGGTTCTGGTGGTCGACGCGCACGACCTGCACGAAACCGGCCGGCGAGACGTCGTTCGGGCTGCCGGGACGGTCGTTGCTGGTCACGTTGCCGCTGGCGTTGACGATGACCGGCTGGTTCTCGATCGCGATCACCACATAGACGTCGTTGCCGATCTGCTTGGCCTTGCAGCTGTCCGGGTGGAAGCCGATGTCGATGCTGCCGACGATCGTCGGGTTGGCCGGGTTGGCGAGGTCGATCACCATCAGCTTGCCGGGCAGGAACTGCGGCGGCAGGTTGCCGACCGTCGGCAGGTCGACCCAGACGGCGGCGTACGCGAAGTTGCCGACACAGCTGACCGAGACCGGTTCGCCCGGCATGGTCAGCGTGGTGACCTCGACCGGTTGCTGCGGGTTGGTGATGTCGACGAAACCGAGCTTCTGGGCGCCGGCATCGGTGTAGACGAGCAGGTTGCCTTGGTTCGCGGCGTCGACGATCTCGGCGTTGATGCCGGCGACGTTGTAGCTGGCGATCGGTCGGAAGTGGTCGGCGCGCGGCGAAGCCGGGCCTTGGGCGGTGGCGTGGGTGCCGAGCGCGGCGCCCAGAGCCGCGGCGGCGAGGATGCGGAGGGTGTGGTTCATCGGTGATTGCGGATGCCGTCGCCGGAAGGTGGCGACCTGCCGACGAGTGTTCCGGGCCCTGGTCGTCGCGCCTCGTGAAGATCCGGTGAGGTCGTGCCTCGGGGCGTCGTTTCACCCGTTCTTGCCCGATTCTTGGCCGATGGCGGGCGATCGTTGTCGCGCTCGGGGGGCGACGGGTAGGCTCCTTGGGGCCGATTCCGTGTCCTTGGTGACGACCTGTGGCGTCGCCCGGGCGTGCGGATGCAGCGCCGGGTCCGCAACGTGCGCCGCCGCTTGTCCTGATGAGCGAAACCTACCGATTCCTGGTCGACACCTACCGCACCGAGGTCGAGAAGACCCTGTCGGTGTGGAGTACGTTCGACGACACCGATCTGACGGTGCGCCCGCGCGCCGGCGACCGCCGCGGCCGCACGCTGCGCGAGCACATGGTGCACCAGTGCGTCAGCGAGCACGGTTGGTTCCGCGGCATGCTCGGCATCGACGACGGGGCGCCGGCCCTGCCGAACGAGGAGACGCGGCTGGCGTTCCTGCGTCATTACGCGGCGGCGGCCGCGGAGCGCGCGGCGGCGTTGGCGACCCAGCCCGATGCCTGGTGGGCCGCCGAGGTCGGGTTCTTCGCCGAACGGCGGTCGCGGGCCTGGGTGATGGTGCGGCGCATCGCCCACACCGCGCACCACCGCGGCCAGCAGACGCAGTTGCTGCGCAGCCTGGGCCGCGCTCTGCACAGCACGTACGGGCCGACGGCCGACACCGGCGGCCTTGCCAAGGACCAGCCGCCGGTCGTCTACCCGTATCCCGATCTGGCGACGCTGCTCGTCGAAGAGGCCGGCGCGCGGCGCAAACAGCCGTTGCCGGCGCCGGTCGAGCGGCCGGTCACCGAGCGACCGGAGAGTTGATCGCTGGTGCCGGCTTCGCGCGCGGCGGGCCGGCGATCCGCTGGCGGCGAGCCGTCAGTCGTCGAGCCGCGTCAGCACCTCGGCGCCGTTCTCGTGGATGAAGATCGTGTGCTCGAACTGGGCGATGCGCACGCCGGGACGTTCGCAGAGCGGCGGGTAGTCGTCGGCGAGGCCCTTGCGCAGCAGCAGCTTGACGGCTTCCTCGGCGCGTTTGGCGTCGCCGAGCCAACGCACCAGGTCGCGCCGCGCGAACGGCAACCCCTCGCTCTTGGCGACCGCCGCGGCGACGTCGGCCGGCAGCCCGTCCTTGGGGCGCACGTCGCGGCGCAGCATGAACACCTCCGACGCGCCGCTGGCGTCGATGTAGCCCTTGCCGTCGCTCGCGAACGGTTCGCAGGCGATCGTCTGGTTGGCGCGCAGCCGCGGGGCCTTGGGGTCGGCGTAGTTCGGCACCGACGGCGCGCAGTGGATCGTGTAGCGCGCGACGCCGTGGCCGCAGAGGTTGCGGACCGGCTTGAAGCCGAGCGATTCGATCGTGGTCTCGACCTGGCGGCCGACCTCGGTCAGCGACGCGCCCGGACCCATCACCGCGATCGCGTTCTCGAGCGCCATCTTGCTGGCGGTGCACAGCAGCGAGTTGTCGCCGTCGCGCAGGTCGACGGTGGTCGCGTTGTCGGTGACGTAGCCGTCGACGTGCGTGCCGCAGTCGAGCTTGACGATGTCGCCGGCCTGCACGACGGTGGGGTCGCTCGGCGGCGAGCAGTAGTGCGCGGCGATGTGGTTGCGCGACGTCTGGGCCGGGAACGCCGGGCTGCCGCCGAGTTCGCGGATCTTCGCCTCGACGGCCAGTTGCACGTCCTCCAGGCGGGCGCCGGGCACGATCATCTTGCGGCCGTGGGCCAGCGCGGTCGCCGAGATGCGCCCCGACTGCCGCAACTTGTCGAGGTCGAGCTTCACGAGATCACGCCCAGCTGCTTGCCGACCATCGCGAACGCGGCGACCGCGAACTCGAGCTGGTCTTGTTCGTGCGCGGCGCTGATCTGCACGCGGATCCGCGCCTTGCCCTTGGGCACCACCGGGAAGCAGAAGCCGATCACGTAGACGCCTTCGTCCATCATCCGGCGGGCCATCTCGACGGCGAGCTTGGCGTCGCCGAGCATGATCGGGCAGATCGGGTGCTCGCCGGGCACGATCGCGAAACCGGCCGCGGTCATCCGCTCGCGGAAGAACCGCGTGTTGCGTTCCAGCTTGTCGCGCAGTGCAGTGGTGCTCGACAGCCGGTCGAGGCAGGCGATCGTCGCGCCGACGATCGCCGGTGCCAGCGTGTTCGAGAACAGGTACGGCCGGCTGCGGTTGCGCAGCAGGTCGATCACTTCCTTCCTGCCGGTCGTGAAGCCACCGGCGGCGCCGCCGAGTGCCTTGCCGAGCGTCGACGTGATCACGTCGACGCGGTGCTGGACCTTGTGGAACTCCGGCGTGCCGCGACCGGTCGGGCCGAAGAAACCGGTCGCGTGGCTGTCGTCGACGACCAGCATCGCCCGGTACTTCTCGGCCAGGTCGCAGATCTCGGGCAGCTTGGCGACGTAACCGTCCATCGAGAACACGCCGTCGGTGACGATCACGCGGCTGCGCGCGCCCTGGGCGGCGATCAGGTGCTGCTCGAGCTGCTGCATGTCGCCGTTGTCGTAGCGGTAACGCTGCGCCTTGCTGAGCCGCACGCCGTCGATGATCGAGGCGTGGTTGAGGCCGTCGCTGATGATCGCGTCCTCGGGGCCGGTGATCGTCTCGAACAGCCCGCCGTTGGCGTCGAAGCACGAGCTGTAGAGGATCGTGTCCTCGGTGCCGAGGAACGCCGACACCTTCTGCTCGAGGGTCTTGTGGAGGTCCTGGGTGCCGCAGATGAAGCGCACGCTGGCCAGGCCGAGGCCGTGCGAGTCGACCGCTGCCTTCGCCGCGGCCCGCAGGTCGGGGTCGTTGGCGAGGCCGAGGTAGTTGTTGGCGCACAGGCAGATCACGTCCTTGCCGTTGGCGCGGATCCGCGACCCCTGCGGGCTCTGGATGATGCGTTCTTCCTTCCAGAGGCCGGCGGAGCGGATCTCGTCGAGTTCGGCGCGGAAACGGGCGCGGTCTTGTTCGAACATGCTGGTCAGGGCTGGGAATCGGGCGGTGGCGGGGCGAACATTGTGCGCGTAGAGGTACGTTCGCGCTACAGATGAAACCCCAGCCCTGCTTGCTGCTCGTTTGCGCCGCGGCGCTCGTCGGCTGCGCGTCGTCTCCGGCCGACCCCGCGCCGCCCCATGCGCCGCGGGAAGTGGTCGAATTGGCCGTCTGGGAGGTGCGCAGCGGCGAGCAGTTCCTGGGCACCCTCCGCCAGCTCGAGATCCGCGATCCGAGCGGGCCGCTGCGTTTCTACCGCCTGGAGGACCGCGACGGCCGCTGGCTCGGCCACGCCTCCCCGGAGGGGCGGTTCTCGCGGCGGGTGCCGTTCGCCGACCAGGAGGAAGACCTCGGCGTCTGGCCGCTGGCGCGGGGGGTCGCCCTGCTGCTCGGTGTCGAGAACGTCGTGCTGGGCCAGCCGGCGGCGGTGCCGGTGAAGTGAGGCCGGTGCGGGCCGTCCGGTGGCTACAGTGCCGCGGATGCGCGCTGCCACCCCGCGGTCCTGCCTGCTGTGGTCGTTCCTCGCCGCCGGCCTGGCGGCACAGACGCCGGTGCGGCTCGAGTCCGCCCTGCGCTCGTCCTGCGGTTGGCGGCAGGCGCAGCCGGACCGTTCGGTGCTCGGCGATCCACTGCGCAGCGGCGAGCTGGAGACCGACGCCGGCATCGGCACGCACGCACCGGCCGAACTGGTCTGGCGCGTGCCTGCCGGCCAGCGCTGGTTCGCGACCTGGTTCGGCGTCGCACACGAACGGCAACGCAACGGCTCGATCACGCTGACTGCCTACGTCGACGGTGTCGAGTGTTCCACCAGCCCCGTGTTGCGTGGCGGCACCGAGCCGATCTGGGTGGTCGTGCCGGTCGCCGGCGGCCAGGAACTCCGGCTGGTGGTCGGCGACGGCGGCGACGGCAACGGCAGCGACCACGCCAACCTGCTGGTGCCGCGTTTCTTCGCCGCGCAGGAGCCGCCGGCCCCGAGTCGGCCGGTGGCGCCGACGTTCGTCGGTGCGGCGGCGCCGCCTGCCGACGAACTGGCCCTGTGGAGCCGCGCCCCGGCGCGCGTGTTCGCCGAAGCCTACCCACTCGGCGACGGCCGACTCGGCGCCACCTGGTTCGGTGGCGTCGGCCAGGACCGCATCGTGCTCAACGAGATCTCGATGTGGTCGGGGCGCCCGCAGGACGCCGACCGCAACGACGCGCACCGCAACCTGCCGGAGATCCTGGCGTTGCTGCGCGCCGGCGACAACGTCGCCGCCGAACGGCTCGTCAACGCGACGTTCACCTGCGATGGCCCCGGCAGCGGGGCCGGCAACGGCAAGGACGTGCCGTTCGGCTGCTACCAGACGTTCGGCGACCTCGAGCTCACGACGCTCGATGCCGACGGCCAGCCGCTCACCGGCGCGATCCGCGACTACCGGCGCGTGCTGGCGCTGGACCGCGACGCGGCGGCGGTGACGTTCGTCGACGACCGCGGCCGGCGGCACGAGCGTACGCTGCGCATCGCCGAAGGCAGGGTGGTCGTGGATTGGCGGTGCGACGCGCCGTGCGAGTACGTCGTGCGGCTGCGCCGCCGCGAGAACGCGACGACGACCAGCAGCGCGCCCGATCGGCTGCAACTCGTCGGCCAGCTCGGCGACGGCGTGCGCTTCCGGGGCGAACTGGTCGCGAGCGGTGGCGACGTGCGTTGCGTCGGCGAAGCGCTGCACGTGCGCACCGCGGACCTGCTGCGGCTGGAGCTGACGATGGCCACCGACTTCACGGCGCTCGGGCAGGTGCCGGATCGCCAGCGCGACCTCGCGGCGTCGCCGCCGCCCTCGGCGGTGCAGCCAGCGCCGCTGCTGCAGCTCGACCTCGGTGGGCACGACCGCCGCGCGCTGCCGACCGTCGAGCGACTCGTCGCGCTCGCCAACGGCACCGCCGATCCGGACCTGTTCGCGCTGTACCTGCGCTACGGCGACTGGCTGCTGCAGCGCGGTGGCGGTGGCCACGGCCTGCCGGCCAATCTGCAGGGCCTGTGGGCGCCCGAGTACCAGACGCCGTGGAACGGCGACTACCACCTCAACGTCAACGTGCAGATGAACTACTGGCCTGCGCTGCCGTTCGGCCGCTTCGCCGCCCACGAGGCGTTGGTCGGGCTGGTCGAATCGCTGGTCGCGCCGGGTGCGCGCACCGCCAAGGCCTACTACGACGCGCCGGGTTGGGTCGCGCACACGATCACCAACGTCTGGGGCTTCACGTCGCCCGGCGAGCACGCCAGCTGGGGTTCGGCGCACACCAGCAGCGCGTGGCTGTGCCGGCACCTGTTCGAGCACTGGGCGTTCACGCAGGATCGAGCGTTCCTGCAGCGTGTCTACCCGACGTTGCGCGAGGCGGCGCGCTGCCATCGCCACATGCTGGTCGAACACGGGCCCGAGCGCTGGTTGGTCACGCCGGTGTCGAATTCGCCCGAGAACGCCTTCCGGCTGCCGAACGGCGACGTCGCCAGCGTCTGCATGGGGCCGACGATCGACCAGCAGATCCTGCGCGAACTGTTCACCAACGTCGCCGCCGCGGCGCGCGAACTCGCCGTCGACGCCGAGTTCGCGGCCGAACTGCTGGCGGCCGCCGCCCGGCTGGCCCCGCACCGCATCGGCCGGCACGGGCAACTGCAGGAGTGGCTGGTCGACTACGACGAACCCGAGCCGCACCACCGGCACGTCTCGCACCTCTACGGGCTGTATCCGAGCGACCAGATCACGCCGGTCGGGACACCCGAGCTCGCCGCCGCGGCGCGGGTGACGCTGGAGCGGCGCGGCGACGCCGGCACCGGCTGGTCGCTGGCGTTCAAGGCCAACCTGTGGGCGCGGCTGCACGACGGCGATCGGGCCCTGGCGCTGCTGACCAGGCTGTTGGCGCCGGTCGGCGTGCCCGGCTTCGTCGGCGGGCACGGCGGCAGCTATGCGAACCTGTTCTGCGCGCATCCGCCGTTCCAGATCGACGGCAACCTCGGCGGGGCTGCGGCGATCGCCGAACTGCTGCTGCAGAGCCACCGCGAACGGCCCGACGAGGACTTCACGGTGCACCTGTTGCCGGCGTTGCCGAGCGCCTGGCCGAACGGTTCGATCGCAGGCCTGCGGGCGCGCGGCAACCTCGAGGTGCGGCAGCTGCACTGGCGCGACGGGGCCTTGGCGCGGGCGGTGCTGGTCAACCACGGCCCGGCGGCGCGTCCGGTCCGGCTGCGCACCAAGGGGCCCGTGGTCGTGCAGCGGGATGCGGCCGCCGTCGCGACGACGCCGCTGGCGCCGGGGGTCGTCACGTTCGAGGCCCCGCCGGGCGTACGACTCGACGTGCTCGCCATCGGCCCGGACGGGCAGCCGGTGCAGAAGCAGTAGCGAAGCCGCGTCGCCTGCCCGCTCCGTGCCGGATCGGGTTAGGATCGCGGCGATGCTCGCAGGTGCGCGCTCGCTGGTGGCCCTGGTCGGCGCGATGCTGCTGCTCGCGGGGTTGGCCGCGTGGTGGTGGCTCGGTCGTGCCGAGCCACCGATCGTTCCGGCCAGTGCGCCGAGCGAGCTGCTCGCGCGGCCGGCAACTCCCCAATCGGCGAATGCACTGGCAGTGCCGGACGACGCAGCCGCTTCGCTGCAGCGGGAGGTGCAAGAGCAGCCGCGTGGACCGCTCGCCACCGTGCGCGGCCGCTGCGTCGGCCCCGACGGAGCGGCCATCGCTGGCTGCATCGTGCGGGTGCACGGCTACGAGCGCGACTCCGCGGCCGTCGAGCAGTGGCTGGACGAGCACGCCGTGGCCGTGCCATGGCAGGAGCCTGCCGACGTCGTCACCGACGCCGAAGGTGGCTTCGTCGTGCGCTTCTGGCCGCCGCCGCCATACCGATTCCGTGTCGAGTTCGCCGCCGCAGGCCATGTTGCGGCGATGGTCGACCGCTCGCACCTGCTCGCTGGCAGCACGACCGAACTCGGCGACGTCGTTCTGCCGGCGGGCGTGCGGGTGACCGGGCGCGGGGTCGTCGTCGGCGGGCGACCGCTGCCGGGGGCGAGGGTGGCTGTCGGCGGCAAGGCGGCCGTGCCGGCGCTGCAGGGCGTTGGGCGGCGGAATTCGGCAGCCGCGACCAGTTCTGCCAACGGGGAGTTCGAGCTGCCGACTGCGCTGTTGCCCGGCGCCTACGAGCTGCGCGTCGTCGACGAACGCTTGGTGTCGCCGCCGGACTTGCAGCTGGCGGCGGATCGCCCGGTCGAATGGTGCGACGTGGTCGTCGGCGCAATCGCCGCCGCCGACACGATCTCCGGCTGGGTTCGCGACGAGCACGGTCGTGCCGTCGCGGGGGCGCAGGTCCATGGTACCGAGACCGGCGGTTCGGGAACGGTCGACACCGATGCCGGCGGGCGATTCGAACTGCGGCGCACCGGGTCGTCGCGGCGGCCGACCTCGCGGGTCCACGTCGCGAGCGGCGGCGAAGCCAGCGCGCCGCGGGAACTGGCCTGGGGCTCGCGCGACGTCGAGCTGCAGTTCGTGCACGGCGACGACCTGACCGTGGCGGTCCGCGACCTGGAGGCGCAGCCGGTCGCCAACTTCCTGGTCCGGTTGCTGCCGATCGGTGGCGACGTGGTCAGCTCCGCCAACGCTCGCGTGCGCGCGCGCGGGCCGTTCGTCGACGGCACGGCGACCGTGGCCGGCTTGCGGCCCGGCAACTGGCTGCTGGACGTCGAATTCGGCACCGCCAGCCCCCTGGCGACGCTGCTGGTGCCGTTCGCGCACGTCGGTGGCTCGCGCCGCATCGAGCTGGTCGCTGCGCCGCGGCGCGAGCGCACGGTGCGGGTGGTCGATGGCGCCGGCCAGCCGTGTGAGGGGGCCGAAGTACGTCTGTGCGAACTGTTCGACCAGCCGTTCGACGCGGCACGCGAAGTCATGGCGCCGCGGCTGTGGCGGGGCAACGGCTCGCTGCGTCACGCGCTGATCCTCGATGCCGAACGGACCGATGCCCAGGGTCGGGTGACGCTGCGGGGACCGGCAGGCCGGTCGTTCGGGCTCTGTCTGCCAGGGCCCGGCCATGTACCGACCCGCGAGGTCGGATTCACCCTCGAGGGTCAGGGCGAATGGCTGGTGCGCGTCGGCCGCGGCGCCACGTTGGTGGCTCGGCTCGGGCCGCCGGAGGTGCTGGTGACGTTGCGCCAGATGGCCGGTCTGGCACCGGTGGCGCCGTTCCCGGCCGAACTCCGGCCGCGGCTCGAACTGGTCGCCGACGACCTTCGCAGCCATCCCGCCGATCGTTCGACGGCGCGTTCGTTCGAACCGTTGGCGATGGCCGACGACGGCACGTGGCGGGTGGCGGGCGTGCCCGCCGGCACGTGGCGGGTGGCTCTGCAGGCGGTCGTGGCGCGCGGCGGCAGTTCGATGGGGCGCCGGTTTGCGTTGGGTCAGGTGGTACTGATCGACGGCCGGGAGACGACGCAGGAGTTCGAGGTGGCCGAGTTGGTTACCGGCACGCTCGCCGGCTAGGTACGGCGCGACGGCCAGCCGCTCGCCCGCGGCGAAGTGCATTTGTTCACCGACGGCGAGGCCTATCACGCCTCGACCGACGCTGACGGGCGGTTCGAGCTGTCGGTGCGGCCTGGGGAGTACACGCTCGCGGTGGTGAATCACCTGCCGGGCGGCGGGTACACGAACGTGCACAGCGCGACCCGCGTGCCGGTGGTGCGCGGTCAGGTGAGCCAGGCCTTGTTCGAGGTCGCCACCGGATCGCTGCGGATCGAACTGCGCACGGCGGCCGGCACACCCGCGGCGGGCGTGCCGCTGTACATGGTGCCGTTGGCGCGGCCCGGGCGAGCGCTGCCGTTGCCACCGACCGATGCGCATGGCGTGGTGACCTTCCGCAGCGCGGTGGGGCCGCACGAGCTGCGGCTGTTGCCGGCGAAGTACACGACTGCGGCGGCGCGCGACGAGCTGCAGCGCCGCGCCAGCGGCAACGCCGACCCGTTCGCGGCGCACTGGCTCGTGCTCGACAGAGTCGATCTGCAAGCCGGCGTCGCGACGACCGCGACGCTGGTCTTGCCAGAGGGCAGCGGTTACTGACCGGCACCACCCAGCCAGCGGGTGGTGCCCGTCGAGTCCCAGCCCCGGCTCAGTTCCCCAGCAGCATCGCGTGTGCGTCCGAACCGACCGCACCGGCGGCGTTGGCGGCCGGATCGAACACCACCGCCTGGTTGTAGAGGTTCAGTCCGACGAACGCGGCGTTGTTCGGCACCGGGAACGTCCACGTCGCCTGGTTGCCGGTGCCGAGCATCAGCACGTTCGCGTCGGGGCTGACGCGCAGGTTGCAGCCTGGCGCGCCGAACGCGCCCAGGCTCAGCGGCAGAGCACCGAGGCCGGACACCGTCTTGCTGAACCCGACCAGCATGATCGCCGCGTTCTGCGGCAGGTTGTTGGCCGTCACGATCATCGTGTTGCCGAGGCTCGGTTCGCTGTCGTTCTCGAGGTTGCTGATCCCCAGCGTGCCCGGGCAGCCGCTGCCGAAGAAGCCGTAGCCGGCGAGGTCGCCGTTGCCGACCACGCTGTAGTGGAACGTGCCCGCGAAACCGCGGTTGGCGATGCCCGCCGAGAACAGCGGCCCGGCACTGCGCCCGGTCGTGATCGAGAAGTCCGGGCCGGTGGTGGTCACGGGGCCGATGATCGTCGTGTAGCGCAGGCCGAGGCTGGTGCCGATCGCCATCGCGTACTGCCCCTGGGGCAGGTAGACCGGGTTGCTCAGCGAGAACACCGAGGGTGTCGTGGTCGTGCCGGTCGACGAGCCGGTGCCGGTGGCGACGAGGCGCCAGAGAGCGGCCTGGTTGTAGCTCGTCGCCACGCCGCCGGGCGCGTCGGTCACGTAGACGTTGCAGGTCGCCGTCGGTCCCGCCGTGAACGGATACAGGCTCAACGCACAGATCGTGACACCGTTCGGGTTGGTCACGTCGACGTCGAACAAGGCCCCGGCGTTGTTGGCGCTGAGCCCGTTGTTCGGGATGCTGACGCTGGTCAGTGACGTCGGCGACAACAGCAGGTTCTGCGTCGCGCTCCACGGGCCAGCACAGGTGCTGCTCACCGACAGCGTGACCGGGACCGCCGCGCACGGGTTCGGGTAGAACCACACCGGGTTCTGCGCCGTGCTGTCGGTGACGTTGTCACCGTCGAGGTCCCAGGCCCACGATGCCGGCGTCGGCGTCGACGTGTCGGTGAACTGGAACACCCCTGGCGCGATCGGCGCGTAGGTGAACGTCGGCGCGATCGGCGTGATGCCGATCTCGATGTAGCCGGTGCGCGTTGCCGTGCTCGTGGGGTGGCTGGCGTCGACGACCGTCAAAGACACGGTGTACGCACCGCACGCCGTGTAGGTGAACGACGGGTTCTGCAGCGTCGAGTCGATCACGCTGTCGCCGTCGAGGTCCCAGGCCCAGGCCAGCACGCCACCCGGATCGCTGCTGTAGGACGTGTCGCTGAAGTTCACGGTGGTGGGCACCGGACCCGAACGCACGTTCGACGTGAAGTTCGCGAACAGGCCGGCGGCCGGCTGGTAGCAGATCGTCCCGTTCCAGTGCCGCGGGTTGAGCGGCGTAGCGGATACCCAGGGCACTGCCTGAATGGCGCCGAGCGTCAGCGACATGAAGTTGTCGCTGAACGTCTGTGTGGACACGCCACTCGAATAGCGGTGCGAGGTGTTGTTGCTCGGCACCAGCGACACGCCGTAGCTGCCGGCGCTGAGCAGGAACGGAGCTGCGAACGTGAACGTCGTCATCGCCGCGCCGCCCGAGTTCGCGGTTGCGCTGCCGACCAACGTCCAGGCGGCCTGGTTGGTGTGGTTGCCGATCCACGTGTTCGGTGTCACCCAGACGTCGAGCGTCAGCGGAGTGCTGGCGGCTGCGGTCATGTTGCAGTCGATCGACTGGATCAGGAGGTTCGACGCGAGTGTCATGTCGAACAACGCCGCGCAACCGTTCGACGTGCTGGTGGAGCCCGTCAGTACGGTGGTGAGGCACGACTGAGCGGGAATTGCTGCCGCGCCCAAGCCGAGGGCGAGGGCGAGCAAGGACGGGCGTATGCGTGTCTGCATGGTGGGCTCCAGGGAAGTCGGATTGGGTCTCGTGTCGGTCGGAGGCGATTTCGGTTCCCTCGCCAGTATAGGTTGGCAGGGCAACATCGAATCGAAGTTGCGGTCGGCCACTGCCGATGCCGCGTCGTCGGTGTACTGTTGGCGAACCCCGAGGCCTCGGCCAGCCCAGAGCCGGTCTGCGCCAGGAGCGCCCGGGTCGGAATCCGTACACATTGCGTTGTAGCGGATTCACGCCTTGCCCCTGGGCGATCGGTCCATGGTGGCCGATAGGATCGGTGCCGATGACCCCACCCAGCCAGCCCAGCCAGCCCGCCCTGCCGCCCCGCCCCGTCGCCGACAGCAAGGTCGAGATGACGGAGATCATCTTCCCGAACGACGCCAACCCGCTCGGCAACGTGATGGGTGGCCGGATCATGCACTGGGTCGACATCTGTGCCGCCGTCGCCGCCGGGCGCCACGCCCGCACGCCGGTCGTCACCGCCAGTGTCGACCGCATCGACTTCCACAACCCGGTCCCGGTCGGCGGCATCGTCGTCCTGCTGGCGTCGGTGAACTTCGCCGGCCGCACCTCGATGGAGATCGGCGTCAAGGTCTGGCAGGAAGACCGCGCCACCGGCGATCGCAAACACGTCGCGTCGGCGTATCTCACGTTCGTGAGCCTGGATCCGGCGTCGCGCAAGCCCAACCTGGTGCCGCCGGTGCTGCCGCAGACCCCCGAGGAGCAGCGCCGCTACGACCAGGCCCAGCAGCGCCGCCAGCGCCGCCTCGCCGAGCGCCACTGATCGCCCGGAGCCCTCCGGAGCCCGGAATTGCCCGATCCGGCCGGTGGCGCCGGCCCGCCGCGCCCGGTATGGTCCTCCCCCCCATGTTCGAGGACTTCGCCGAGAAGACCGTCCAGGCCGTACAGCGCGCCCAGGAGCTGGCCACCCAGCTGGGCGACCAGTCCGTGGCCACCGGCCACGTGATCTACGGGCTGTGCGCCGACCGCAGCGTCTGCCTGCACCACATCTTCCAGGACCTGAACGTCGACCCGGACATGTTCTCGGGCTACGTCAACACCCTGCCGCGTGAGCCCGAAGTGCTCAACGGGCCGTGGAATCGGCACGTGCGCACCGTCTTCGAGCGCGCCAGCGACGCCGCGCAGCAGCTCGGCAGCAAGAAGGTGCTGCCCGAGCACCTCGCACTGGCCGTGCTGTCGGTGAAGGCCGGCTCGTGCTACGAGACGCTCAAGGAGTTCGCGATCGACCCCGAGTACGTGCAGGGTCTGATCATGCAGGCGATGGGCATGGATCCCGAACTGGTCCCCGAGTGGTTCTGACCGGACTCGCCGGCCGCGGCGCGTAGAATCGGGCGGTGAGCGTTGCGCCGCGCACGATCCTGCACGCCGACATGGACGCGTTCTACGCGGCCATCGAGCAACGCGACCGTCCGGAGTTGCGCGGCCAGCCGGTGATCGTCGGCGGCAGCGGGCCGCGGCAGGTGGTCAGCACGGCCAGCTACGAAGCGCGCCGCTTCGGCGTGCATTCGGCGATGCCCGGCGTGCGGGCGCGGCAACTGTGTCCGCACGGCATCTTCGTGGCGCCGCGCATGGAGGCCTATGCGGCGGTGTCCAGGCAGGTGCAGGAGGTCTTCGAGTCGTACACCGACCTCGTCGAACCGCTGTCGCTCGACGAGGCGTTCCTGGACGTCACCGGCAGCCGGGCGCTGTTCGGCGACGGCGAGGCGATCGCGCGGCGCGTCAAGAGCGAGGTGCTGGCGCGCACGCAGTTGACGGTGTCGGTCGGCGTGGCGACCTCCAAGTACGTCGCCAAGGTGGCCAGCGACCTGCGCAAGCCCGACGGTCTGGTGGTGGTGCCGCCCGGCACCGAGCGCGAGTTCCTGGCGCCCTTGCCGATCAAGCGCTTGTGGGGGGTCGGGGGCAAGACCCAGGAAGTGCTCGAACGCGCCGGCCTGCGCACGATCGGCGACGTGCAGTCGCGCGACGCGGCGGCGTTGCGGCGCGCGTTCGGCGAGCACCTCGGCGAGCACCTGCACGGCCTCGCCAACGGGCTCGACACGCGCCATGTCGAACCCGACCGCGCCGCGAAGTCGATCGGCCACGAGCTGACGTTCGCCGACGACCTGCACGACCCGCAGGACGTGCGCGACCTGCTGCTGCAGCTCGCCGAACAGGTCGGTCGCCGGCTGCGCACGGCGGCGGTGCGCGCCACCGTCGTGCGGCTCAAGCTGCGCCATCCCGACTTCACGACCTTGACGCGCCAGCGCACCGTCGCCGCCACCGCCGACGACCTCGAACTGCACCGCGTCGCCTGTGCGCTGCTCGCCGATTGCTGGCCCGGGCGGCCCGGCGTGCGCTTGCTCGGCGTCACCGGGGCCGGGCTGGTGGCGGCCGACGCGCCGCAGCAGCAGGGCCTGTTCGACCAGGAGGCGCAGAAACGCGCCAAGGTGCTGGCGGCGATGGACGCGATCCGCGACCGGCATGGCGAGGCTGCTCTCCGCCACGGCGGCGAACGGCGGCGCAGCAATCCGTGGGGGCCCGACGGGTCGGGGTGACGCGATCAGCGCTTGAAGCGCGGTTTGCGGCCGCGGGCGAGGCCGAGCGTGACCATCGTCGCCAACACCGCCGCGCCCAGGCGCACCTGGTGCTTCGGCCGCGCCAGGCGCAGGTCGAGTTCGCGGCAGCGCTGGATCATCGCGTCGAGGGCCTGGTCGACGACGTAGCGGTATTGGTCGGTCAGTGCCGAGACCTTCGCGCGCAGGTCGACGCGGTGCTGCTGCAAGAACGTCGCCGCGCGCGGGCCGCGCCGTTCGCCGCGGCCGAACAGCAGCTCGAGTTCGCGGTCGTGGCGCCACGGCATCTGCACGCCGTAGAAGCCGCGGCGGCGGCGGTAGTGTTCGCGCAACGTGTAGCGCAGCTTCGGCAGCGATTCGTCGCGATCGCGGGTGCGCACCACCGGCGGCAGGTCGCCGACGTCGCGCAGCATGTGGTCGAGGGCCTGCAGCTTCTTCAACGCCGGCCAGTCGGCGTAGGTCTCCGTCCACCGCGATTGTGGCGCCAGCCACACCGAGAAGGTCTCCGCGTAGTCCTCCGCCGGGTGGCTCTGTGCATACCACGCCCCGAGGTGTTGCACGAAGTTGCGACTGGTCGTCGACACCTGGTAGTCGCTGCGGTACGGCGCGCTGTAGTTGCCGAACGTGCGGCGCCAATCGGCGCGGCGGTGCAATCGATACGCATTGTCGAAGGCGTGCGCGGTCTCGTGGCGCAGCAACTTCATGCACCAATCGCTGGTGCTGCCTTCGGCCTCGAACATCTGCCGGTGCTCGAGCTGCACGAGGCGCGGATGGGCGAGGTAGAACGGCACCGCGAAGCCGCTCGAACCCTCGGGCGTGAACCAGTCGACCGACAGGTAGACGTACGGCCGGAACAGGAGGCCGGCCCGGGCCAGTTCGCCGTACAGGCGGTCGATGCGGCGCTGCAGCGCGGTGCCCTCAAGCTGCAGTTCGAGGTCGCAGAGGCGCACGTCGAGCAGTTCCTCGGTGGGCAACTCGACCCACCAGGGCTGCTGGCGGCGGCTGCCGCGGCGGCGTTGCGCCTTCTTGGCCATCCGCCGAGGATAGCTGGCTGGGCAGCGCCCGCCACCGCCCGGTGCGGTAGAATCCACGCCGTGTCGTCGCCCGCCGAACTCGCCCGTTCCCCCGTGCTGCTCTACGACGGCAGCTGCGGCCTGTGCCAGGGCTCGGTGCAATGGCTGCTGCGCCGCGACCGGCGCGGGGTGTTGCGGTTCGCCGCGCTGCAGTCCAAGGCCGCCGCCGGGCTGCTGGCGGCCGCCGGCGCGACCGGCCCGCTGCCCGACAGCGTCGTGCTGCTCGACGGGCGGGGGGTGCACGTGAAGTCCGCGGCGGCGCTGGCGGTGGCCGGCCGGCTGGGGCTGCCGTGGTCGCTGGCGCGGGTGTTCTGGCTGGTGCCGCGGCCGCTGCGGGACTGGGTGTACGACCAGGTGGCGAAGAACCGCTATCGGTGGTTCGGCAGGAAGACCGAGTGCCTGTTGCCGACGCCGGCGCTGCGGGCGCGGTTCCTGGATCTGGGGGAGTAGGGTGGGGGCGGACCGGCTTCGCGACTTCCGGAGCGGGTGCGACGCGGATTTCGTGGAAACCGGGGTACGTTCCGCGAATCCCGTCGGCTTCTCTTCGTGACGAGCCGACTGACCCGAGCAACCGCGTTGCCAACGCCCCGCGCGGGACCACCTGCGATGTCGGACCCAGAACAGTTCGTCCGCGAACACCAGCAGGCACTGTGGCGCTACCTGCGCCTGCTCGGTGCCGGGGCGGCCGACGCCGAGGACCTGCTGCAGGAGACGTTCTTGCGCTTCCTGCGCCGCGCCGAACCGCATCCGGCGCCAGCGGCGGCGTTGCGCACGATCGCGCGGGGCCTGTGGATCGACCAGCAGCGCTGGTTGCGGCGGCGCCGGGCCGTGCAGTGGGCCGACGAGCTCGACCGCACGCTCGGCAGTGCCACCAGCGACGGTAATCACGAGCTGTGGCTCGAGGCCCTGGCGGAATGCCGCGGCAAACTGGGCGAACGCGCTCGCCAGGCCCTCGAGCTCGCCTACCGCGATGGCCTGGGCCGCGACCGGATCGCGCAGCAGCTCGGCCTTGCCCCCAACACGATCCGCAACCTGCTGGCCGCGGCGCGCGAGGCGCTGCGCCAGTGCATCGAACGCCGCCTGCAACGCCTGGAGGAACCCCGATGAGCCGCGACCGAGAGCCAGCCGACGACCTGTTCACGACGCGCGTGGCCCTTGGCCTGCGCGAGCTCGATGGCCGCGAGCAGGCGCCCGATGTCAGCACCCTGGTGGCGCAGCGGCTGGTGCAGGATGCGCCTGGCGCTGGGCATGGGCGTGTGAACACCGTTGCACTGCTGGCGGCATTGCTCGCCCTGGCCGTGACCGCGGCGTTGTGGCTGCAGAACCAGGGTGGGTCAGCCGCCGAGGGGGCCGCGCCGACCGCGCCTCAGGACCCCAAGGCGACCGAAGGCGGCGGTGGCGCGGCTTCGGGCCCGCAGGTGCTCCGACCGACGGACGTCGATCTCGGCCACGGCTATGTCCGCAGGGACGGTGCGGTCCATTTCCTCGGCGGTGGCAGGACCGGCAAGGGCGTCGACGCGACCCGGATCGACCGGCCCTCGTCGGAGGTCCTGGCCGGGTTCCGACGCGTCGTCCTCGGGGCCGTCGAGAGCTGCGAAGGGCTCGACGTCGACGCATTCGTCGCACTCTCGGAGGAATACGTCCGCGACGATGCGCGGGTCTACCACAAGGTCATATCACCGGGCGTGTTCCTGGTGATGCAGCTCCACGACGCGGATCCGGCGTCCTTCGAAGTGCTCGCCAGGAACCTCGCTCGGGACCAGGGCCATGTCTGGTACCACGACCGGATCCAGCGCGGCTTGGATCCGGCGACCGTGGTGCTCGTCGACGACGGGCGGGTGTTCAAGGACCACGATTCGGTGCACTACGCCTACGACGAGATCGCCGGTGCCGATCCAGCCAGCTTCCGGCACCTCGGCTCCGGCTATTACGCCGACCGGCACCGGGTCTATTGGTGCACGGAACCGGTCCCCGGTGCCGACCTCGCCACGTTCGAGGTGCTCGGCGGCTCGTTCGTCGCGAAGGACAGGAGCCGCGTCTATCGGAGCGGAGAGTACCTGCCGCGTTACGATGCGGGGTCGCTGCAGTTGATCCTGCACCATGCGATGGGGTTCCAGATCCTCGCGGACCAGAACGGCATCCACGTCAACAAACAGACCTTTCCCCGCGCCAAACCCGGCAAGGTCGAAGTGATCGACGAATTCACCGTGCGGACCGGCGATCTCGTCCTCCTGGTGGAGACGTCGCGTTGCAACCCCGTCACCGTCTATCGGCAGGACGGCAAGCTGATGGCAGCGACGCCGGCCTATGACGCAACGAGTGGTGAGACGCTGGGCACGATCATCGCCGAGGTGACGCCGGCGGGCCTCGTGGACATCCGCGTCGAGCCCCTGGAGGCCAGTCGCAAGGCGCCAGCGGTGCCGAGCTGGCAGATCGACGTGCTGAGGAATCCCGAACTTGTGAAGCGAATGGTCGACGCCGCCCAGCTGCTCCGGTGAACGGAGTTTCTCGCGCGACCCACGTCGGCTTGTTCGCGCGGGGTTCGCGAGACCTGGGACGATCGTCGCTTGCGCGGTCGATCGACTGCGCGAGCCACGCCTCACGGTCCGCCTCGACCGGCAGTCGCCGGTTGTCTCCCATCGGCCTGTTGCACGTGGTGCGCGGAGTTGGCGGACAGTATCTGGCGGCGCGAGGTGCGAGCGTGCCCATGCGCTGGGCGTCGTCGCCAGGTCGAAGTGGTCGATCGCGTCGCCCCCCTTTCCAGCATGCGTCGACCGAGGTAGGCTGGATTGGATTGCGCGGCCTCGCGGGCGATCCGCACGAACCCCTGAAGACCCACCCTGAAGACCCGACCCTCGTAACGACATGAACAAGTGGTTCGCTTGCGGCCTCTCCCTGCTCGTTGGAGTGGTTGGCACCCTGGCGCTGTTTCCGAACGGCCTATCCCGGGAGGTTGTCGCGACCCCTGCCGAGTCGGATACGGCGATCGATGCAAGAGGACCGGATACATCGCCGCGGCCGGTCGTCGGCGAGTTGCATGGCGAGGCTCCGTCCACGCCAGCAACGCCAGCCCCAGAAGTGGTTCGGACCCCGATCGAGAAGGCGAAGACGCCGCATGGGCTGGTGGCTCAGGATGAATTCGAGTCGGAGGACGCCGATCGCATGAAGATCGTCAATGGAGCGCTCAAGCGGGCAGGCAGATTGCCGATCCCATCGAGCTATCTGATCAGCAAGGACGACCTGGAGATCCTGCGCGGATGGGTCGACGCCGCGGAGCGAGCGGTGAACCGGGCGGATTCCGCCCTGTCCAGTGCCAAGGCGAAAGCGCTCAACCCGAAGTCCAAGGCGCTCAAGGAAAGCGTGCGAGCGGGGATCACCGAAGGGTTGCCCCTCGAGGGTCCGGACAATCCGTTCAAGCCATTGGAGCCCTACGAGGCGGTGCGGTTGTCGGTTGGCGAGGGGAAGTCATACGTCCTCCGTGCATCGCCGCGAGAGGCTCCGGAACTGGTCACGTTCGGGCGCGAGTTGGAGAAGCAGGTGGGCTTGCGTGCCGAGGAGTTCGACACCAACGTTCGGTCGCTGTTCCGGCCGCGGTGAGGGGGCGGCTGGCCGTGCTGGGATCGGGCCGCGCGCGCGGCAACGTAGCCAGTTGCCTCACCGCGCCGCCCGCACCGCCTCCAGCCAACCCGTACCGAACGCCTCGTCCGGTTCGAGGTAGTGCCCTTCGCTCCATTCGTTCAGCGAACCGATGAACACCAGCGCTTCCAGTCCGGGGTCAACCTCTTTCAAGCGCTCATGGAATGGCGTGCTTATTCGGTGGTCCGGATTGTTGCTGCTCGCGTGCCTCGTGGCCTTGTTGTGGCACGCTGGAAAGGTCGGCGGGCACGACCCGGGGGCGGTTCCGACCGCTCCGGAGGTCCGTGGGGTCGGTGAAGACGAGGCGGCCGGCCCGGGCCAGGTTGCCGCGGACGGAACACGGGTGTTGGCAACCCCGGTGCCAGTCGACCGGAACTCCGAGAGGCCGGCCACGCTCGACGCCCCAGGCCAATCAGCCGTCCTGGTGGGTTCGGTGCGCTGTGGAGGTGAACCGATCCCGGCGGTGAGCATCATGGTGGTCGGAGACGGGCGCAACTCCTGCGTCAGCGACGATGCAGGGGAGTTTCGACTCCCCAATGCGGTTGTCGTAGGTACACCCGTGGTCCTCCTGGTGACGTGCAAGCGATACTTGTCTGCGGAGGTCAAGATAACGGCTCGCAATGCCGTGCCCATCCAGATCGAACTTGCTCGAGCTCCGACCATTTCTGGGGTTCTCGCCGACATGGGCGGCAGACCTGTCGAGGGTTACCGCCTGCAGGTCTTGGACGAAGCCGGTCGCACCGCTGCCGTCGCGGTCACCGATGCCGGAGGTCGGTTCGATCTCTGCAGTCGGGAACCGCAGGTTCGTGGCTGGGGCATGGTCGTCGAGGGGCCGACCGGCGGGCTTGGACTGCTGGCGGAGCGGCCGCGTGTGCCATGGGGAACCGAACACCTGACGCTCCGCGTGCTGGAGCATGGGAGCTTGACGATCCGCGTCCAGCGGGCCAGCGATGGTGCTCCTGTCGCGCCCTATGAAGTATGCCTGTTGCACGCGGAGCATCACAGGTTGCAAGGATGGGGCACGCAGAAGCCGGTTCGTTCGGGTGATCCTTCGGGAGTCGTGGAGATCCGGTGCATCCCCGGGCCTGTCACCTTCATCGTGATCCCAGAGGACCCGGCCTTGCAGTCGAGTGGTACGCTGGCAGTCAGGGTGCCTGGCGGAGGAACCTTGGTCGTCGACGTGAAATTGGATGTCGCCACCAGTCAGCGTGTGCTGGTTCACGACCGGCTTACCGGGAAAGGACTACCAGGCGCTGCGGTTCGGGTCCTGGTCGGATCCGCAGGGGATTCCGGGCGGATGCCCGATGCCACCCTGCCGGTCGTCTCTTCAGCTCTGGGGCTGGAGATGCTGACCTGGCCTCGGATCGGCATCATGGCGAAGGCCATTGCCGACGAGGCGGGCAAGGCCGTGATCCGGACCCAGGGCCTCACGAAGGAAGCCTGGATCGAATGCGAACACGACGGCTACCAGGGGGTTCGCATGCCGGTGGTCCTGATGGCGGGAGACCAGGAGCTGCGGATCGCCATGGATCGCGGTCGAAGTGTGCAGGGCCGCGTGGATCCTGCGTCCATACTGGGTTTTGGCCCGCATGTCCGGACTCGTCAGCAGCGCGACGGCAGGGAGCTGCTTGGCAAATGGGTGGCTGTCGATGTCGATTCGGGGATGTTTCGCCTGTCGGTCGACAACGGCGAAGAACTGCGGTTGGACCTGGCCTTGCGGTTGGCCGACGGCGTCCCGGTGTTGGCTGCAAGGGACATCGTCGAAGTGCCTCTTGATCCAGGGCCCGAGGCAGGCCTGCTCGTGGTGGACGCCAGCCGGTGCTTGCCCGGGGTTGCGGCAGGCAACGTGTTCGTCGATGGCAAGCCGGCTTCCAGGGTTCGGGTTCACCGACTGCTCGAAAGCGGGACGGCCGGTCCGAGTTGGGGAGCCGAAGCACTCGTGGGCGAAGACGGGGCGTTCCGCGTGGCGCCCATGCTCGCCGGTGAATGGCTGTTTGCGGCTCTCACGGACGACGAAGCCGCCTCGGGGAGCTACCTGCCAAGGTTCGTCTCGGCGGGCAGCGTGCAGCCGGGACAGACCGTCCAGATCGCGGCAAGTGTGACCACGGCGAGCTTGGAGCTGGTGGTCTGCGCGGCTGACGGCCTGTCGTTGCCTGAGGGGCAACGCGTGACCCTGTCGCTGCGGCGTTGCCCCTCGAGAAAGGAGACGGCCTTGCTGGGGCCAGGTGGAGTACTGCGGCGGGGCGGTCTGCTGGTCGGCGAGGTGGTCGTGGTCCAGGCCGTCGGTGGTGCCCAGGACAAGCTGCGCGGCGAGGCCCTGGTTGGGGATGCGCGGGTGAGTCTGCGGTGACGGTATGGCTGGGCCCGGCGCGTGCGGTGAGCGGATGAGTCGCTCGCCGCGTTCGGTCAGAATCGGCCGGATCCGCCCCGAACTGCGAGTCGCGTCTTGGCCCACATTTCCGGCGCGGTGCATCTCGTGAGCTGGCGACTGGGCCCCGATCCCACTCACCGCGCCGCCCGCACCGCCTCCAACCAACCCGTTCCGAACGCCTCGTCCGGCTCCAGGTAGTGCCCTTCGCTCCATTCGTTCAGCGAAGCGATCAGCACCAGCGCTTCCTCCGCCTCGATCGGCGAACGGAAGCGCACCGCGCGCTGCAAGGCGTCGGCGAAGCGTTCGGGCGATTCGCCGACGACCACCGGCGACCACGGGTACTTGTCCGGCTGCGCCTCGCCGAAGTCCGCACCGCGTGGCGAGGCGTCTCAACCGGCCCGAGGCTCCGACCGCGACCTGCGAGTCCTGGGTGCGTTTCGTCGGCCAGCGGGTGGAATTCCAGGTCGGTGGCTGCGGCCTGCGCCAAGTGCCCTGGCTGTGACTGTTGCACCGTGTGGTGCTGATCTACGGGAGCGGCATGGACGGGAGGTCCGCGGCAGCGCCAGAGGTGGCCGGCCGGCTGGGGACGGCCGCTAGACCGGGACCGAGGTTGCTTACGCCGCGACGCGCACCCAGCGGGCAGCATCGTACGAACCCGCGCGGTCGATAGGAACGGGGGTTGCCAACGGCGACCGCGCGGTTATGGTCGGTTTGTCATGCGCGAAGACCCCGAAGGGCACGGGAGGAACCTGGATCGGTTGCTCGGTCAGGTCTCGCAGTATCTCCGGACTCGCGGCGGCATGTGGTCGGAAGGACATTCCGATCTCGTCCAGGAAGTTGCGCTGCGGTTGCTGCAGTGGTCGCAGGTGTCGTCCGTGGAGTCTGGCCGGCGGTGGACCGGTGTTGCCCTCGCAGTGGCGAAACGCGTCTGGCTCGAAGCATTGGCCGAGCAGATGCGGTGGCAGCGCACCTTCGTGCGTCCGGACCAGGTCGCAGGTGATCGTGATTCTGGCGCGGAGATGGGCGGGTGGGATCGCCTCGATGGCTGGGCAGGGGCTGCGGGGGATGTCGGTCCGGGGGAGGAGTTGTCGAACCAAGAGCTTCAGGAAGCGGTGCTGGTCATCCTGCGTGGTCGCGTCGGCGACGTGGCCGCGGAGTTGTTCGGTCGGGTTTGGCTGGCCGGTGTGAGCTGGGCGGAAGCGGCGGCCGCGCTCGGGCTCACGGAGCAGGACTGTGAGGCTGCGCGGAAGAGATTTTGGAGATTTCTGTCCGCGCGGGAGGGCTCCCAGTCACTGAAGGAGCAGTTGTCGCGGCTTGGCGTCGAAGTGGATCGTTGCCAACCCCCAACACCACACCCCCAACCACGAAGAGAAAGCCAATAAAAGACACCACAAAATCACCCGCAAACAAGGAAAGAATATACGGATAAACAATCACGGC
>DAIMFJ010000018.1:0-5889 GCA_036724695.1 Planctomycetota bacterium
TCCACCATGGTGCGATGGCTCTCCGCTCCCGCGTGCATGCAGCACACCTTCTTTGCCTGATCGGCATGATCCAGCCTGCCCTCGCCCAGCAATGGCGGGTCGAAGACGGGCCAGGAGCGGTCGACACGGGCATGGCTCACGATCCGACGCGCGACCAGCTCGTGGCGTTCGCCCCGACCGAGACCTGGGTGCACGATGGATTGCGCTGGACACGCCACGCCAACCCACCCGCGCTGGTGGGACGCCACAACCCGATGGTGGCGTACGACGAATTCCGACGCCGCATCTACCTGACCTGCGGCGGCACGCCGACCAATGGCACCAGCGACACCTGGGAATGGACCGGCGACGAATGGCTGCTCCGCAACGTCGATCCGGCATTCGCGAGCAATGGCGGATTCATGGTGTTCGATGCCTCGCGCAATCGCCTCGTGCGCCACGGCACCAGTCCGGTCGGCTACAGCATGTCGGAATGGAACGGTTCGCAGTGGACGAACCTGGGCTTCGGCATGAACTACTGCACCGGCTTGGTCTACGACCGCGCCGGCGGCCGACTGCTCGGCTTCGATGCCACCTCGATGTACCGATGGTCGGGTTCCACGTGGGTGCCGGTCGCCTACAACGTGGTGCCCAACCCTGGCGCAGGCGAGCAAGGATTCGTCTACGACGAGGCGCGGCAGCAGGTGCTGATGATCCGCGGTGGCACGACCCACGTCGACGTGCTGCGTTGGAACGGCAGCGCATTCGTCGTCGTGCCCGTCGGCGTGCGGCCGCCGGTGCGCACCACGCTGCGCCCGTTCTACGATGCGCGACGCCGCGTCGTGGTCTTGCACGCCGGTGCGAACGCCAATCCCGGCGGCCAAGGGCGGAGCGACACGTGGCATTGGGACGGCACCGGCTGGACCGAGCACACCACGACTCCGCCGCTGCGCTGGGCGCTCGGCCCCTCCGCCACGAGCCTGGTCTTCGATGCGGGACGGCGACGCCTCGTCCACTACCAGGCCGGCACGCTCGCCGAGCCGCAAGCCCTGACGCACGAATGGGACGGCACGCGGTGGCACCGCGTGTCGACCTCGCAGGAGCCACCGCCCGGTTCCCGCGGCCCGCTCGTCTACGACTCGCTGCGGCAGCGCTGCATCCTCGTCGCGCAGAACAACACGGGCCCGGTGACGACGTGGAGCTACGACGGCGCCACGTGGACGCAGCTGCTCACCAACTCGTCCCCCCCCAACCGCGACGGCCACGATGCCGCCTACGACGCGACCCGCGACCGGATCGTGCTGTTCGGCGGCCAGACGACCGACACCTGGCTGTTCGACGGCATGGACTGGCAACAGGTCGCGACCACCGTGCAACCACCGGTCACGACCGGCCACCAGATGGCCTACGACGCCATCCGCCAGGAGGTCGTGATGTTCACCGTGTTCGCGCAGACCTGGATCTGGAACGGCACCGCCTGGTCCCAGCGCGCGACCATCGGCGGCCCCAGTTCGCGCGTCGGCTTCGGCATGACCTGGGATCCGCTGCGCCAGCGTGTCGCCCTGCTCGGCGGCGCCAATCCCAACTACCAGCCCGGTGGCTACATCCTGCGACCCGCCGAGCACTGGGAGTGGAATGGCACGGCGTGGTCCGTGCGCCCCAGCCCGGGCTTGCCCCAGAGCCTCAGCGCAGCCGTCGACACCTTCGACGGCGACCTGGTGTTGCTCGGCGGCGGACAACCCGCGGTGACCGCGACGCTGCGGCGCTTCGTGTCGGCGCCGGCGGCCACGGCGAGTCGGTACGGGACTGGTTGCCCGGGTACCCATGGCGATCCCGAACTGCGCGCCCGCCACGTCCCTTCGCTCGACCAGCCGCAGTTCCTGCTCCGGGCGGGCAACCTGCCGCCGACCGCGCCAGCGTTCGCGGTGTTCGGGTTTGTCCCCGCCAGCGTGGCCCTGGGGAACGGCTGCACGCAGCTCGTGGCCACGGGGATCGCGACGCAGTTCGTGATCGGCGACCATGCCGGCGTAGCGGATTTTCCGCTGCCAGTGCCTGCCGACCCGGCGTTCGCCGGCATCCGCGTGGTGGCGCAAGGGGTCGTTCTCGATCCGAATGGCGCGTTCGATGGTGTGGCGGTCACCGCTGGGATCGACCTGTCGATCGGCTGGTGAGCCGCGCCTGGTGAGCCGCGCCGCGTTCGAGACCCCTGGCAGCATCGCCAAGGCCTCGCGGACGGCAGGCAGCCTCGGCCGCGCCCCATCGAGGTCCATGGCACGATGCGGACCTGCGGACCTGTGGCACACGCCGTCAGCCGGACGACGGCGAAGGGCACGTGGGCGCCCCGTCGGCAGGCCAACCCGAACACCGGCGGTCGCCCGAACCGGCGTCCTGCCCACCTTGCCGGATGCAGCAGGCGGCCCAGGCGGCTAACGTTCTGCGTGCGCACTTCCCCGCGCGTTTCGCCCCCAGGAACCCCCATGCATCTGTCCACCCACAACTGGATGCGCGCCGAACCTCTCGAGGTGACGCTGCGTCGCATCAAACGCCTCGGTTTCGAGAGCATCGAGATCAGCGGCGAACCCCGCCAGTACGAGACCAAGGCGTCGCGGCCGCTGCTCAAGCAGTACGGCATCCGCTGCTGGGGCGCGGTGACGCTCACTCTGGGCGAACGCAACCTCGCCGCCGGCAACGAGGCGCAACGCGCCAAATCCGTCGACTACGTCAAGTCGGTGATCACCATGGTCAAGGAACTCGACGGTCACGAGTGCACGATCGTGCCCGCGACCGTCGGCAAGGTCGTGCCCGACGGCACCCCCGAGCAGGAGTGGCAGTGGGTCGTCGAGGGCCTGCGGGAGGTCTACGCACACGCGCAGAAGGCCGGCGTGAGGATGGCACTCGAACCACTCAACCGCTTCGAGACGTACTTCCTGAACCGCGCCGACCAGGCGCTGCGCCTGGCCGAGGAAGTCGGCCCCGAGTGCGGCGTGTGCCTCGACGTGTTCCACATGAACATCGAGGAGGTCAACATGCACGACGCGATCCGCAAGGTCGGCAAGCGCCTCGTCGACGTGCACGTCGCCGAGAACAACCGCTTGGCACCCGGCATGGGCAAGGTCGACTGGAGCAAACTCGTCGCGACGCTGCGTGAGGTCGGCTACGACGGTGCGCTGACGATGGAGGCCGTGGCGCCGATCGACCGCACCCCGGTGTGCCCGTGGCCCAACCAGGTCGAGAAGAACTCCGTCGACATCTCGCCCGAGCAGCTCAAGTTCATCCAGGACCACGGCAGCAGCCTGCTCAGCGAGGAGTACTACACGATGCTGTACGAGACGGCGTCGAAGACCCTGCTGCCGCTGATCCGCTGATGCCGCGCCCACAGGAACCCGCGTGAAGATCCGCTCCGTCGCCGCCGTCTGGCTGCACGTGCCGCTCGACCCGGCGAAGCAGCACGTCTCCGACTTCGGCCGCATCGCCGCGTTCGACGCGGTGCTGGTGACGATCACCACCGAAGACGGGCTGGTCGGCTACGGCGAAGCCAAACCCGCGGTCGGCAGTGCTGGCAACGGCGCGGCGCTGGTCGCGATCGTCGAGCACGAGCTGGCGCCACTGCTGCTCGGCGCCGATCCGCGCGACGTCGGCCGCCTGTGGGGCCGCATGTACAACGGCAGCCGTGCTGGCCACGCCGAACGCTTCGGCCGGGCGATGCCGGTGCTCGGCCGCCGCGGCATCCACATCGCGGCGATGAGCGGTGTCGATCTGGCGCTGTGGGACCTCAACGCCAAGGCGAAGAACTGCTCGGTGCTCGAACTTCTCGGCGGCCCCTGCCGCGACCGCATCAAGGCCTACGCCAGCGGCGGCTGGGCGCCGGTCGATCGGCTCGCCGAAGAGCTCGGGCGCTACACCGAACAGGGTTTCGCCGCCGTCAAGATGCGCATCGGCGCGATGGACGGCAGCGTCGCCGCGAGCCTGCACCGCGTGCGGGCCGCGCGCAGCGTGCTGGGTCCGGCCGTCGACCTGATGTGCGACGCGCACGGCACGATGAACGTCGCCGAGAGCAAACGCTTCTGCACCGGCGCCGCCGAACTCGCGCTGCGGTTCGTCGAAGAACCCGTCGCCAGCGACGACCGCGCCGGCCTCGCCGAGGTGCGCGCCGTGAGCCCGCTGCCGATCGCCGCGGGCGAGAGCGAGTTCACCGCGTTCGACTTCGCCGAGCTGCTCGAGCGCCGCGCGATCGACGTGCTGCAGCCCGACCTGGCGATCGCCGGCGGCCTCAGCGAAGGCCAACGCATCGCCGCACTCGCCTACGCCCACCGCCTCGAACTGGCGCCGCACTGCTGGGGCTCGGCGATCACCTTCCAGGCCGGGCGCACGCTGGCGTTCGCCAGCCCGGCCGGCACGTTCGTCGAGGTGCCGATGGGCGGCGCGCCGCTGCTGCGCGAAATGGCCCGGATCGACCTGCAACTGCACGACGGGCACCTCTTGCCGCCGCAAGGGCTGGGCTTCGGCGTCGAGCCCGACCCCGAGTTCGTGCGCCGCCACACCCGAGCTTGCTGAGGCAACCGTGAACGACTTCCACCTGCACCACGTCAACGTCAACGTCGACGACCTCGACGCCGCGGTCGCGTTCTACCGCGACGTGATCGGGCTGCCGCTCGACACCACGCCCGACCAGGGCTTCCGCTCGCAGTTCTTCCGGCTGGGCTCGAACGCGCAGATCCACATGAACGAGATCGCCGACGTGCACCAGTTCCGCGGCCACTTCTGCCTGATCGCGCCGGACTTCCCAGCGGTGTTCGCGCGCGCCAAGGCCGCCAACGCGATCGACGTGCGGCCGTGGGGCCGCGTGCGGCGCCTGCCGAACGGCGCGATGCAGATGTTCGTGCGCGATCCGGCCGGCAACCTCGTCGAGATCGGCAGCCACAAGGACGCGAAGATCGATCCGGCATTGTTCGCGGACGAACTCGTCGAGCCCAAGCCGGGCATGTACCGCATGGCCCCCGGCGCCGAGGTCGGCGCCCACGAGAGTCGATGAGCATCCTGCTGCTCGAGTCGCTGCACCCCGACGCCGAGGCGCGGCTCGCCGAGGTCGACGTATTGGTACGCGCCGCCGACCCCAACGCCCCCCAGCACGACGTCCCTGGCGACTTCTCCCAGGTGCGCGCGATCCTGACGCGCGGCCGCGGGCGCATCACCCGGCACCTGCTGGAGCAGTGCCCGAACCTGCAGGTCATCGCGCGCGCCGGCGTCGGCCTCGACAACCTCGACACAAAGGCCGCTGCCCAGCTCGGCATCCCGGTCGTGTTCGCGCCCGGCGGCAACACGCTGACCGTCGCCGAACACACGCTGGCCCTGATCCTCGACCTGGTGCGGGGCATCACGCGGCAGGCGAACGCCGTCGCCGCCGGCCGCTGGGAGGACCGCGCGCGGTACCAGGGCAACGAGATCCGCGGCCTGTGCCTGGGCATCCTCGGCTTCGGCAACATCGGCCAACGCGTCGCCCAGCTGGCCGCGGCGTTCGGCATGCAGGTACTGGTCGCGACGCACGCCGGCCGCAGCGTGCCTGCGCCCTACCGGTCCGCGCCACTCGCCGAGGTGCTGCGGTCGGCCGACGTGGTCACGCTGCACCTGCCGCTGACCCCCGCGACCCGCCACCTGCTCGGCGCCGAGCAGCTCGCGGCGATGAAGCCCGGCGCGTTCCTGGTCAACACCGCGCGCGGGGCCCTGATCGACGGTCTGGCGCTGCGAACGGCCTTGGCCGACGGGCATCTCGGCGGGTTCGCCGCCGACGTGCTCGAGGTCGAGCCGCCCGACGAAGGCGATGCGCTGCTGGGTTCTCCGCGCGCGCTGTTGACCCCACACACGGCGTCGCTGACGGCGCTGACCTACCGCGCGATGTGCGTCGACACCGCG
>DAIMFJ010000018.1:5899-20267 GCA_036724695.1 Planctomycetota bacterium
CACTTCCTGTTCGGCAGCACCCGGTGACGCGCGCCAGCGCGCTTCAATCCATCAAGTGCGGGAAGTCGTCGAACATCGGCAGCAGCTGGCCGCGCCCGGTGCGCGCGGCATCGGTCTCCATGTCGAGCACGTTGCGGGTCTGCTGGTACAACGCGTCGGCCTCGGCCGCGCTGTTGCCGATGCAGATCACGCCCAGTTTCCCGAACTGCGACAGCGCCCCGATCATGTGGAACAACACCCCGGTCTCGGTGAGCGGGCTCCAATGCAGTCCGTGGTGGATCACGATCTCCAGGAAGTCCTGCGGCAGGAGCCCACGGTACGCCGGTGACACCAGGGCATCGGTGGCGAAGTAGTACTTCACGATCCCACTGCGCGACCGGTAGTCGCCGGCCCCGCCGATCGCCCCGCCGGTGAGGAAGTCGAGCGCCATGTACGGGAACGTCGTCCCACCCATGCGCAGGTTGATCTCGATCGCCGCACATTGCCACTCCGCACCGTGGTTGCGGTAGACGAGGAAGTCGATCGCGAACCGCCCGATCACACCGCGCTCGCGCAGCACCTCGCCGACGAAGTGGGCGCGTTCGGTGATCATCGCCCGATACTCCAGGCGGGCCGGGAACCGGCAGCCGAGGTAGGCCTGCCCGGTGTCGCCGCCGAGCACCTGGTCGTGCGTCGAGATGATGCGCAATTCCCCGGCCGGCGTGATGCGCAGCTGCACGCTGGGCGAATGCACTTCCTCGGCTTCGAGGAACTCCTCGACGATGCCCCCCATCTCCTCGAACTTCTCGAAGAACGCCGCCTTGCTGTGATCGGCCGCGGTGAACTTCAACCCGTCCAAGGCGCTGCGGATCGCCGCACGCCGCGCAGCTTCGCCGTCGGGCAGCGGCTTGGGATACTGGAACAGGGCGTTGCCCTCCCCCGAGAACCCGGCGTTGAGCTTGACGACCGCGCGCCGGATGCCCGGCTTCTGCCGCTCGAGCTCGTCGAGCGCGGCCACGGCGTCGGCGATCGTGCGCAGGTTCTCGGTGCCGGCCGGCAGCTCGATGCCGGCCTTGCGGAACGCCTCGCGCGACCCCGACTTGCTGCCCAGGTCGAGCAGGTCCGGATCGGCACCGTTGAGCGGGATGCCGAGCCGCACCGCCAACGAACGTTCGAGCGGCGACGTCGTGAAGCAGGTCATGTAGGCGCGGTTCGGATCGCCGATCCAATGCCGGATGCGATCGATCACGCGCGGCCGTTCGAGGATCTTCTCGGTCAGCGCCCGCGGGCTCGCGTCCTGCACGCACAGCATCGTCAAACGGCGTTTGGCGTGCATCGGCGGGACGCCGACGAGCATCTGCAGGTAGTAGTCGACGACCTCCTCTTCGATGGGCTGGCTGGTGACGTACATGACGCGCGCGCCGGGGCGCCGCAGCCGCATCAGCATGAACATCAGCCGCTCCTCGTAGAACGGCACGCCGCTGACCTTCGCCAGCTCCTCCTGATCGAAGCTCAACGACGGCACGATCAGGCACGAATGCGGTTCGCGCGGTTGCTCGTGCACCTCGGCCCAGATCGGCAGCAGTTTGGCCTGCAATGCCTTGAACGCGGCGATCTCGTCGACGGGTTGCTTCGTCACGGCTACAGCGTCGCCGGCGGCCGGTCCAAGGCAAGCACCGAGGCAGCGAGAATCGTCGCCCGGGGGGTCTCCGGGCCGGTCAGCCCCCCCTCGCCGCCCGGCCCTGTCCGCCGCCGCTGCCGCCGCAGCCCCCACCACCACCGCCACCCCCGCACAACCGCGCCTCGATCGCCTTGCTGGTCGGCGAGATCGACAACCCCCCGAGCGCCGTACACCGCAATTCCCGCGCCATGGTCTCACTGATCTGCCGGTGCGCGTCGAGCACCTCGTCGAGCGGGATCAGGTGGTCGTATCCCGCCAGTGCGATGTTGGCACAGGCGAACGCATTGGCCGCGCCGGCGAGGTTGCGGCCCAGGCACGGCGCCTCGACGCGGTTGGCGATCGGGTCGCAGACGAGGCCGAGGACGTTCTGCAGCGCGTGGCTGGCGGCCGACAGGCCCTGGGCGGCGTTGCCGCCCGCCAACTCGACCAGGGCTGCGGCAGCCATCGCCGCGCCCGCACCGGTCTCGGCCTGGCAACCGCCGACCTCGGCGGCGAAACTCGACCGCGTCGCGGTGAACACACCGATCAGCCCCGCCGCGAGCATCGCGCGCACGATCACGTCGTCGCTGCAGCCCTGCACCTCCGCGGCGGCCAGGCAGGTCGCCGGGAACGTCGCGCACGAACCCGCGGTCGGCGCGGCGACGATCACGCCCATCGAGCTCTTCACCTCCATCAACGCGGTGACGTAGAGGATCGCGCGGTTGAGGATGCCCCCGTCGAGCAGTTCGCCGCGTTCGAGCAGCGCCGCGAAGCGGTGGCTCTGCCGCGGCAGGATGCGGTCCTGGTACTCGGTGCCGGCGAGCCCCTGCCGCACGCCGCCGCGCACGATCGCCAGGATCTTCGCCATCTGGGCCATCACCGCGGCCTGGTCGAGGCCGCCGCGCGCGCATTCGTAGTCGAGCGCGAAGTCCGACAGCTTGCGGGTCCTGGGGTCGGCGGTGGCGACCATCTCCCCCGCGTGCAGGAACGGCACCGTCATGCCCTTCTTCGTCAATACCGGCAGCACCGGGTGCAGCCGGCGCACGCGCGCCACGCCGGACAACGTCGCCAGCACGTCCGCGGCGACGAACGCTGGCCCCTTGGCGAAGACCCGCGCCCCGACGGCCGTCACCTCGTCGACGCCGGCCGCCGCTGCGAGCCGCGCGACGACCGCGCGCGCGTCGCCCCGCACGTCGAGCACCGTGACGAAGCAGTCGCCGTGGAGCGTCACCTGGCTGCCGTCGATCTCGACGACCTCGATCATGCCGCCGCCGGTCGACAGCGCGACGAGTCGATGCTCGACGCCACCCCGATACAACGTCAGTCGGTAGGTGTTGGGGTGCGGATCGTGCAGGGTCGCGATCTCGATCGCCACCTCGACACCCGCCGCGCGTAGCGCTGCCGCCGACTCCGGCAGGCGCTCGTCGTCGGCTTCCCAGCCCAGCAAGCCGCCGAACAGGCCCATGTCCGAACCCTGGCTCTCGTGCGTGGTCGCCAGCGAGCCTTCGGTGTCGAACTCGATCCGCACCCGCTCGGGATCCCCGCCACACAGGTCGCGCGCCAGCCGACCGATGCGCACCGACGCGGCGCTGTGCGAACTCGACGGTCCGCGCATCACCGGGCCGACGACGTCGTTGAAGATGCTGGGCGGCAGGTTGGCGGGCATGGGAGCGTTCCGGGGGGTCAGCGGTAGGCAGCGGGCGGTTTGGCGACGACGCCGAGCTTCGCGTAGTCGAAACCGCTCGGCAGCGGTTCGTAGGGACCGACCAGGTCGACCTGGTTCGTCGCCTGGATGCGATCCTCGAGCCCCAGGCACCAGTAGACCGCGTTCACGGTCAGCCGGCGCACACCCGCATGCTGGTAGTCTTGCGCGCTGCCCATCGTGACGTGGAACACCCGCGCGGTCTTGCCGGCGTTGCCGGTCCAGGTCTTGGTCCACGCGATCGGGAGCGCTTCCTTGGCGGGGTTGGGTGGATCCTCCGGACGGAGTCCGACGAGCGGCTGGCCGAGCACCAGCGCTGTGCATCCCTCGGGCAGCGACTGGCCCTCGGGATAGGTGCGGTAGACGTCCGACGGCCCGAACAGGTCGTCGACGCCGCGCAGGATCGGGTGGTCCTTCTGCGCGGCCACGACGATGCCGCGCGTCGCTTCCTGGTGCCAACCGCCGTGGTGGGCGCGGAACGTGCCGCCGAGCACGTCTTCCCCGAAGCGCACCGGCTTGCCGTCCACGACGTACGGGAACGGGCCCGAGAAGCCGTGGTTGGCGGTGCGGATGCCGAGCAGCGGCTTGCCCGAGTCGAAGTAGTCCAGGAAGCACTGCAGCTGGTCGTCGGGCAACGTCAGGAAGCGGGTCGACAGGATCAGCAGGTCGGCGGCGCGCAGGTGCTCGAGGCCCGGGATGTCGTGACGCCCGCCGTTCTCCTCGGGCGGCGTCTTCTGCGTCGGGTCGACGAGACCCTGCGGATTCAGCGCGAACAGCACCGTGCAGTCGAACCCGTGCCGCGCCGACAGCAACCGCGCGAGCATCGGCAGCGAGTGTTCGCTGCGGTACTCCTGTTCGGCCGCGACCAGCACGAGGTGTTTGCCGCGCCCAGGACCATGCCCGCCGTGGTAGGTGAGCCAACGCGGATCGTCGGGCACCGGGTGACGGTGCGTGGTGCAACCGGCCAGCATCGAGCCAGCCAGGAACAGGGCCGCGGGAAGGAGCGTTCGCGGGTTCACTTCGGGATCCGGTTGAGCGTGTAGTAGGCCTTGGTGTGCAGAAGCGGTGCGCCGTCCTGTGCTCGCACGCCGCCGAAGTCGAATTCGTGCACGTGGCCTTGCACCAGCCCGTCGACGACGAGCTGCACGCTGCGACGGTCGGCGGCGACCACCGCGCTGCGCACGCGCGGCGTCGTGTGGTCGACCTCGGGGCTGCCGTAGCCCTGCTGGAACACGTGCGTGTAACTCGACAGCGTGTAGCTCGCCGGGTTCGCCGCGCGGTCCGCGTCCACCGGCAGCGTGAACACGACCCGGAACCCGTCGGGCCGCGCGGTGATGCGTTCGACCTCGAACGGCACGACGCCGGTCCACTCCAGGCGCTCGAGCACGAAGCTCTGGTTGCCGCGCACCGGCCAGCCGCGGTTGGTGCCGCCGGTGATCAGGTGACCCGTGGGCGAGAACTCGCACGCCAGGATGCCGTTGCCGAAGCCCTCGCGGAATGGATGGCACGCACCCTGCCAGACGCCGTCGACGAGTTCCGTGGTGGCGCGCATCACGCACGACAGGCTGTAGTCGCCGAGGAACAACTGCCCCGCGAACGGCCCGAAGCGCCCTTGGGTGGTGTCGACGCGGAACGTCGTGATCGACTGCCCCATCTTGCGATACGGGAACACCACCGCATACGGCACCAGTTCGGGGATGCGTTCGCTCTCGCTCGCCAGCCGCGACTGGCTGCTGGGTTCGGCGGGCCGCGGGCCGAGCTGTCTGCCGAGCGGCAGGTCGTAGCCGGGGAAGCTCACCGGGTGCCCCATGAACCCCCCGGGCCGCAGGTGTTTGAGCGAACACGACCCGTTCCACGGTCCCTGACTCTCGGCGTAGAACATCACGCCGTGCTCGTTGGGCGCCACGCCGCCCGCACTGCGGATGCCGCTGGCGATCGGGATCGACCGGCCGTCCTGCGTGATCTGGAACGCCCAGCCGCGGTAGTCGGCTTTGTAGTGGTACGACTCCGACAAGCCGAGCACGACCGTGACGCTGCCGTCGGGCATCACCGGCGAACCCCAGGCGAATTCGTGGTAGTTGCCGAAGCCCCAGACGTCGCTGAGGTTCTCGAAGCGATCGGCGCGGCCGTCCCCGTCGCGATCGCGGATGCGCGTCAGCTCGGTCTGCTGCGTCGCGTAGAACGCACCGTCGCGATAGCTGAGCCCGAGCACCTCGTCGAGGCCGGTCGCGAACCGGTGCACCTGGGGCCTTGGGATCTCGTCGAACGCGCCGCGGATCAGCAGGATCTCACCGCGGCGCGTGCCGACCGCGAGCTGCCCGTCGGGCAGGACGCAGAAGCTGCCGGCCTCCAGGTTCAGTTCCCGCGGCAGCGGCAAGGTCACGATGCGGTAGTAGGCGGCTTCGGCGTGCCCGGTGCCCCAGGTGTCGCCGAGCTCCTGCGCCGGCAGGCCGGCGAGCAGCAGCGGCAGCGCGCACCAGCTTGTCGGAGAGCGCTTCATTTGCGTGCCTCGCGCCAGGAGTAGTCGATGCGCAGCTCGGCGCGGCCCTTGCGCACCGCGATCGGGATGCGCAGCTCTCTGGTATCGCCACGATCGAGGATGCGGTGGGTCGCAGGCTGTAGCCGCAGCCACAACGATGCGCCGACGCGAACCTCGCCGTCCCCGATCGTTTCGATGCGTGCGTCGCGCGCGGCCAGGAACTGCAGGTCATGGTCGCCGGTGGCCGTGAAGCGCAGGGTGCGCTGCAGGGTCGTTCCCGACGGGCTGTCCACGCGCAGCTCGCGCGCGGCATCCGCCACCTCGACCCCCGCACATTCGTAGCGGAACGTCGGCCGCTGCTGGCCGTCGAGGTCGTACCCGAGCCATCGTTGCCCGAGCTCCCGTCGCGACGCCACTGGCCACGGTGCGTCGGCATCGGCCAGGGCCACGACCGCCGGGCCGTTCGGCAATTCGACACGCTGCTGGCCCAGGATGCGCGCCTGGCCGCTGCCCTGCCCGGTCCACACCGGCGATGCGTCGACGAAGCGCCCCCACCAGATCTGGTCGAGGCCGAGCCGTTCGGCATCGAACGTCAAATTCACGCCGCCCGGATACCCGACGCTGATGCCGCGTTTGCCGGTGTGCTGCACGCTGCGCCGCAGAAGCACCGCCTCCTCGCCGACGGTCAGCTCGATCGCGGGCCGGCGCATGCCGGCCGGCTGGCGCACGTTGCGGCCTTCGGCGAGGTAGTGCCACATCGCGTCGATCTGGCGCGCGACGTCGCCACCGCCGAGCCCGGGCCGCGTCGACACGCCATCCGGGAAGAACTGCGGCATCAGCGTGTTGGGCTTGAACACGAACGGCTGGCGCAGGAAGTGCGCAAACCACTCGGGCCGCAGGCGCTGCCCCGTCGACTCGACGAGGTCGATCGCGCCCATCGCGCCGACCTGTTCGCCGGCGAAGCGGTGGCAGGTGATGCAGTTCATGCCTTGGTCGCCGACCAGTTCGCGACCGAGGTCGAGGACCTCGCGGCGCAATTTCTCTTCGGTTGGCAAGGCGGCGATCGGCAGCGGCGGCAGCACGTCGAGCCGTTCGACCAGTTCGGCCAGTTTGCCGGCCAACGCCGTGCCGAACCCCGGCATGCGCGTGCGCACATAGGGCCGCGCCGATTGTCCGTGCGCAATCGCGTCGTGCAGCCACTCGCGCTGCAGCTTGGCGCCGACCCCGGTCAACGGCGGCGGCAGCCGCGCTTCGCTGCCGAGGTTGGGGTCGCTGCTGGTGAACAGGTCGTCGTACACAGGAGCCACGCCACCGCGGGCGCCGCGGGCATGGCAGGCCAGGCAATTGCGCGACGCGAGCACCTGCTGGAGGTGCGCCTCGTCGTCGAACGGCACGGCATGTTCCCGGATCGCCATGCGCAACACCGAGCGCTGCGCATTGGAAAGTGCGTACCGCGGCGCCGCGCCGGGTGCCTCGGCCAGACACCCGCGGGTCACGTCGAGGGTCTCGAGCGACGCCGCCCGCCGGCCCGCCGGCCGCGCCTGATCCGCCAGTTCGTGGCAGGTCGCACAGCCGAGCCCCGCGAACAGTTCCCGCCCCGCCTGCGCGTCCCCCACCGGAACCGCCTGCGCCGGCTCCGGGGCGGCCGCGAGCATCAGGAAGCTGGCGAGGTCGTGCGCTTCGGCCGGTGTCAGGTGCGGGTCGGGCATGCGCGCCGCCGGCCTGGCACGGTGCGGCGCCAGCAGGAAGTCCCGCAGCGTGCCGAGGGTGTACTTGTCCTGCACCCGGCCGAGCGGCATCGCGCCGGGCAGCGGCCGGTCGCGCCCGTCGGCATCGCGCGGCCCATGGCACACCGCACAGCCGATCGTCCCGAACAGTTCGTGCCCACGCGCCACGGCGGCAGGTTCGGCAGGCGGCGCGGCGACTTCGACCGCCACCGAGAACGTCAGCAGGTAGGCCAGCAGGTCCCGGGCGGCCGTGTCGCGCGCGGCGGCGTTTCGCTCGCCGAACAGATCCGGCATCACGGTGCCGGGCTCGGTGCCGTGCGGGTCGCGCAGGAACGCCAGCAGGTGGTCAGCGCGCACGCGGGCGGCAACGGTGCGCAGGTCCGGGCCGCTGCGGGCGTCGACGAGCGGCGGTTGCCGGGTCTCGGTGTGGCAGGCGACGCAGCCGAGTTCGCCGAGCAGGACGAGTCCGCGTTGGCGTTCGGTCAGTCCGGCGGTTTCGAGGCCGGGGACGATCGGCGGAAACCGCCGTGCGACCAGAATCGGGCGATGGGTCGCCAATTGGCCTCACCTTCGATCTTCGCCGCAAGGAACCGTCGGCCCGTTCACGACCCCGGGGTCAACTCAGCGCGATGTGCGAGCGCATGGCGCACCATGGCGACGTCGAGCTGCCAGTTGATCGCGTAGAGCTGCCGCTCCAGTTCGTCGAGGCGCAACTTCACGGCTTTGTACCGCTTCATGACCAGCGCACGCCGAGCGTCGGGGTCGGCAGGCAGCGGCTTCGGGGACACCTCGCGGCAGGCTGCCAACCAGATGTCACGCACAGCCGCGGGCGCGATCGCGTGCAGCGCCGGTTCGAACGCGGCCATGCACGCGGCGTCGAGACAGTCGAACGCGTGCATGATTCCGCCATTGGCGGCATAGCTGGACGCCAAGGCCAGGGAGCGCAAGGCCAGCTGACGGGGTGTCGGGTCGGCGACGCCATGGAAGGTGAAGTCGCCAGTCATGCCGTGGAAGCGCAGGAGTCGGCCGGCAGCTTGATCACTGATGTCCACGCGGTCGAGACCGATGGCCTGCTCCAGCAGACGCTCGGCGTCGCCGCAGCCACGATCGACGAGTTGCTCGATGCTGCCCATGTAGGCGAGGCGTGCGTACCGCGCCTCCGACCGCGCCGCGTCCGCATCCCCGTCGCCGCGCACGAGTGCTTCGAAGTGGTTTGGGAGCGCCGCGAGCAGCGCACGGAGTTCCGGTTCGGGCACGGCAGCCGTTGGCAGCAACCGCCAGCACCAGTACCACTGCTGCGAATCGCGGGCCCGCCGCCACAATGAGAGCATCGCGGCGGTCGGCAACGGGATGCCCGCCTCGTGGATGGCGACCAGGCCGCGCAGCGGTTCGTCGTCTGCCGAGGCCATCGCGCGTTCGGTCAGTTGCTGCGGCAACTCCGGATCCAGCCGCGCCAGCGCCACGCTGACGCCGACCGGCGCTCCCGGCCGATCCAGCCTCGCGCGCAACGCTGGCGCAAACGCTCGGCGCACTTCGTCGCCGGCAAGACCTCCGGCGAACGCGCTCGCCAGCCCCCTCACGACGAACTCAGCTTCGTCGCCGTCGAGTTCGCGGATCAGCCGTTCGGTCAGCGCCGGATCCCCGGATTCGGCGAGCAGAAGCAAGACCTTGCCACGTGCGTAACCGGTCAGATGGTCAAGGCTGGCCACCAGCGACCCACGAGCGCGTTCGTGCAGTTCCTTGGGCAATTGGTCGATCAACATCGCCAGGATCTCCACATCGGTGCGAAATGCCGGATCGGCGAGCGCGCGCACCACCGCCATGCCGTAGTGCTCAGGGGCGTCCTGGATCCGATGCCGCACCAACTCTTCGTCGGCACCCTCGAGCAGGCTGCGTACCACTTCATCCGGATCCGGGCGCTGGCAGCGATCCTGTTCGACCTGCCGATCGCGTTCGGCGAACCACGCCGCCGCCGCATCGCGGAAGTCCGGATCGGTCATCCACTGCCCGTAGCTGCCACGCGCTTGCCATGGCAGCCGTACCCGGCACCACCACAGGTAGCCGCTGACGACGAGCAGCAAGGCGGCAGTGCCGACGATCGAGGTCGTGACGGCTTCGCCACTGCGCCACGCGCCGTACGCAAGCATGCCGACGACGGCAAGGTTGAAGAACACGAACCAGTCGATCCCGCGCCGCTGCCCGCGCAGCACCTCCACGCCGGCGGCGAGGAGCACAGCCCCCGTGGTGAGTCCCGACAAGCGCGTCGGCTCGCCGCCCACCAGCGCGAGGAGGACGCGGACGATGCGGATTGCGCCGTCGCCGGCCATCACCAGTACGAGGATGCGCAGCAGCACCGGCATGCGTCGGAAGCTCAGATGGTGTTCGGCAGCGGGGTCGGGCATCGAGGTGAGGGCGGGGATGGGATGTTGTCGGCTGTTGGGCGGTGTGCTGGCGGTTGTGGTCGGACCATTCTGCCTCCACCAGTGTGCCGACAACCACCTCGGACTACTCCCGGCAGTCCGAATCCGAACGAGGCTGGCCGCTGAGAGCACCCGGGTCGTGGCAGCCGAATGCACCGGCTGCGCTCATCTGAGCCACCGAACCGACAAGCCATCGGCGAAGGCTGCAAGAGCACGCGGATTGCTACGAACGAGGGCCCGAAGCGCAACGGTGGCACTCGCGTAGAGCATGCGATCGCACCACAGCGCGAAGAAGGAGAGCACCGCGAAGCCAGTGACCAGCGGATTGACCGATACGTGCATGACGTGCGCGGCGTGTGTCAAGGCAGTTGCGGCGGAGCGTGGGCAGGCGACGGATGCGGTTGCACGTCGGCGGAGACCCTGCCTGACTTGGGGGCGATCACATGAGCTCCGTGGATTAGCCTGCGGAGGCATGGGCAGCGCCGGGGAGTGGCACCGGGCTTCGAGTAGCACAACGGGACACAGGTGCCTCGTTTGGCAAAGGGATCTGGCTCCGTATGTACCGCACATGTACCATCCGTACGGCCCCGAACACTTGCGCAACGGCCTCAACCAGCTTGCCTAAACTCGTCGCGACGGGCTGCAAGCAAGCTCGCGGCCGACCAGCACCCGACTGGTCGACTGCGGCGAACGACAAGTTCCTGGACGGATCGGCTACGATCGACACGTTGGACGCCTTCCTGCGATCAGGATGGTTGCGGCTTCGGCCAAGGGTGCGATCTCGATCGATGAGCGACGGGATCGGCCGGAGGTCACTCACTTCGAGGTGCTGCAACTACTCCTGATGCCTTTGCCCACCATACTGGGGGCCGGCGTGCCGACGTGACACTGCGCTAATCAGGTGTTGTGGTTTGAACAAGTTGCGTTCGCCGGACGCGCGCTCGGTCGTGGCGTTGCTGGCTACCCGGGGTCGATTCGACCTTCTCGCGCTCCGCGCCCTCCCGTCCATCCTGGCCCAGTCGCGGCTGCCCGACCGGATCTTGGTCGTCGTCGACCAGTCCCCCTCGGAACTGCCGGATGACGCCCTCGCCGAGCAGGCCCGCCGACTCCGGTCCCTCTGCCGCGGAAGAGTCCGGCTGACCGTGATGCGCAACCGGCGCACCCCAACTCGCGCGTCAGGGGCGTGGAACACCGGCCTCGACCAACTACACCGCGACATCCGCCAGCCCGACCTCGTGTTCGTCGCAGTGCTCGACGACGACGACGCCTGGGAGCCGGACCACCTCCAATGCTGCCTCAGTGCGGCACTTGCTGACGACCTGAACATGGTGGCGAGCGGCCTGATCCGCCACGAGACCCCAGGCGACCCTGGCCACCGACACCTGATCCCCGGCAAGCTCGACGCGCGCGAGCTGTTCGTGCGCGGCCAGCACATCCAAGGCTCCAACCTGTTCGTCCGCCTGGACCTGCTGCTGCTAGCCGGCGGCTTCGACGAACGCCTGCCCAGTTGCACCGATCGCGACCTATGCCTTCGGCTTGTCTCCCTCGAAGAGCTTCGGTTCGGCTCGACGGACCGGTACACCGTCCACCACTACGCAGACCCGCGGCCGGTTCGCCTGTCGACGCCGGTTTCGCCCGCCAAACTGGACGGGCTCACGAGGTTCTTCCGCAAGCACGGGCCGCGGTTCGACGCCGCGACGCGGAACGAGGCCGAGGTCCGCGCGGCAAAGCGGTTCGGCTGGATTCCTCCGGTCCAACTACCCGAGCTGGTTCCCATCTCGCCACCAACGAAGCCCTTCGAGAAACTCGATCTGGTCGTCGGCTTCGTCACGGACGCGCTTGTGCCACCCCACGTCCACGGCCTGCTCGACGACCTCCGTCGTTTGCAGGCGCAACCCGGGGTCCGGTTGTCGAAGGTCGTGATCGTCGAGAACGGCCCACTGCCAGACGGCGCACGGCCGCTACACGAACTCGTGAGATCCTTCTCGGCTGGCGGCCTGCCGATCGACCTCGTCACGATCGAGCGGCAGCGAGCGGACTGGGAGAGAGGCGCACTGCTCGACGTGCCCGACATGACGCGAAAGCGGCTGCCCATCGCCGCGACGCGGTCGATCCTCAACACCTACGTCGCGCACTCTGCTCTCGCCGTTCCCGGGGCTGCCGCTTGGATCCTGGACGACGACAAGCGCCTCAGCGTTCGAGTGGACCGCGGCGATGGCACGACGATCGAACGCATCACGCCTGACGTCGGCACCCTATTGCAGCTCCGGCAGCAGCGGGTCGACGTTGTGATCGGCCCCGACACGGACGCTGCGCCGCTACCCTTCGTCGCGACGCTGCGCACGCAGCTCGTCGACCTGGACCTCCTGCTCGGGACGCTAGCCCAACTGCAACCGGAGTCCATGTGGCCCGACCGCCGCACGGAAGTGGCAGCCGAACGTGACGCCCTGCGCGACAGCTACTACGACCTGTCGAAGACCACGGAGCACCTGGAGACGCCCCTGCTGCAGCATCCCGCCGACGTCAGGGACGCAGCCAGCGTGCTGAAGTGGATGGGCCAGAAAGTCAGCCGTTTGCTGGCTGGCGAGTCGGTTTCCCGTCCGCTCGTCGTCCACGCTCGCGACTTGCCCCTCCAAGCCGCGATCGACTCGGTCCAGCGCGGCGGCTCGGCGCTTTTCTTCAACCCGGCCCATCTGCTCCTCTACCCCCAGACACTCGCGCGCCTCGGCGACCAGTTCGTGCGTCGCTCGGACATGCTCATCTCGCAACTGATGCGCGACCAAGCGGGCTTGCGACTGGTCATGCACCCGTGCGTGGGCGTGCGGCACGACCGCTCTTCGACTAAACGCGCAACCCTGGCCAGCGAGACGCTGCTGCAGGACGTGCTGGGCTACGCGCTCTACCGGGCGGAGAACGAGTTGATGCAGCGGCGCAGCGCCGAACAGCGGAAGTCCCCGCTGCTCGCATGGACCGACTCGGAGCATCGCCTCGGCGTGCGCCTCATGCGCAAGTATCGCGACGAACGGTTGGGCGCTCTGACGTGGAACGCTTGGCGCATCTTTGGCTTGGCAGGCGCGATTCGTTCGGCGGCCCGTCGCATCGCAGCAAACCATCCGGCCTGGGGAGGTGGTGAAGCGCGTGCCGACCTCCTGGCCATAGCGAGCGAGATGGACCGACTGCGCAGCGAGTTCCGACCCTCGGCGGTGGCTGAGTTCGCAGAGCACGTTCGGCACAGCACGAGCGATGCGGCCATCCGCGGCACGTTCAGTTCGATGGACGGCTTCATCGCTGAGTACCGCGCGACCCACACCGGGGACGCCATCGAGTCGCCGGCCTTCCGGAAGGCGCGCGAGGCTCGGGCAAGGCAGGTGCTACGCGAGGCACTCGGCAAGTCGCCACTTCGCTTGCTCGGAATGGGCGGCGAAGGGGTCGTCTTCACCGACGAGCGTCGGGTGTTCAAGGTGCTCGACCTGGTGAAGCCCCGAGCCAACCACAACACCGAGGCGACGCTGCGTGCGCTATCAGGCACGACCCTGCCCCTCAAGCGCGTCTACCTCCTCGAGCTGGTGACCGTCGACGGCCAGCTCGTGGTGAGCTACCAGTTCGAGCCTTCCGAGGCCTACACCAGCGGCCATGGTCCCGAGCTGATCGAGCTTCTGCGCGAGCTGAAGGCGCTTGGCGTGGTGTGCAGGAACATGCACCCCAAGAACCTGCGCGTGACCGCTGCGGGCCTGCGACTGATCGACTACGGCGCGGACATCCGGCCGTTCTCGGAGGCCGGATATAGGTCGATGGCGGAACGGGCGTGGCTCTCGTGGCGGTGGCCGCATCGCCCCGACCTCGAAGTGCTCATGCGGCGTGCGCTGCAGGACAAGCACCTGCCCGAACTCGATGGGTTCGAGCGGTTCTGGCGCGCGCTCTGCGACGAGAGTCCGTCTGCGACCCGGATCGCAGCCGGCATCGTCGACCCGATTGTCTTGCGGTCAGGTGCGCGCACCGTGCTGGACTACGGTTGCGGCAAGAAGGCTCGCAGCGCCCGCACCTTCGCCGCGGCCGGCATGCTCACGCTCGGCTTCGACCCAGGTGCCGGCGTTGCGGAGCGGTGGCTGGAACTTGGCGACCTGCCGGCCGGGCTGCGCCTGACCGACGACCGCGAAGAAGTCCTGGCGGCTGGCCCGTTCGATGCGGTCGTCTGCACGTTGGTCCTGTGCGAGTGGTCGGACGGTCCCGACTACGAGCGCATGCTCACGGATTTGGGAAAGGCCATACGGACTGGCGGCACGGTGGTTGTGACGATCTGCAACCCGTTCGCGACATTCGGCGGCCCGACGCCACTTCACCGGCACCGCGACCTGCCGGCCGGTGCCAGCTACGAGGAGTGCTTCGCCTACACAGAGAACG
>DAIMFJ010000018.1:20277-22829 GCA_036724695.1 Planctomycetota bacterium
TTCGGTCACGTCTCGGCGGAACGCGTGGTCTCGGGACCGGGGCTGGCCGCGGTGAGTTCCACCGTCCGCTCCGTCGGATCGAGCGCGATCTGCTCAGACACGGGCTCGTGGTCGAGCGACGCATCGAGAGCGAGTCGGTTGACCTCGAACGCTTCGAGCCCGCGAGCGACTTCCTGACCCTGGTTTGCCGCCCCGTTGCGGTCAAGTCGGAAGGGAAGGGTGTCGCGCTCGCCGTGAAGACGTGCGCAATGGAAGGCGACACGATCGAGCGGCAGATCCAGCACCTCGTCGGCCAGCTCGAAGGACCGCGAGTGTTCCAGGAACGGGTGCTCGTGATCGACTCGCGTCGGGACGGTTTCGTGCGCCAGCACGGCGACTGTGACTTCGCGTCACTGTTGGCCGCCGCACAGCGACTCGTCCGCCATGGCTGGATCGACCGGGTCCTGGTCGGCTCGGAGGAGGGACCTGAGGCCGCTACGGTGCTTCGCCGGTGGTTCGGTCTGGAGGCGACTAGCACGCACACGGTCCATGGGGCTCCCCTGGTCGCCCCGCTGCAGGGGATCGAGTCGTGCGCGGCGGATTACGTTCTGCAGGTTGACTCAGATCTGCTGATCGGGCGTCGCGACCGGAACCACGACTTCCTGGGCGAGATGATCGCGCAATTCGACGCGGACGAACGGGTCGTCACGGCGGCACTGAACATCGCTCGGGATGCCGATCTGCCTTTCTCGGCCGGCGACGGCAGTCGGGCATGGCGAGTTGAGGTGCGCGGCAGCCTCGTCCATCGAGAACGCCTGCTGGCAGCGCGCCCGTTGCCGAACCAGCTCAGCAGCGGCATGCCTGCATTGTCCTGGCATCGCTCGCTTGATGAGGTCGTGCGCAGTGGTTCACTGCGATCGATCCGGGGCGGTGGAACGGCAACGTGGTTCGTCCACCTCCCGAACTCGTGCAAGCGGCCCGTCACGGATTGGATGCTGCTGAGCGACCTAGTGGAGAAGGGCGCGCGACCGGCGCAACAAGTCGGATCTGTCGACCTCGTTGGTGGGCCGCTGGGCTGGGTGCCGAGGGAGCGCCGCGAGCCGCTCGTCTTCGTCATCACGGGTCGAAACGTGCCACCGGGCCGCATGCGGCGATGCCTCGACTCACTCGTCGCCCAGCGCGGAACGGACTGGAGTGCGGTGATCGTGGACGACGGCTCGGACGAGCTGAGTCGCTGCTACCTGCAGGTCTGGAGCGGCACATGGCGCGATCGGGTGACCTTGCTCCAGCCGCGGGAGCGCCGCGGGCAACTCGCGAACACGGCTCTCGCGGTGCGCCACATCTGCACGGATACGGAGACCGTTATCGTGACCCTGGACCTGGACGATGCGCTGATCGGTGTCGACGTGGCCGAGCGAGTGCTAGCGGCCCATCGAGGTGGAGCAGACGCGACCGTCGGCTCGATGCTCCGCACGGACAAGCACGGCAACTACCCCGTCGTGTTCGAGGAGCCGCGGCACAACCGAGGCGGCAACTGCTGGCAGCACCTGCGGACGTTCCAGAAGCGTCTGTTCGACGCGATCCCGGACCACGAGCTGCGGATCGATGGCCACTATGTCGACATCGCGGTCGACTGGGCGTTCATGCTGCCGATCGTCGAGATGGCTCGGCGACCGGAGTGGATCAGGCAGCCGCTCTACCTCTACGAGCCATCTGGCCTGGGCAAGGGCGACGACCGGTGCGCTCGGGAGAAGCAGATCGGCGTCTTGACCGGCCTTCCGTCGCGAAGCTGGGCACGAGGCAAGTCTGCGTCGACCCTGGTGACTCCAGAGATCGTGACGGCCGACATGCTGCAGCACGGTGCCATACTGTTCGTTCGGCACTCTGAACGTCCCTCGTTCGCCGGCTTGACGAATCAGCAGAAGCACGAGGTGGCGTTGACCGCTCGCGGGCGTGAAATGGCCCGGGGACTCGGCCAGCGAGTTGGGCAGGCGGCTCGGATCGCTAGCAGCCCTGTTCCGCGTGCGCTGGAGACCGCCGAGTCGATCGCGGCCGGCGCAGGACTTGATCCAGGGTCGATCCTGCGAACTCCGCACCTCATGCGGTTCCGCGCAACCGGGCCGGAGCACTACAACGAGGTGAAACGCCGCCTCGGCTGGACCGGGCTGATGGTGAGCTGGAAGGACGGGTCGCTACCGCAGGGCATTCTCGTGCCGTGCGAGCAAGTCGCGCGTCAGGCGCTCGAATCGGTGCTGAGTGCGCCCGGGACACCAGGGGTGATCGCGGTCACTCACGATTTCCTCGTGATGGCGCTCCTCGCGGCCCTGCGCGGCGAGCGACCTACTTCGGTTCCCTACCTCGGGGGCTTGCTGGTGACCAGGAAGGAAGCCGAGCGGTTCCTAGGGGCGGAGGTGCTCTCATGACCGGCAAGTCCACTACCCAGGCTCCAGCACGACGCAGGCTTGTCGCGGTGATCGGCGACGCGAACGTGCCACCAGGGTCGCAGAAGGACCTGTTGGCCGAGGAAGTAGGCCTGCTACTCGTCGATGCAGGCTTCCGCGTGCTGACTGGCA
>DAIMFJ010000018.1:22839-30351 GCA_036724695.1 Planctomycetota bacterium
GATGGAGGCGGCGTGCCGTGGTGCGCGTTCGTCGTCTCGCTACCAGTCCGGCGACACCGTCGCGGTGTTGCCAGGGCACGACCCAGCCGACGCCAACCTGTTTGTCGACGTCGTGATCCCATCGGGACTGGATCACGTCCGCAACTCGATCGTCGCACACGCCGACGCCGTAATCGCGATCGGCGGCGGGGCCGGCACCATGTCCGAGATCTGCCTTGCTTGGATCTACAAGCGGCTCATCGTCGCACTGCGCGTGGATGGCTGGAGCGGCAAGGTCGCGGACCAGCGGGTCGACGAGCGCGTGCGGTATCCAGACGAGCCTGAGGACCGGGTGTTCGGGGCGACCTCGGCTGCCGACGCGGTGCGCATGGTGGTCGACCGCATCGGGCACTTCACGAGGCAGCATGTGAGCATCTGGCGAAGAGGCAGGCCGTGATCGCGGTCCACGGCCCACGGAGCTTTATGACAATGTTCTCGATTCGCCGGCGGAGCTGCGGCACCCCAAGTTCGCCTTCGCCGCGTAGGCATTGGCTCGCCTACTCCAACGGGCCGGCTTCGCCGGGGCTCGACGGGCGGAGCACAACCCGGCGATCGCCCCCGAGCTGCGAGGGCCTGGCAGGCTGCCGCGCCTAGGGCGCAAGGAAAACTGGTCGGGGCGAGAGGATTTGAACCTCCGACCTTTGCGTCCCGAATCCGGCCTCAAAAACCGTCGCAACTGCTGCACCTATCGAGGTTAACGGAGTTTACGCGAGGTCGGTCGCATTCGCAAGAGGTCGCGTGAGATCGTTGTAAGTCGTTTGAATTCGCGGGGTGTCGCGGGTCGCGGGTGGATCATCCACCCGGAGGCAGAGCCAGAGTGAACCGGCCGGCTTCCACACAGCGTCGTGCGTCAAGCTGATTGGACTTCGTCGTTTACACGCAGTGGAATGACCCTGCTTGCTTCGGCTCGCGCCTACGATCTCGCGTCTCAGGACTCAGCAGCTCAGGTGATCGAGAGCGAAGCGGTTCATCCTCACGCCCCCTCGTGGCGGCGGGGGCACCAGGGGCCTACGATACCTACCTCGACCAGACCAGCCGTCAGGAAGAGGCTCAGATTGACGCGACCACTGATCCGGATCCCCTTCGTGACCCGGTCACCTACCGCACTTGACACCTCGAGCACACTCCGCCCGAGCACGCCCCACAGTCCGGGCACCGGAACTGCCTCATCACACCCGTCGAGCATGGCTGCGCCCACAGGTCGCGGCCGAACACCTTATCGGGCCAGGCGCGAGCCGGCGTCGCCTCGGCAGCGGCGCTGTAGTCGAGCCCCATCTGCGGCACGAGCGCCCGATAGCGTGTGCCGCACCCGGTGCAGGGGCGCGTGCCCCACTCGCTGCTGCAGGAGCCGCAGATCGCCCACCACGTCGCGTCTGAGCCGTCGGCGGCCTTGCCAGGCCGTGGCTCAACGAGCCCCTGCGCGCCGCACACGGGGCAGTCATCCATGCCCATGAGGGCCTCGGCGGCGTGGGCGACGAACTTCTCGAAGGCCGTGACAGCCTCGCGCGGAGCGACGGTGAACGCCTGTTTGGCCGCCTTCGTGCGCTGCGCCTGCGCGTCCAACTCGCGGGCCTTCCCCGTTGCCCAGGAGCGCGCCTCTGACGCCTCGCGGTCGGTCGGGGCGCGGAACGCGACGAGGTGGTCGCCCTCGTGGCGCATCCAGTCCCGCCGGCCCGGCCACTCGGGCAGCGCGCGGATGGTCGTCGCCACCGGGTAGGCGGGTGCCGCGGCGCGGCAGAGCCAGCCGTGCAGCAGCCGGGCCATGCGCTCCTCGGAGTCGATCCCCCAGGGCGAACACGGGAACAGGACCGCGCGGCCCGCGATGCTCCAGCCGGACGCGCGGTCGGCGTCGGTGAGCGCCACCCCACTGCCGACGTGCGCGATCACGACCTCGCCGTCCGAGCCGTCGAGGTGCTCGACCTGGGCCTGAACGGCGTCGGGATCGGCCCCCGCCAGGTCGGCGCAGATCGGGAGCAGGCGTAGCGTGCGCCCGCCATCCATGCGGACGACGCCCATCGCGTCCGTCGCCAAGCACACCGATAACCATCCCGCCTTCGCCAAGGCCCAGCCGGCTCCGCTGGGCGTAGCGGACCATCCCAGGGCTGCGAAGCCGCGCACCACGAGGTGGAGTACGAACCGGTCCCACGCCGCAGCCTCGCTCTGCCTACGAGCGGCGCGCTGCTGGGCCGTCTCCTGCCGCTTGTGCCCAAACTTCACCCAGGACCGCCAGAGCTTCGCGACCTTGCGGTAGTGCGGGTCGTTCACGAGGATGTTCGTTGGCTTGAGGGAGAGCGCCACGGTCTGACGGCGCGGGACCCGCTGGTACAGGGGCGCGTCGAGGAGGGTCTGGAGGTCGCGCTGGGCGAGCTCCAGCCGCTTCATCGTCCGGGTGAGCTCCTCCTCGGTCTTGGACTCCAGCGTGTTCGACCAGAGCTCGGCGATGCGGTGGGCTCGGCGGTACGACGTGCGCTGCATCTCCTCGCTGTAGTCGCGGCTGGCGTCGAGGATCTCTTTGATCTTCCCAAGCTCCTCCAGCCGCTTCGCGAGGTACGCGAGCAGGTGGTCGACGAGCCGCACCGCGACGCGGTTCTCGTAGAGGTTCCACTCGTCCTCGATCTGACGGGCAAGCACCCGCGATGGCTGGATGCTCCGCAGGGTGCGATGCTCCCAATCTCCGGGGTGGGAGACGAGCTCAGCGACGGCGCGGACCGGTACGCGGCGCGCGCGCGATACTGGCAAACGCTCCTCTTCTACGCGCAGGTGCAGGCGCGGCCGGTGGCAGACGTGCTGGAGGTGTTGGAGGTACCGTCCGATCTCCAGATCGAGGGGCAGCGGTTGCGCCCGCTCGGCGAGCTTCTGTGCCACCGGTGGGGTCTGCGCGTGCGCGTCCCAGGTCGCCTCGACCCCCACGGCCTGCGCGAGCCGGACGACGGCATCTGTCTCCAGCTCCCCAGGCCAGCGACCGAGCACGCGCTCGGGTTCGAGGCCAACCAGCTCGTCGCCAAACCGGAGTCCGTCAGCGAACCAGGCGTCGCATAAGGCAGGGGTCGGGAGGGAGCGGCCCTTCCCGTCGATGCGGCCGATGAACGTCGTCACACCAGCTCCTCGCCCTTCTTCGCGGCGATCTCGTGGTCGATGAGGGCGACGCACCGCTCGGGCGGATTGCCCTTGTCGAGCTTCTCCCACGCCGTCTGGAGCTTAGTGGACAGCTCCTCCAGCGCGGCGGCGCGCACGTCGTGGCGGTCCTTGAGCTTCCGGAGCACTTTCGTGACGAGCAGGTGGTCCATCGCCTCACCGATTGACCCGCCGGACTGGACAACCACGGGGAGGTAGCGGGCTAGCTGGTGCTCAAGCCGGTTGCCCCAGCCGACGAGGAACCGCTTCTGGAGATCGTCGGCGAAGGGCGCAGAACGCAGCCAGGCCGTCGCGTTGTGAATTGCACTGGCTTGGGCAGCCGCCGCACTATGGAAGGCCTCCTCCAGCTTCTCGTAGGACAGCGGCTGGCGGATCCCGCGCTGCTGTACATCGAAGTGCGCCGCCTCGGTCTTGCGCGGCATCTCCATGACGTGCGCGCGGTCGTAGGTCTTGTCTGCGAACTCGGCGGTGCTCTCGTCGTGGTTGGCGGTGCCGACAAACCAGACGTTCGAGGGGATCGGCAGGTGCCGCCCGTCCACCATGAGCCGGGGCGCCTGGGTCACGGGGTCGTTGACCAGGGTGAGGCGTCGCGCGTCCATCGGCTGCTCCAGCGCCGACAGGAAGTCCGCGAAGAACTGCTCAGGCCGCGACAGGTTGATCTCGTCCAGGACCATCAGAAACAGCCGGTCACGGTACGCGGGGGTGCCGGCCTTGTAGAGCGCCTGGAGAAAGTTGGTCGCGTAGTAGTGCCGGTGGAAGGCGTTGTAATAGCCGATGAGGTCCTGGCGATCGCGCCAGCCGGCCTGCACTTCGACGATCTCGATGCCGCCGCCGACGGCGCTGGCGAAGGCCAGCGGCAGGCTGGTCTTGCCCGTGCCGGAGATGCCCTGGAGGAGCATCAGCCGGGTCATGGCGAGGCCGCCGAGGAAGGCTCGCACGTCGCGCTCGGCGTAGTAGAGCGTCCGCCCCTCCACGCCCGTCGCGATCCGGTGGCGCAGGTCGTCGGCGAACTCCTTGAGCGTGGGCGTGGCACGTCCGAACGGCGTGACCGTCCGGGCTTCGACCTGGAGTTCCTCCTTCTCGTCGAGGCTAGTGAGGGCCGTCATCGGGTTCCGGTGGTCCTCCTGCCGGGTGAGCTCGTCGACGCGGGACCGCAGCTCGTCCACGGCACCGTCGAGGAGCTGCTTGTGGACCTCCAACGCCTCCTTCTGCTTCCGTAGTGCTTCGAGCTCGATGGCAGCGAGACGCCGAGTCGCGAGCTCACCGCTCGCCTTCGCCAGATCGCCCAGGAGCGCCGCACGTTCCTCAAGCCACGCCGACCGCTCGCGCTCCAGATCGCTTAGGCGCTCGGCGGCACGGGCGTCGGGTCGCTCACGAAGTTCCCGGACAAGTGTTTCGCGCTCGCGCTCGGCGACGGTGAGCGCGGAGAGGATCTCCTCGGGGGTGCGACCACCGAAGCGCCGGTCGAGCTCGCGCCGGGACTCGAGGTCCTTGCAGTAGTCGTCGCGCTTGTCGCGGGCGACGGCCAGCTGCTTGCCGAGGGAGTCGACCTCGTGGCGCAGGTCCTCGGTGCGCTCGGCGACCAGTCGCTCAACCTTGCGGTCCAGTCCAGCACGGTCCTCGGCGAGCATCTCCTGGGCGGCCTGTAGATCGAGCTCAGCCGCGCGCTGCGCCCTCTGGCGCTCCTTCAACGTAGCCTCGCGTCCATCGAGTTCGGCCGAACGCTCGTCGAGCGCGGCGGTCCGGCGGTCGCGGTCTGCCTGCCAACTGGCCTCGGCCTTCTCGCGCTCGGAGGCGAGCAGCGTACGCAGCGCGTCCAGATTCTTCTCGCGCTCCCGTGCCATCCCCTCGTCGAACTTGCGGAGGACCTCGGCCTCGGCCTCGGTGCGCGCGGCGTCCTCCTCAGCCCGCTTCTCTGCGCTGGCCTTGGCCTTCGCGCGGATCTCGTGCTCGGCCTTCGCGCGTGCTTCCACGATCTCGGCTTCGAGGCGGTCGCGCTCCTCGCGCAGCCGATTCACCTCGTCCTCGACGGGCTTGAGGATGCGCGCCTTCTCGGCGAGGAACCCCTGCTCGGCGTTCAACTCGCGCTCGGCCAGACGCGCAGCCTGCTCGACCAGATTTGCCTCTTTGGCCCGGCAAGCAACCTCCCGCTCGTGCACGCCATCGGCATCCTCCTTGTTCAGCCGGCGAGCCTCTTCCTGATCGCGGGCCTGGGTCGCCAAACGCTTCTCTTCGTCTTTGGCGGTGGCCTCCAACTTGCACGCCCTGTCGAAGAGGCCTCGGGCGCTTTTCAGCAGCCACTCGAGGCGCTTTAGGCTCTCCTCCAACGTAGCCCCTAACGGCTCGGACAGGCCCTCCGTGGAGGGCGGGCCATGATCAGCGCTCAATGCGTCAACCTGGGACGCTGCTGCGTCCAGGCGCGCTCTCTGCTCGCCCGTGGGTTCCGGACGGGTGGTAGAAGCCGTCGCGGCAGGCGTCCGGTTTTGGTTGTGGTTCTGGTTGCGGTTCTTGTTCTTCGCCATGAGCGGCAAACCTCGATCAGCGGTGGAGAATGAGAGCTTCGACGGCCGCGTAGGCAGTGTCGACGTGTCGTCGGACCGTCTGCGGCCAGGTGGCCGCGCCGTCGTGTGCCGCCCGATCGCGAGCCGTTGCGAGCTCGTCCAGGCGGTGGAGCAGGTCGGGCACGGTGCGGCCGGCGCGCCGGAAGGGGTGATCCTCGTCGCGGCCGGCGCACAGCAGGCCGAGCACGACCAGCGGGCGCAAGCTGCCCCCGCCCCCCTGCTCGGCGTGCTGGACCTTGCCCCGACGCACCGAGGAGAGCCTCACCGGCAGCGGCGCGTGGAAGCCGAGATCGGCGGCCATCGCGTCGAGCAGGCAGCGGTTGAACTCCTTGTCGGAGTACGCGAGCTTCGCGAACAGCGACGACCCGCCGTCGCAGTGGTTGCCATAGGCTATGTGCAGCGCCCGCTCCACGGCGCGCTGGGCCTTCACCAGCACGTCGTCCCACTTGTCGAGGGGCGCGTCCTGGCTCTCCGCTTCGAGCAAGGCACGGTGCATCGCGACAAGGCGCTCCCGCACGGCGTCGCACTGACGGACGGCGAGGGTCAGTCGCTCCTCGACCTTCCACATCGCCTCGGCCTGGAGGTGCCCGAGCGTCGGCGCGGTGGGGTTGGAGCCGACCAGTGGGGCAAGCCACGCGCGCAGACCATTGTGGCTGTCCAGGCGCTCATCCAGCCGGGCGCGGAGGTCGCTCTCCTCGCCGTGGCCGAACGGGTCGTCGACCATCCAGTCCCCGGAGTCGTGGCGGCGCACGCGCAACGCCAGCAGGTAGGGCTGCGGCTGGTCATCCACGAAAGAGACGCGCTGGAGACGGGGCACATCGCGGTCGTCGTCCACCTCGTCGTAGTCGCGCTGCCTCCGGTGCCGCCGGGCGGCGCGCAGCACGTCCCGCGCGCTCGGACGGGCCATCACCACGGTGTCGCCACCGGAGGGCAGCACGCTGAACGTCCGATCCTTCCAGGGGTCACCCGCGCTACCGCTCAACAGGACGGGCCAGCCGTCGTCGTTGAGCTCCAGGTCGGCGATTGGGAGGTCGCCCGTCATGAAACGCGGCCAGATCTTCCCGGTGAACGGGTCGCTGAAGACGTGGCCAACCTGCGCCTCGTCCAGCGAGTCCTCCTCGATGTCGTCAAGCATCTTGAGGCCGCGCGCGGTCGGTGCGCCCGCGTAGTCGAGCAACGCCAGGTTCTGGAGCTCCAGCACGACGAGCCCAGCTAGGTCGGGGGCGATGAGGAGACGGTCGGCGACGTCGACGATGGCCGTGACCTTGGCCCGCGCGAGGCCGAGGACCGCGCGCTGGAACAGGTTGAGCTTGCGCTCCTTGGGCACGGGAGCGACCACGCGCCACGCGAACACCGGCCAGAGCACCCAGCGGGCGTTCGGGTCCTTGCCGTAGGTGAGGCGCAGGACCGGCGTGTCCTTCTCGAACGCGGGGCCGAAGCTATCGAACGACGCCATGCTGGCCTCCGCACAGATCGGTGAAAGCGCGCAGCGCGCGCAGCGGCTTCCGGGCGTCCTCGGCCTGGACGAACGCGAGGTCACCGACCGCGACGAGAATCCGCTGCTGGCGGCTCATCGCGACGCAGAGTCGGTTCTCCAACATCAGGTGCCCGAACTTGCGGCGCTGGTCCTCGTCAGAAGATCCCGGAAGCTCGTTGCTCCGGGTGACCGACAGGAACACTACGTCGAACTCCTTGCCCTGGAAGGCATCCACGGTGCCGATGCGGAGGCGCTCGACCTTCTTGCCCTCGTGGTTGTAGGTGGTGGACCACTCCTCGG
>DAIMFJ010000019.1:0-4290 GCA_036724695.1 Planctomycetota bacterium
ACCGGTGCCGCCGGCGGAACCGGCGCCGCACGACGCGCCGCCGGCACCGACGCTGCTCGACGCGCTGGCCAAGGCGCAGCGGCGCGGCCGGACGCGCTGAGGCAGCGAATCCGCGCCACGTCCGGCTGCGAATTGCGCTGGGTGAGGCAACCCGTCGTGCGCCTGGATCCGTCGCTTCCCTCGGGGGCGCCGGCGCGACCTGCCATCGCCCCGCACCGCGCCTGGCTGCCGGGCCTGTCGGCTGCGCTCGTGGGTGGCCTGGCGGTACTGGCCTTGGCAACCGTGCTGCCGCGCATCACCCTGCTGCACGCCGCCTCGTGGCTGCTGGTCGGCTTCGTGCTGGTGCCACTCGGCATGGTCGCCTGCCTCGCCGCCGTCGCCGCGCTGCTGAGCCTCGTCACGGGGGCCATGGCGTTGCCATGGTGGCTGGCCGGCCGACCGACCGGCTGGCCGCAGCTGTGCGCCGAGCTGTGGCGCTTGCCATCGCAGATCCTGCCGCGCTTCGCCCGCGCGCTCGCCGCGGTGCGACCGCGCTGGCTGTGGGGGTTGCTGCTCGGCGCCGTTGGCGGCCTGGCTGCAGGTGTCGCGAACTACGGCCTCGGTGCCTGAACCGGCTCCGTCGCGGTGCCGAGCACCTTCGTGAACCGTTCGCGCAATACGCCGGCGGCACGCAGCACGTCGTGCTGGTGCAGGCATCGCCGGTGGCCATGTTCGCCGCGGCGAGCCAATTCGGCCGGCTCGGCTGCGAGGGCTTCCGCCATCGCGGTCGCCAGGGCTGTGCTGTCGCTCGAGTTGACGACCCAGCCGCTCTGCCCGTGCTCGACCAGCTCGCCGACGGCGGCGATCGACGTCGCGATCACTGGGACGCGCATCGCGAAGGCCTCCATCATCACCACCGGCAGGCCTTCGGCGAGACTGGCCGAGACCAGCGCCCGCGAGCCGTGCAGCAGCTCGCGGACCTGCTGGTTGTCGATCCAGCCGGTGATGCGCACGCAGTCGCCGAGTCCCTGATCGCGGATCTGCTGCTCGAGCAGCGCACGCAGCGGCCCATCGCCGGCGAGCACCAGCTCGAACCGCTGGCCGCTGCGCCACAGTTCGGCTGCCGCCTGCAACAAGAACCAATGGCCCTTCTCGGGGGCCAGTCGGGCAATGCAGACGAACCGCGGCGGCGGGGTCGCGGGTCGCGGCGGAGCGGTGAAGTACGTGGGGTCGAGTCCGCAGCGTACGATCGCCAACTTGTCGATGTCCTGCGGGCGGATCCAACGTGCCAGCTGGCCGAGCGCGAAGTGGGAGATCACCGCGACGAAGCTGGCGTGTTCGACCTTCTTGCCAAGGTGCAATTCGCGCGGGCCGTCGAACTCGTCGGGGCCGTGCAGCGTGAAGCTGTAGGTCGGGCCGCCGAGCAGCCGGCACAGCATCGCCACGGCCGCAGGATTCGTGCCGAAGTGGGCGTGCACGTGGCGCACGCCGCGGTCGGCCAGCAGCGTGCGCAGTGCCGCTGCTTCGACCCAGTACGCCAGCCAGCCGCCGACGCCGCGGACGCTGGTGCGTCCGCACCGCCACGCGGTGCGCAACGCGTTCAGCGAGCGCAGCGGCGAGCCGATCAGGGTGCGCAACGCCGCCGTCGCGAGTTTGCCCTTGTTGCGCAGCAGCACGTGCGTCTTGGTCTGCTCGGCGCGATCGGCCGGATCTTGCAGGTCTTCGACCCCGCGTACGCTGATTCGGCTGACCCCGACGCCCAGCTGCTCCAGCGCCTGGATCTCGCGTCGGATGAAGGTGTGGCTGACCTTCGGGTACTGGTTGACGAGGTACGCGACGTGCACGGTGGGTTTTCGGCACCGCAGCGTACCGGGCTCGACCGCCCTTGGCAGCCGCGGAATCCCTGGATGCCGGACCGGTGCAGACTCGCCCTTGGCATGGACTGCATCCTCTGGTCCGGTTCCGGCGAACACCATCGCATGGCCGGGCCGGAATTCACGCTGCTGTACGACAGCCAATGCCCGTTCTGTCGGCTGGAAGTCGACTGGTTGCTGCGCCGCGATCGGTCCGGTCGCCTGGCGGCCAGGGACATCGCCGCGGCCGACTTCGACCCGGCGGCCTACGGCTTGACGAAGGACCGTGTGCATGCCCGGTTGCACGGCGTCGATGCCGCGGGCCAGGTCGTCGAAGGCATGGCGGCGATCCGCGCGGCGTGGCGCGCGGCCGGGGTCGGCTGGGTGATGGCGCCGACCGGGTGGCCGGTGCAGCGCTGGTTAGCGGACCTGGGCTACCTGCTGTTCGCCCGCTACCGCGTGCCGCTCGGCCGCCTGTTCGGTCGGCCTGGTTGCGATGCCGACCGCTGCGCCCCCAGACCGCGTTCGTGAATGCGGTGCGGTCGGCGGCGGCGTAGCATCGCGACTGCATGGCTCGTCTCGACGTTCGCGCCGCCGCTGCTGCGGCGGGGTTCTTGGTGCTATCGCTGTGGTCGGTCAGGTTCGTGCCCAGGCCGGGCAACCCGCCGAACCGGCGCCGACTGCCGAAGGTGCCCAGGTGGCGCCGAGCGCGCTGCTCGAGACGCTGGACTGGCGGCTGGTCGGGCCGTTCCGCGGCGGCCGGTGCGCCGCGGTCGCCGGCCTCGCTGGCAATCGGGACCGCTACTACTTCGGCGCGACCGGTGGCGGCGTCTGGCGGACCGACGATGCCGGCAAGACCTGGCAGAACCTCAGCGACGGCTACTTCGGCGGTTCGATCGGTGCGATCGCGGTGGCCCCGTCGGATCCGCGCATCGTCTACGTCGGTGGCGGCGAGAAGACCTGGCGCGGCAACGTCAGTTCGGGCGACGGGGTCTGGAAGTCGCTCGACGCCGGCTCGACGTGGGAGTTCGCCGGGTTGCCCGATTCGCGGCACGTCAGCCGCTTGCGCGTGCACCCGCAGGATCCGCAGACCGTCTACGCAGCGGTGATGGGGCACGTGTCGGGGCCGAACGAAGAACGCGGCGTCTACCGGACCCGCGACGGCGGTGGGACCTGGCAGCGGGTGTTGTTCGTGAACCCGCACGCCGGTGCCGTCGACCTCTGTCTTGGGCCCGACGATCCGAACGTGCTCTACGCGACCACCTGGCGGGCGGTGCGCACGCCGTGGTCGCTCGAATCCGGCGGCGAGGGTTCTGGCCTGTGGAAGTCGAGCGACGGCGGCGACACCTGGCAGGCGCTGCACGAGCGCCCGGGCATGCCGAGCGGGGTGCTCGGGATCAGCGGCCTGTGCGCGTCGCCGGCCGACCCCAAGCGCCTCTACGCGCAGATCGAGGCCGAGGCCGGGGGCCTGTACGCCAGCGACGACGCCGGCGCGACGTGGCGCAAGGTCAACGACGACCGCAACCTGCGGCAGCGGGCCTGGTACTACACGCGCGTCTACGCCGATCCCAAGGCGAAGGACACCGTCTACGTGCTCAACGTGCAGTTCCACAAGTCGACCGACGGTGGCAAGACCTTCACGACGATCCGCACGCCGCACAGCGACAACCACGACCTGTGGATCGATCCGGCCGATCCGCTGCGCATGGTCGAGGGCAACGACGGCGGCGCCTGCGTGACCTTCGACGGCGGCAAGACCTGGTCGTCGATCGACAACCAGCCGACCGCGCAGTTCTACCGCGTCACCACCGACGACAGCCGGCCGTACCGCATCTACGGCGCGCAACAGGACAACAGCACGGTGCGCATCGCGCATCGTGCGCGCGGGGCCGGCATCGGCAGCGACGACTGGGAGGACACCGCCGGCGGCGAGAGCGGCTGGCTGGCCCCCAAGCCCGGCGACGCGGAGGTCGTGTTCGGCGGCAGCTACGGCGGCTACCTGGTGCGGCTCGACCACCGCACGCGCTTGTCGCGGCGCGTCGACGTCTGGCCGGACAATCCGATGGGGGCCGGCGCCGAGGACCTGAAGTACCGCTTCCAGTGGAACTTCCCGATCCTGTGGTCGCGCCACGACCGGTCGGCGCTGTACACGGCCGCGCAGACGCTGTTCGTCAGTCGCGACGAAGGGCAGAGCTGGCAGGCGCTCGGTGGCGACCTGACGCGCAACGACCGCAGCAAGATGGGTTCGTCGGGTGGGCCGATCACCAAGGACAACACCAGCGTCGAGTACTACGGCACGATCTTCACCCTCGACGAAGGCCGCGTCGCCGGCACGATCTGGACCGGCAGCGACGACGGGCTGATCCACGTCACGCAGGACGGCGGCCAGACGTGGCGGAACGTGACCCCGCCGGCGGCGCCGGAGTGGATGCAGTGGAACTGCATCGCTGCCAGTCCG
>DAIMFJ010000019.1:4300-28137 GCA_036724695.1 Planctomycetota bacterium
GGCGACCTGGCGTGAGATCGTCGGCGGGCTCGACCCCGGTTGGTTCACGCGCTGCATCCGTCCCGACCCGGTGCGCCAGGGGCTGCTCTACTGCGGCACCGAACGCACGGTCTGGGTCAGCTTCGACGACGGCCGCCGCTGGCAGCGTTTCGCCAACGGCTTGCCGTTGGTGCCGATCACCGACCTCGTGGTGCGGGACCAGAGCCTGATCGCGGCAACGCAGGGGCGCGCCTTCTGGTCGTTCGACGGCCTCGAACACGTGCGGCAGCTCGAGCCGGCCCAGGCGGTCGCCGACGTACATTTGTACACGCCGGTCACCGTGGCGCAGTTCCCGGGCAGCAGCGACGCAGTCCCTGGCGAGGGTCGCAATCCCGATAGAACGCTGCGCGTGCGGTTCCATGTCGGTGGGGCGGCCGAGGCACCGGTTGCCGAGCGGGTGGTGCTCGAAGTGCGCGATCCCGACGGCGAGGTGGTGTTCACCCGCGCCAGCGATGCGAAGGAGGAAGCCGAACGGCTGGCGGTGCGGCGCGGCATGAACGCCGTCGAGGTGACCTGGAAGATCGACGGCCCGAGGATCCTCGACGGCATGATCCTGTGGAACGGCCGCGCCGGCACGCTGCGCGCCGCCCCCGGCGACTACGCGGTCGCGCTGACGTTCGGCGAACGCACGCTGGCGACGACGGCCCGCATCGAACCCGATCCGCGGACGACGGCGAGTGTCGCCGAACTGCAGGAGCGCTTGCGGCTCGCCAGGCGCTGCCGCGACGCGGTCACGCGCGCGCACGAGGCGATCGAGGCGATCCGGCGCATTCGCAGCCAGACCGCTGCCGTGCTCGAACGCGCCGAAGGCGACGCCAAGGCGCAGCTCGAGACGCAGCGCAACACCCTGCTGGCGCCGCTGACCGAGGTCGAGGAGGCGCTGTACCAGACCAGGAGCCAGAGCAGCCAGGATCCGCTGAACTTCCCGATCCGGCTCACCGACAAGTTGCTCGGCGTGCTCTCGGCAGTCGATCGCGCCGAGTTCGGCCCGACCGCCGGCCAGCGGGCGGTCGCCGACGAACTGATCGCGGCGATCGACGCGCAGCTGCAGCGCTACGAGCCAGCCAGGCAGCAAGGCCTCGCCGCGTTCAATGCGCTGGCGCTGCAGTTGGCGGTTCCGTACGTCAAATGAACCGCCTCAGCCGGTTCGGCTGGCGCGCGGCCGCAGCAGGCTGAGCACCGCCTCGGTGGTGATCCACAGGGCCAGGCCGAGCAGCACCACCGCGACCACCAGCAAGGCCTGGTGGTTCGCCGAGCGGATCTGCAGCAGCAGTGCCGAGATCGTGGTGCCCATCATGAACACCATCGGCACACCGACCAGCCAGCGCAGCAGCACGGGTTTGCCGGTGTTCGAAAGCCACAGCGACAGCCCGACCAGCGTGAGGCCCGCCAGCAGTTGGTTGGTCGACCCGAACAGCGGCCAGATCACCATGTAGGCCGGCACGACCTTGCCGCTGGCGTCGGTGACGGTCTGTGCCACGAACCATGCCGGCAGCAACAAGGTGATCACCGTGCCGACGATGCCGGCGGTGCGGCCGCGCCACCCGGTGAACTCGCTGAACAGGAAACGCGCCAACCGCGTGCAGACGTCGAGCGTGTCGTAGACGAACGTCGCGAACGCCAACATGCCGAACGTGACCGCGAACTGCAGCGGGATGCCGAGTTCGCTCAGGAAGCTGCCGACGCCGACGCCGAAGATCTTGTCCGGTCCGAGTTTGGCGACCGCACTGCCCGGCGCCAACGTCATCACGCAGGCCAGCGCCAGCAACGCCACGACGCCTTCGAGCAGCATGCCGCCGTAGCCGACCAGGTGCGCGTCGGGTTCGCGGTCGAGCTGCTTGCTGGTCGTGCCCGAGCAGACCAGCCCGTGGAAGCCGCTGCAGGCCCCACACGCGATCGTGATGAACAGGAACGGCAGCAGCGGTTGGCCGTTGCCGCCGGTGAAGCCCGTGAAGCTCGGCCACTGGATCTCGGGGTTCGCCAGCAACAGCCCGAGCAGTCCGCCGCCGAGCGTGATGTACAGGAAGAACCCGCCGAGGTACCCGCGCGGCTGCAGCAACAGCCACAGCGGCAGGATCGACGCGACGCCGCAGTAGGCGAGGATCAGCCACGCCCAGTGCAGCGACCGGATCGGACCGTCGGCGGCCAGATCGAGCGGCAGCGACGGGCCCAACCAGATCGCCGCGCCGACCAGCGGCACGAACACCAGCGTCGCCAGCCACAACGGCGGCCGCAGCCAGCGCATCACGACGCCCATCAGCAAGCTGAGAGCCAGGTACAGCATCGAGCTGGTCGCCACGCCCGCACCTTCGATCCGGATCGGCCCGCCGTTCGCCCCGGGCACGTCGACCGGCAGCGCTTCGACGAACGCCCGCGCGGTGACGTCGGTGAAGGCGATGATCACGTAGATCAGCGCCAACCAGATGTAGACCGTGAACACCCGGTAGCTGCGCGGGTTCAGGTTGCGGCGCAGCACTTCGGCGATCGAGCAGGCGCCGTGGCGCACCGACCCGACCAGCGCCGCGAAGTCGTGCATCGCGCCGATGAAGATGCAGCCGAGCACGATCCACCAGAACGCCGGGCCCCAACCGAACCACAGCGCTGCCAGGATCGGCCCGGCGATCGGCCCCGCGGCGCTGATCGCCGAGAAGTGCTGCGACAGCAGGTAGAAGCGCGGCGTCGGTACGAAGTCCTCGCCGTCCTCGCAGGTGTGGGCAGGCGTCCTGGCACTGGGGTCGAGGCCGAACAGGCGCGCCAGCAGGCGGCCGTAGAAGCGGTGGGCCAGCCAGAACGCGGCCAGGCAGGAGAGCAGCAGCAGGGCGAGCGAGGGCATGGTGGGCGAGGCGGTGGACGTTGCGCCGCAACGGGCGATGGGGGGCGTGGACAGGGCTGGTCCTGGCCTCCACAATCGCGCGCCACGTTACCCGGCCCGTGCAGTCGGCACATTCGGCCACCCCCGACCATGCACAACTTCCTGCTGCTCTGTGCCGCCATGCTGCTGTCGGTCGGCCAGGCACTGTTGGCCCAGACCGAACTGCGCGCCGTCTGGGTGGCGCGCGACGGCTTGACGTCCCGCCAGAAGATCCAGACGACGCTCGACCAACTGCGCGCCGCCAACGTCAACGTCGTCTGCGTGAACGTCTGGAGCCGCGGCTACACGATCCACCCGAGCGACGTGCTGTTCGCGGCCTGCGGGCAGCGCCAGGACCCCGACTACGTCGGTCGCGATCCGTTGCGCGAGTTCCTCGACGAAGCGCACCGCCGCGGCATCGAGGTCGAGGCGTGGTTCGAATACGGGTTCCTGTTCGGCTGGAGCGGCTGGTACGCCGGACCACTCGGTCTGGGGCCGGTCCTCACCGCCAATCCGGCGTGGCGCGGCATGGACCAGACCGGCAGCTCGCTGGTCGCGGACGGCAACGGCGGCACCTTCGCGTGGGCGAGTCACGAACATCCGGGCGTGCGGCAGTTCCTGCTCGACCTGGTCGACGAGGTGGTCGCCAACTACGACCTCGACGGCGTGCAGCTCGACCGCATCCGCTACCCGTCGACCAGCTTCGGCTACGACCCGGCGACCGTCGCCGCGTACCAGGCGGCCACCGGCCAGAACCCGCCTGCGAACCCCAACCAGGCGGCCTGGAAACGCTGGCGAGCCGACCGGCTGACGGCGTTCCACGGCGAGTGCCATGCCCGGATCAAGCTGCGCCGGCCGACCGTGCGGGTCGGCAACGCGCCGACCGTGATGCCCGGCGCGTACGACAACTTCCTGCAGGATTGGCCAGCCTGGCTGGTGGCCGGTTCGCTCGACCTGGTCTACCCGCAGGTCTACCGCACGACCCTGGCCACCTACACGACGACGCTCGACCAGCAACTGGCGGCCGTGCGGCCCATCGACCGCCACAAGCTCGCCCCCGGGATCCGCGCGATCACCGGCACGCCGACGACCGAGGTGCTCGGCATGGTCGCGGCGAACCGGCAGCGTGGTCTGCCCGGCCACGTGTTCTGGTACGCCGAAGGCCTGTACGACGACTTGCCGGCCCTGCAGCAGACCCACTTCCAGCAACCGGCGGCCGTGCCGGGGCGGCCGGCCGGTTGGCGACCGGCGCCGACCGAACGCGACGACAGCCACCCCAGCACGGTGCGCAGCGCTGGATTCGTCGCCGGCTACGCGGTCGGCGCGATCGGCAACACCGCCGCGATCTCGCTGCCGGCTGCCACGGCCCAGGATCGCGTCACCTACCACCTGCCGGTCGCCGAGACGGGACTCTGGTCGCTGCGCATGCACGTGCCCACGGCGGCTGGGTTCTCGGCCGCCGCGCCGGTCGTCGTCGCGCACGCGGCCGGACACGAGCTCGTCCACGTCGACCAGACGCTGGCCGAACCGACCGGCTGGCGCGATCTCGGCCTGTACTGGTTGCCGCAAGGTACGACGACCGTGGCGGTCGGCGCCGTGCCGGGTCGGTTCGTGGCCGCCGATGCGATGGCTCTGTGGCGCGCCCGCTGGGGTGGTGGGGCGATGGTCGCTCTAGGGCAAGGCACCGTCGGCAGCGCCGGCGTCGCCGAACTGTCGCTGACCGGCAACGCCTCGCCTGGCGGCACGCTGCGGCTGCAGATCGGCAAGCTCGCCGCGCATGCGCCAGCCCTGCTGACGCTCGGCTTCCAGCCCGCCGCGACGCCCTGGTTCGGTGGCACGCTGCTGGTGTCGCCGGCGGTGAGCTTGTTCGCGGCGGTCGGCGCCGATGGCCGCGCGAGCCTGGACCTGACGCTGCCGTTGGCCGCCGCCTGGCGCGGCGTGTCGTTGTACGGGCAGGCGGTCGGCCTCGACCCGCAGGCCGTCGGCGGCGCGCAGCTCAGCAACGCCGTCGCGACCACCTTGCTCTGACGCGCGGCAGGTGCCGCGCGCCAAGAGTCTCACTTCGCGATGCGTTCGCGGAACTCCAGCGTCTCGGTGTCGATGCGCACCTTGTCGCCGGTCTCGCACAGCAGGTTGACCTTGACCTTCATGCCGTTCTCCAGCATCGCGTCCTTGGAGCCCGAACCACCGCCGCGCGGTGCCGTCTCGGTGATCTCGAGCACCGCGAACTTCGGCGGGAACACCGCCACCAGCTGGCCCGACACGAAGAAGCCCTTGTAGACGTCCGACGGCCACTTCAGCGCGTCCTCGGCGGCGGCGACCGGGCAACGCACCTCGTCACCGGCCTCGCTGAAGAACACTTCGTCGATGCCGTCGCGGTACGAGTGGGTCAGGTCCTGCTCTTCCTTGTCGAGCACCTCCCAGCGCGTGTCGGTGTGCTCCTTGAGCTCCTGCACACGGCCGGTCTGCAGGTCCTTGATGCGCATCTGCACGAACGCGCGGCGGTCGTTGCGGAGGATGTTCCACCACACGACCTGGCACATGCGGCCTTCGTGGGAGACGAGCATTCCGGGGCGGAGTTCGAGTGCGGCGACTTGCATGGGCAAACAGGATAGCGAGTCCTGGCCGTCCTGGGAATCCCCGGCCGGCCGCCAGCCGGGATTCCGGCGGTCAGCGGTACAGCCAGGGGCCGAATCGTCGCATCAGCAGGGGCATCACCAGGTACGAAATCAGCGGCACCACGATCGCGGTGACGATCCGCGTGACGACCGGCAGGGGGAACCGCGGCAGCAGCACCGGCAGCAGGAACGTCAGCACCAGCGTGATCGTCGGGTAGATGCCGATCCAGGTCAGCAGCGCCAGTTTGTGGCGGTTGGGACGGGCTGGCGGAGTGGTCGTCATGGGCTTTCCGGTCCTCGGCAACCGGTGGTCGGGACGAGAATTGCCAACCGCAGGGAGGCCGGCCGCCACGGCTCAACGGGCCGGGCTGGCCTCGAGCCGGAACAGTTCCTTGTCGAGGGTCAGCACCCACAACCGCTGGCCGTCGTGACTCCAGGAAAGGCAATAGCCACTGGCGAGGTCCCGGGCCCAGACCGGGGCCCGGGCGGCGACGTCCCACAGCACCAGCCGCTGGTCGTCACCGCAGGTGGCCAGCCGGCGGCCATCGGGCGACAGCGCCGCGGCCTGTCCGCGGCCGTCGTGGGCCCGTGCGGTGGCCAACAGTCGCCCATCGCTCGCTTGCCAGAAGCGCACGGTACCGTCGTCGCCGAGCGTGATCACCTCGGTCCCGTCCGGCGCGAAGCACAGGGCCTGGACGCTGCCGCGGTGACCCACCAGGGGCACGGTCGTGGCCCCCGTCGCCGCATCGTGCAGCGCCGCGCCCGCGAGGCCGCAGATGCCGAGGACGTCGCCCCCAGGCGCGAACGCGACCCGCAGCGCCTGCCGCGGCAGGTCGATGCGCCAGCGCAGTGCGCCGCTCGCGGCGTCCCAAAGCCGCGCCTTGCCGTCGCGCGACACGGCGGCGATGCGCTGGCCATCGGGCGAGCGCGCCACCCCGTCGATGCCGCCGCCGAACGCCTTGGCATCGCCCGGTGCGTCCGGATCGACGAACGTGCGCCGCGGCCCGCCGCCAGGTTCCCACAGCTGCAGGAGTGGCTGTCCCGCGGCCAGCAGCTGCCAGCGTTCGCCCTGTCGGTGCCACTGCAGGCCGGCGATCCACCCGGCGTCGTGGACCAGTGCCTCGCGCCCGCGCCCGTCCTGCGGCGAGGCCAGTTGCAGCCGCCCTTCGGCGTCGCCGAGTGCCAACACCGCACCGTCGGGGCGTTCGGCGACGTGGTAGGCGGTCTTCGGCAACACGATGCGCTCGGCCGTCGCCAGCGCGGTCGCCACCCGCCAGGTCCGCACGCTGCCGTCGGCACTCGCGGTCAGCACGTGCGCACCGTCGCCGGCGAACGCGACGCCGCGCACGAGACCGCGATGGCCATGCAGCACCGCCACCGAGCTGCCGTCGGCGACGTTCCAGAGCCGCAGCGAGCTGTCGGCAGACACACTGGCCAGCAACGTCCCGTCGGGCGAGAACGCGACCCCTTCGACGATTTTGCGATGGCCGACGAAGTCGCGCACCGGCGCGCCAGTCCACGCATCGAACAGGTGCACCTGGTGGTCCTTGCAGGCGACCGCGACCAGCCGGCCGTCGGGCGACAGCGCCGACGCCTGGGCGGCCCGGTAGGTGCCGTCGGTACCGAGCTTCTGCACGAGCGGCGCGTCCGGTTTCGCCAGCTCGAACACGTGCAGTTGCTGATCCCACGACGCGCCGACGATGCGGGTGCCGTCGGAGCTCCAGTGGCTGCACGTCATCGGGGCGTAGCCGCTCAGCAACACCGCCAGTTCGCGACCGCTGCTGGCCTCCCAGATGCGGATCTCACCGCCCCTGGGCCGTTGGTAGCTGCTGCTGCACAGCCGCTGGCCGTCCGGCGCAAAGCGGATGCTGCCGACCGGGTAGGTGTGGTTGGTGAACTCGGCGAGCTGGCGACCGCTGGCCAGCTCCCAGACCTTGGCGCCGCGGTCGGCCGACGACGACGCCAACCGTTCGCCGGAGGGGTCGAAGCACAGGCAGTAGACCATGTGCTGGTGCGCGGCGATCGTCAGCCGCGGGGTCGGCACCTCGCCGGTGCCGGGGCTGGTCAGCGCGGCGGTGGCGTACACCAGCACCTTGCCGTCGTAGGTGCCGACCGCACAGTGCGCGCCGTCGGGCGACACCGCCAGGCTCGACAGCCCGGCCGCATGCATGGGGTACGCATGCTCGCTGCGCTCGCCGGTGTTCGCCAGCAGGCGCCACTCGAAGCCGCGCTCCGCCGGCGGGACGGCGTCGAGCCAGCGCCAGAGCTCGCCGATGGCGCCGCGTTGCAGGGCCGCTTCGGCGGCGGCCAGATGCGCCGCGTAGGACTCCAGTGCCGCCGGCAGTGGCGCCGCCGGGTGCTGGGCCGCGGCGAGTCCGGCGAGCGTCGCCACGACCGCGAACTGCATCGCCCGGAGTTCGCGCAAAGCCGCCGAGACGGCCTGGGTCGCACAGCGGATGGTGAGGACACTAGGCGCGGCGGGGGCGTTTCTTCGCATGGCGGCGGGTCTCTGGTTCAGGCTGTTCGCGGCGTTCGGCGAGCAGGCGTTCGACGTGGTCGCGCAATTGCACGATCGCCGCGTCGTAGGCTTCGAAGTTGCGGTAGGCGCGGGCGAGCATCACGGCACCTTCCATCGTCACCAGCACGTAGACGGCGAGTTGCCGGCAATCGCTGCCGTCCGGCAGTCGCGGCAAGGCGGCGGCGAAGCAGCGCTCGACGGCATCCAGCCAGTTGTCGAAGTTGCGCACCAGCAGCCGGCGGGCGTCGGGGTGGGTGTTGCCGACCTCGATCACCAGGTTGCCGATCGGGCAACCGTGCTGGAAGTCGGTCGCCTGCAGCATCTCGCGGTAGCCGGCCAACAGCGCGAAGACGCGGTCGATCGGGTCGTCGACGTGTTGCCAGATCGGGTCGAGCACGTCGCTCTGCAGCAGTTCGAGGCGCCGTTGCAGGGTCGCCTCCAGCAGGTCGGCCTTGGTCGGGAAGAAGTAGTACAGCGAACCCGGCAGCACCTTGGCCTGGCGCGCGATCTGCGCCAGGCCGGTGGCGGCGTAGCCCTGGAACACGAACAGCTCCATCGCGGTGGCGAGCAGGCGTTCGCGGGTGTCGTCGGCGGTGGGGCGGGGCGGCATGGGGAATTGGTTGGGTGACCAACCAAATCTGCCGCGCGGGCCGGCGCATGTCAAGTCCAGGGACGCGTTCCCGCGGTCCGGGATGGTCAATCCGGGATGGTCGGCTCGACCAGCTTCGCCAGCAGTTCGAGCGACTCGCCCCAGCCGAGGTGGCAGAACTCGGCCGGGATCACCGCCGGCACCCCGTCCTGGACGATCGTCAGCTCGGTGCCGCACAGCACCGGCCGCAGCGTCACCAGCACCGCCATCGTGCCGGGCAGGTTGCCGTCCTCGAAGCGGTCGCTGTAGCGCAGCCGTTCACCGGGCACCAGCTCTTCGTAGGTGCCGCCGAACGAGTGGCTCTTGCCCGACTTGAAGTTCGTGAACGACATCCGGTAGCTGCCGCCGACCCGCGCGTCCTGGTGGTGCACGGTGCCGGTGAACCCGTGCGGCGGCAGCCACTTGTCCATCGCCTGCGGGTCGAGGAACGCGCGGTAGACGTGTTCGGGGGCGGCGCGCAGGATGCGGTGCAGTTGGATCGTGTGGGTGGTCGGCATCGGTCGGGTTCGGTCGGGTCGGGGACGCGGGATCGGTGGCCAACCCGACACGATACTCCCTGCCGGCGCGCCTTGGCATCGTGCGCTGGGGTTCCGGGCCGCGATTCCCCAGCCGCTGCCTCGACCGGGCCGGCCGCGCTGGCTACACCGCCTGGCATGACTCCCGACGAAGCCCGGCAGCTCGCCGAATACCACGTCTGGGCCCGCGAACGCGCGCTGGCCGCCGCGGCCCTCCTGGCCCCCGAAGCGCTCCTGCGTGACCTCGGCAACAGCTTCGGTTCGGTGCGCGACACCCTCGCCCACCTGTACGGCGCCGACGAGGTCTGGTTGGCGCGCTGGCGCGGCGGTTCACCACGCTCGCTGCCGCCGCCAGGGCGGTTCGCGGACCTCGCCGCGCTGCGCGCCGCGTGGGCGCAGCTCGATCCCGACTTCTTCGCGTTCGTCACCGGCCTCGACGCCGCGGGCCTGGCCCGCCCGCTGACCTACCAGGCCTTCAACGGCCAGTCGGCGACGCTGACCTACGCGCAGATGCTGCAGCATGTCGTCAACCACGGCAGCTACCACCGCGGGCAGGTCACGACGCTGCTGCGCCAACTCGGCGCAGCAGTTCCGCAGGGCATGGATTTCGTCGCGTTCCTGCGCGAACGGGCCCGCTGAGCTCCTGCTTCCGCGTTGCTGCCCATCCAGCTCTGATTCGCCGGCTGCGCAGCGGAAGTGGGAGGTCACCGGCAAGTCAGCGCCTGCGGCCGCTTCCGGTCGTCGCGGCAGCGACGACACAACCCATGGTTGCGGCTGCCGGCAGCGCCGAGGCCGGGCCCGGGCAGGGCCGGGCACTCAGTACGCGCCGACCCGCAGTTCGAGCCCGCCGGACGCCGAGGCGCCGAGCGGGTTGAGTCCGGAGGCCGGGCAGTAGATCACCGACTGCGCGTAGACCGCCAGGCCGAGCACGTTCGGGACCGGGAACGACGACGTCTGCACCGGCGCGTTGCCGATCAGGATCGGCAGGCTGACCGCGCCGTCGTTGTACTGGAAGCAGCCGGTCATGCCGATGCCGTCCAGGTTCACACCCGTCGGGAACGACGTCAGGCCGAGGATCACCGCGCCGAACAACGTGTTCGGGTTGACGCCACTGGTCTGCATCGTCAGCACGTTGCCCGGGATCGGCCGCTGCAGCGCGTCGAGGGTCAGGTTCTGGTCGGTGGTCGAGAGCAGGAACCCGGTACCCAGCGCCGCCGACAGGTCGCGGTTGCCCGGGTTCGCCGACGGGCCACCCGGCGAGTAGCCGACCAGGTAGTTCGAGCCCGAGTTCGCCATCTGCTGGATCGCCAGCCGCACCGCGCCGGTGTTGGCGTCGAACTGGAACTGGAACGTGTTCGCATCGGCGGCCGAGGTGCCGTTGTAGTTCCACACCCCCAGCCAGGTGACGTAGGCGACGCCGCTGCTCTGGTGGAAGTACACCTTGCCGCCGGCCGGGATCGACGGATTGTAGTCGTGCCAGCAGAACCAGGCCGACCTCGGCATCGCCAGCATCGCGGTGGCGCTCGGCGTCCAGCTGTTGCCGTTGCTGCCGTCGAACGCCACGAAGCCGTTCGAGCAGACGTGCAGCTGGCTCGAGGTGCCACCCAGGTGCGGGAACGGCACGGCGAGCGTCGGCGTGGTGACGACGGCGTCGTCGCCGAGCACCAGTTGCGTCGCCGAGAGCGGCGGGTTCACGAACGTGCCGCCGCCGGCGACGCCCGTCGTCGTGCTGCCGTGCGAGATCGTCAGCGACGTGAAGTTCAGGTCGAACGCCGCCGGCGCGGTCGTCTCGTAGAACGACGCGACCTGCGAATTGCAGCCGACGCCGTAGTTGGAGCGGGTCGCCTGCGGGCCGTTGGCGCCGGTCTGGTACAGCAGCGAGAGGTTGGCGACGCGCGGCGTGAACAGCGGCGCCGTGAAGGGCGTGTTGCTGGCCGCGCCGCAACTGAGGATCAGGTCCCCATTGCTGTACACCTGGTTGCTGCCGGTGCCGTTCGTGTAGCGGAAGCCGGAGCTGGCGACCAGTGCCACGCCGACGGTGCCGAAGCCGAGCTGGATCGGGTGGGCCAGCGCGACGACGGTCGGCGTCGTGCTGCCGGTCGAGGTCGTCGTCCCGGTGCCGACCAGCGACCACCGGCTGCGGTCGAGCTGGTTGCCGACGTACGACGTCGGGCAGGTGTAGACGTCGACCGTGCCGAGGGTGCCGAGCGAGGTGGTGAGGATCGTCGACATCCCGGTCAGCGTGATGCCGGCCGGGTTCGTCACGTCGACGTCGAAGTAGACCGCGCCACCCAGGGCGCCGCCGTTGTTCGGCGCGAGCAGCGTCTGCACGGTGCGGTCGTAGTGGAATCGGCAGTTGGCGACGCGCGGCGTCAGGATCGCCGTCGAGAACGCCACGTTCGAGGCCTCGCCTGCCGTCAGCGTCAGGTCGGCGTTGCCGTACACCTGGTTGCTGCCATTGCCGTTGGTGTAGGCGTGGCCCACCGAGATCGCCTTCAACGCGATGCCGACCGGGCCCGGCGGCAGCGTGAACGGGGTCAGCGCCACCGCGGTCGGGGTGTCGCGACCGGCGGTCAGCACGCTGCCCGAGCTGACCAGTGTCCACGCCCCGGGGTTGGACTGGTTGCCGGTTCGCGACCCGGGGCACGTGTAGATCTCGACGGTTCCCGCGGTGTTGGCGGGCGCCGAGAAATTGAGGTCGAGCCCCGTGATCAGCAACGGGGTGCCGGCGGTCACGTCGAGGTCGAAGTACACGGCCCCACCGGCGGCTCCGCCATTGTTCGAAGCGAAGGTCGTCGTCAGCGGCGACTGGGCCAGGAGGGTCGTCGCCAACAGCGTGCTGGCGAGGAAGGTCAAGGATGCATGCATGGGGAGGTTCGAGGCAGCTCGCCTGTGGCACCACGCCGCCAGGGGCCTGCCGTGTGGCGATGCCCGCTCCCGCCAGGATTTGCTCGGAATCCGCGGATTCCGGCGAACTGGCCGTTCCGGTCCGTTCGCGGCTACACTGGTGGACCGTATGCCTGATGCGATCGGCGGTGCGTGGCGGTTCGTCCTGGGCTGGTCGGCCGCGGCGCTGCTGCTCGCTGCGCCGCCAGGCTTGCTGGTGGGCGCCTTGCGCGGCCAGACGCCGCCGCCGGCCGCGCCGACCGCCCCGCCGCCCGAGCTCTGCCAAGGCGACTACCAGAGCGAAGCCGCCGCCAAGGCCCAGCTCGCCGCCTTCGCTGCCACCTACGCCGACGCCGCCGGCTGGCAGCGGCGCGCCGCGACGATCCGCCAGAACCTGCGGCGCGGTGCCGGCCTGGAACCCTGGCCCGAGCGCACGCCGCTGCAGCCGCTCGAGCGCGAACTGCACCGCACCGACGCCTACGCAGTGCTCGCCGTCGCGTTCGAGGCCCGGCCGGGATTCTTCGTCTACGGCAACCTGTACCGGCCGCTGCAGCACGAAGGTCGCCGCCCGGCGATCCTGTGCCCGCACGGCCACTACACCGGCCCCGGCGGCGGCCGGCTGCGCGCCGACCAGCAGCAGCGTTGCGCGACCCTGGCACGGCTCGGCGCGGTCGTGTTCAGCTACGACATGATCGGCTACGGCGACTCCGCAGCGCTCGGCTGGCGCCACGAGCACCCGCAGGCGCTGACCCTGCAGACCTGGAGCAGCGTGCGGGCGGTCGACTACCTCGTCGCCCGCGACGACGTCGATCAAGCACGGATCGGCATCACCGGCAGTTCGGGCGGCGGCACGCAGGCGTTCCTGCTCGCGGCGCTCGACGCACGCGTCACCGCGGCGGCGCCGGTGGTGATGGTCTCGGCCCACTTCTTCGGCGGCTGCAACTGCGAGAGCGGCCTGCCGATCCACAAACGCGGCGACTTCCAGACCAACAACGTCGAACTCGCCGCGCTGGCGGCGCCGCGCGCGCAGCTGTTGGTGTCGGTCGGCGGCGACTGGACCAAGAACACGCCGACGGTCGAGTTCCCGTACCTGCAGCGGGTCTACCGGCTGCTCGGTGCGCCCGACCGGGTGCGCAACGTGCATTTCGCCGACGGCGACCACGGCTACCAGTACCAGAAGCGCGCCCCGGTCTACGCGTTCTTCACCGAGGTGTTCGGGCTGGCGACTGACGGCCTCTTCGACGCGGCGAGCGGCCGCTGGGACGAGACCAGGAACCGCATCGTGCCGGCCGCCGAACTGCGGGTGTTCGACGCCGCGCATCCGGTGCCCGACCATGCGTTGCCACCGGGCTCGGCGGTGCCGTTCTGAACCGGCCCGCCGACCGGCCCTGCAGCCCGCCACCGGCCGGGCATTTGCAGCGAATTTGCAATTCCGGCGCGACGGCGGCCACGCCGCGGCCGCGCTGGCGCTCGAGCGCTAGCGTCTGGGCATGCTCGCCCGGAATCTGACCCTCGCCAGCGCTCTGCTCGCGCTGGCGGCGTGTTCGTTGTCGGCCCCGCTGGCCCCCGAGGTGCCGTCCGCGGCACCTGCCGCGGCCGCGAGTTCGTCGCCGCCGCAGCCCACGCCACCGGTGGCGAATCCACCAACCGCCGCCACACCAGCCGCCGCCAGGCCGGCAGCCGCCAGGCCGGCCCCGTTCGCGGCGGTCGTCGCCGATCGCTTCGCCACCTGGGACCAGAACGGCGACGCCGAACTGTGCGCCGAGGAGATCGACCGCGCCTGCCTCGACCCGCACAGTGCCGACGAAGCCGCCGCCGCGATCGCCGCGATCAAGCGGGCGCTGCGGTCGGGCAACTACGCGATGCCGCCGCTGACGATCGCCGGGCTGACCGGCAGCCAACCGGCGCCGAAACCCGCCGCGGACGCCGACGACGCCGACCGGGCCGACAGCGGCGAAGAACCCGCCGGGGGCGCAGCACCAGCCACCGCACCAGCCAGCCCGCCGAAGAAGGCGCCGAACTTCGCCAGCAGCTACACGCGCAGCCTGCAGCGCATCCGCAGCACGCCGCGCACGCTGTTCGGCGACGACACGCCGGATCTCGACGGCTGCCGGCAAGGCCCGCTCGGCAACTGCTGGTTCGTCGCCGGTGTCGGCGCGTTCGTGCACCGCGACCCAGAGGCCGCCAAGCGCCTGATCGCCGAGGTCGACGGCGGCTACGTGGTGACGTTCGGCAACGGGCAGCAAGAACAGGTCGCGGCGCTCAGTCCCGCCGAGCTGGCGTTGTGCGGCACGACCGGCGACGAAGGGCTGTGGCTGCCGGTGCTCGAGAAGGCGATGGGGCAGATCCGGCGCGCGGCGAACCCCAAACGCTACGTGACCTTGACCGCCAGCGATGCGCTGAGCGGCGGGTCGAGTGCGACGACCTTGCGGCTGCTGACCGGCAACCCGACGCAGCGCATCGGGCTGCACAAGCGGGTGCGCACCAGCACCGCGCCAGCGCCGGCCCCGGTGTTGACCGAGCCCAAGGACCAACTGGCCGGCAAGGTGCACGAAGCCCTGCGCCTGGCCCGGCAGGAGGGCCGGTTGGCGACCTGCAGCACGAGCACTGCCAAGAAGCCGCCCGGCATCGCCGGCAAACACGCCTACGCGATCCTCGGCTACGACGCCGAACGCTGTGTCGTCACCATCTGGAACCCGCACGGCAGTTCGCGGACCGTCAAGGGCGAGCCCGGGCTGGCGAACGGCTACCCGACGCGCAAGGGCGTGTTCGAGGTGCCGTTGTTGGAGTTCGTCGAGGTGTTCAGCAGCGTCACCGTGGAGGTGGCGAAGAAGGTCGAGTAGGCGGCCGGCCCCGGTCCGCCACGGTTCCGCGTTGACCCCGCCGGCCGCGCCGCTAGAGTCGCGCCGCCGCAGCGCGGGAGTGCATCCGAGCTGGTGTTCGGCCTGGTCTTCAAAACCTGTGGGGTTCCGCCTCGAGTGGGGCCCGGTGGGTTCGATTCCCATGCACTCCCGCCATTTCTCTCGCCGCGCGCCAGTCGCGGCCCGCCAGTCGCGGCCCGCCAGCGAGACCCGGCGATCAGAAGCGCTGCCGCACCGCCGCGCCCGCCGCGACGCTGCCGGTCGTCAGGTCGAACCCGAACGCCTGCGTGCGCAGGTCGATGCCGCGGATCGCTGCACTCTGCGGGACCCACCAGTACAGGTCGGCGCGGTCGTTCGGCGCCACCGCACCGGCCGCCAGCGTGACCAGCCCGAACGGGGCCAGATGCAACGCCGCGTCGCCGGGCGACAGCACGATCCACGGCCCGTTCGCGAACGGCTGCGCCGAGCCGAGCAGCAGCACCGGCGAGCCGAGCGGCAGCGCCCCGTTGGCCAGGAACACGTAGCCGGGCTGGTCGCGGCGGCCGGGTTGGTTGGAGGGGAAGGCGCTGTCGGGGTGCAGCCCCGAGTACATGCTCGCGGTCGGCGGGGAGTTGGCGTGGCGCCGCGAGACCGCGACGCCGCTCGGCCCGTCGACCAGCAGTTCGATCAGCGGTTGCCAACCGACCAAGCCGCTGCCGAGCGCGAGGATCACCCCGGGCTCGTGCGCGAATGCGAACGCCTCGCCGGCCGCGAGTCCCGCACCGCAGGCGTCGAGGAACGACGTCGAGATACCCGGCGTGCTGGTGCCGCCGACCACCCGCAGCCGCAGCCCCGGCGTGCGGCGGTGCACCGAGACGAACAGGTCGCTGCCGACCGGCACGTCGGCGGGCGGATCGAAGCGCACCTCGACCGCGTGGACTTCGATGCCTTGCGGCGTCGTCACGTCGCGCACGCTGGCGATCGCCGTCGTGCCGGGCAGCTGGGGCCCCAGGATCGTCGGCAGGTTGCTGGTGCCGGCCTCGAGGTAGAGGTGCACGTCGAACAGTTCGCCGTCGGCCACCGTGCCGTCGAACAGGTGCAGGATCGCACCGTGGATGCGATGGCGCCCGGGGGCCACGTAGCGGCCGAGGCCGCGGTACGCGTCGCCGGGGACGCGCAGCATGATCTCGCTGTTCGGTCCGGTGCTCAGCGTCGAGATCGTCACCTCGGCGGGGGGCATGCCGACCAGCAGCCCGGCTGGGTGCAGGGTGCCGGGGGTCTGGGCGAAGGCCTGGGTGGTCAAGAACGCGGCGAACAGGCTCGCCGGCAACGACAGCTGGCTGGGAGTGGGGGCCATGCCATGCCTAGCTGTGCTGCGGTGGGCCGCAACCGCAAGATTGCAGTCGCCTGCGGGGCCTACGGGAGCACCCGGGGGCGGCGGGGTGTCACAGCGCGCGGCCGAGGCTCGCGAACACGGCCAGATGGTCGCTGCCGAAGTCGCGCCCGCGCCGGAACTCGACCACGCCGATCGTCTTGTCGACCAGCACGTGGTCGATCGGCACCCGCAGCGGCAGCGGCCAGGAGGTCGTCCAGGTCGGCTGCCAGCTCCAGCCGGCGGCGTTGCGCAACTGCGTGGTGGCCAGCAGGTTGCGCAGGCCTGGGGTGTACGGGGTGGCGTTGAAGTCGCCGAGCACCACGCGCGGGGCTGGCAGCGCGGCGATCGTGCGGGTCAGGTGGGCGAGGGCCTGGTCGCGTTCGCGGTTGTGCCGCGAGCTGCCGGGGCGCGGCGGGTGGACGCCGACGACCTGCAGTTGGCCGAGCGCCGTGTCGAAGGTGGCGTGCACGGCGGGCGCCCACTCGAAGCCGCCGTCGAGCAGTTCGGCGGTGCGGCACGGGATGCGGGCCAGCAAGGCCAGCCCGAACGACCCTTCGGCGGTGCGTTCGGCGAGGAGCTGGTAGCCCGGCAGGCCGCTCCGGATCGCGGTCAGCCAATCAGGCGTAACTTCCGACAGAAAAAGCACTTCGGGATCGAACTCGCGGACTTCCTGGAGCCAGCGTTCGGCGTTGCCGTGGTTGCCGAACAGCAGGTTCGCGGTGTAGACGCGCAGTTGCGGCTCGCTGGCCGGATAGGCGCTGGCGGCGCCGGCGACGACCACCGCGATCGCTGCCGACGCGAACCCGGCGCCGAACCCGAGTGCCCATCGGAACCTGCTGCTGCCAAAGAGGATGAGTGCGCACAGCAGGTTGGCGACCAGGGCCTGCGGGCAAAAGCAGGCGGCGAGGTCGACGGTCCAGTGCAGGCGGGCCAGCCACGGCGCGAACCCAGCCAGCAGGGCTGGCAGTCCGAGCAGGACCACGAGGTTGGTGAAGCGGAAGCGCACGGCGGCAGCGTAGCGCGGCGCGGGGCGACCCGCAGCAGGGACACTTCTGGTTCCGCGGTTGCCTCGCCGCCGCCAGCCGGCATGATGTTCGGCCCCGATGTCGTCCGTAGGCCCCGAGCCCAGCCCCAGCCAGATCCTCGCCGAGATCCGCAGCTTCGTGGCCCAGTGGTTCCGGGACGGCCGCGAAGAAGGCCTCGAAGCCGATACGCCGCTGGTCACCTCGGGCCTGGTCGACTCGGCGGGTGTCGTCGAGGTCGTCGAGTTCCTCGAGCAACGTTTCGGGGTGCGCATCACCGATGCCGACGTCTCGCTGCGAAATTGCAACACCTTGCAAGGGTTGACCGAGCTGGTCGAGAGCCGTCGAGCGGGCGGCGCGGCGTAGCGGCGGCGAATGCCGGCGCAAAGCGGCGGTTGCCTCTCGATTCTCACGACCGGATCGCTACCTTCTTTCGACCCTTCTTTCGCCCGGATTGCCGACGTGAACGCCCTGTTGCCCATCCTCGTCTTCACGGTGCCTGTACTGGCGATCGTGCTGCTGGCGATGGGGGGCAAGGTGTTGTCGGGTTCGTGCGGCGGGCTGAGTCCGGATGGCTCCTGTTCGCGCTGCGGCAAGGCCGCCGGCGAGCCGGAGCCGGTTGGCTCGGCATGCCGCAAGAGCTGACCCGGTCGGCAGAACGGCTGCGTCGCCCCCTCGCCGCCAGCTGGCAGAACCTCGTCGGATCAGTTCCTGTCCCGCGTCTTCTCGCGCCCTCGCCCGGATGACCACCCATACGATCAAGAAAGGCTTCGACCTGCGCCTCGCCGGCGCGCCCGAAGCGGTTCTCGCGGATGCCGCCGCGCCGGCCTTCGTCGGATTCGACACCGCGGAGTTCCCCGGCATCAAGCCCAAGGCGCTCGTCAAGGAAGGCGACCTGGTGCAGACCGGCCAGCCGCTGTTCCTGGACAAGCGCGACCGCGACGTCACCTGGTGCTCGCCGGTGACCGGCACGGTCCAGAAGATGGTGTTCGGCGAACGCCGCTTCCTGCAGCGCGTCGAGATCGTGCCGGCCGGCCAGGAACAGTTCGCCGCGTCGCCCAAGCCGACCGGCAACCGCGAGGAACTGCTCGCCGCGATCAAGCGGGCAGGCTTGTGGCACCTGTTCCTGCAGCGCCCGCTCGGCCGCATGCCGATGACCGGCCAGGAGCCGGCGGCGATCTTCGTCAACGGCATGGACACCGCCCCGCTGGCGGCCGACCCGTGCTTCGCGACCAGCGGCCAGAAGGCCGAACTGCAGGCCGGCATCGACCTGCTGAAGAAGCTGACCAGCGGCAAGGTCTACCTGTGCCTGCGCGCCGCCGGCAGCCACCAGAGCGACGCGCGCGGGCTGAGCGGCGTCGAGGTGCACGACTTCGCCGGGCCGCACCCGGCCGGCCTGGTCGGCACGCACATCGCGCAGATCCGCCCGCTGAAGAGTGGGGAGATCGTCTACGCGCTGCGCCTCCAGGACGTGGCCCGGCTCGGCAGCTGGGTGAAGACCGGCCGCTTCCCGGCGACCACCGTGGTCGCGGTGTCGGGCAGTGCCGCGCCGGCGCGCCGGTACCTGCGCGTGCGCCAGGGGGCCGACGTCGCGTCGGTGCTCGGTGGCGGGCAGCTCGGCGACGTGCGCATCATCGACGGCACCGTGCTGCACGGCGACGCGGTCGAAGCCGGCGGCCATCTCGGCACCCGCACGACGACGTTGACGGTGATCCCCGAGGGCACCGGCGCGCGCGACCTGTTCGGCTGGGCGCTGCCGCAGTTCGGCAAGCTCAGCATGAGCCGCAGCGTGTTCAGCTGGCTCGCCCCGAAGAAGGAGTACGTGGTCGACGCGCGCCTGCACGGCGGGCATCGGCCGATCGTCAACATCGGCGCCTGGGAGCGGGTCACCCCGCTGGACATCATCCCGTCCTACCTGGTGCGCGCGATCCAAGCCAACGACATCGAGGAGGCCGTCAAGCTCGGCCTGCTCGAGGTCACCGAGGAAGACGTCGCCCTGTGCACGTTCGCCGACCCGTGCAAGATCGACGTCGGCAGCATCGTCCGTCAGGGCCTCGACCTGTTCGAGAAGGAGGGCTGAGCCCGTGCAGTTCCTACGCAATCTGATCGAGAAGCAGCGCACGCTCTACCACGCCAAGGACAGCAAGTTCCACAAGGTGTGGCCGCTGTTCGACGCGTTCGAGACGTTCTTGTTCGCGCCCGAGCACCGCGCCGCGCGGCGCGGTGTGCACGTGCGCGACTACGTCGACCTCAAGCGGGTGATGAACAACGTCATCCTCGCGATGTTGCCGTGCCTGTTGTGGGCGATCTGGAACACCGGCGCCCAGCACTTCGTGGCGATCGACGCGATGATCGCGGCCGGCAAGGCGACCGCCGACGGCTACACGCTCGGCTGGCTGCAGTCGCTGCTCGGTGGGCCGACCGTGGGGGCTGTCACCGCCTTCGACACGATCGTGTTCGGCCTGCAGAAGATGCTGCCGATCCTGATCGTCAGCTACGGCGTCGGCCTGGGCATCGAGATGGTCTTCTCGGTGCTGCGCAACGAAGAGGTCAGCGAAGGCTACCTCGTCTCCGGCATGCTGATCGCGCTGATCGTGCCGGCGTCGATCCCGCTGTGGCAACTGGCGGTCGGCGTCGCGTTCGCGGTGGTGCTCGGCAAGGAGGTGTTCGGCGGCACCGGGATGAACATCTTCAACCCGGCGATGCTGGTCCGCGCGTTCCTGTTCTTCGCGTTCGCCGCGCAGATGTCGGGCGATCAGGTCTGGGTGGCGGGCAACAACCCCAGCCACCTGGTCGACGGGTACTCGGCGCCGACGGCGCTGGCGATCGTCAAGCCGACCGCGGTGACCGATGCGTCGGCGACGCTGGCCGAGACGTTCAGCCGCGCCGACCTGTTCTTCGGCAACATCCCCGGCAGCGCCGGTGAGATGAGCAAGCTGGCGGTCCTGCTCGGCGCCTTCTGGCTGATCCTGACCGGCGTCGGCAGTTGGCGGGTGATGCTCGCCGGCGTGATCGGCCTGGTCGGCACCGGCTTTCTGATGCAGGCGATCCTTCCGGCCAGCCTCGGCGGCCCGCTGACCTTGCAGCCGACCGACCACCTGCTGATCGGCGGCTTCCTGTTCGGCATCGTCTACATGGCGACCGACCCGGTCTCGAGCCCGGAGACCAACACCGGCAAGTGGATCTACGGCTTCCTGATCGGCTTCGTGACCTGGCTGGTGCGGGCGGTCAACCCGGCGTACCCGGAAGGCACGATGCTGTCGATCCTGCTGCTCAACGCCTTTGCGCCGACGATCGATCACTTCGTCGTCGCCGCCAACATCAAGCGGAGGCTCGCTCGCTCATGAACCGCAACAGCAACGGGTACGTGCTCGCGTTCGCGACCGGCATGTGTGTCGTCGTCAGCGCGGTGCTGGCGTCGCTCTACACCAACCTGAAGCCGACGCAGGACGCGGCCGCCGAGTTCGATCGGCAGAAGAACGTGATGATCGCCGCCGGCCTCTGCGAGCCGGCCGACCAGCGCAGCCGCGCCGAGCTCGAGAAGCTCTACCAGGAGCGCGTCCAGGAGTTCGTCGTCGACACCGTCGACGGCAAGGTGCTCGGCGACAAGTCGCCGAAGGACGTCGCCGACCTCAACAAGGCCGCCGAGAAGGCGGACAAGAAGCAGGCGTCGCGGTACCGCGTGGTCGCCACGACCAAGAGCGAAGGCAAGGTCGAATCCTACGTGCTGCCGATCTCGGGCAAGGGCCTGTGGAGCACGCTGTACGGCTACCTGGCGCTGGGTGCCGACAAGAACACCGTGCGCGGCATCACGTTCTACGAGCACGGCGAGACGCCGGGGCTGGGCGGTGAGGTCGAGAACCTCGAGTGGACTGCCCAGTGGCAGGGCAAGACGATCCGCGACGAAGCGGGCGCCCTGGTCTCGGTGACGGTCAAGAAGGGCAAGGTCGACCCGTCTGTCGCCAAGGAGAAGGCCCACTACGTCGACGGCTTGTCCGGCGCCACGATCACCTGCAACGGCGTCAACACCTTCGTCAAGAGGGACCTGCAAGCCTTCGCTGCCTACCTGGAGAAGAACTGAGCCATGACGACCACCGCAACCCCTCCCGCCGGCGGCAAGACGCTGTTCGGCAAGGACGAGAAGAAGGCGATCCTGGATCCGCTCTGGGACAACAACCCGATCGCGCTGCAGGTGCTCGGCATCTGTTCGGCACTCGCGGTGACCACGCGGCTCGACAAGGCGATCGTGATGGGCATCGGCGTCACCTTCGTGACGGCGATGGCCAACGTGCTGATCTCGCTGCTGCGCAACTTCATCCCCAGCAAGATCCGCATCATCGTGCAGCTCGTCGTCGTGTCGGGCGTCGTGATCGTGTTCGACCAGTTGCTGCGGGCGTACATGTTCGACCTCAGCAAGCAGCTGTCGGTGTTCGTCGGCCTGATCATCACGAACTGCATCGTGATGGGGCGCCTCGAGGCCTACGCGATGCAGAACCCGCCGTGGCGCAGCTTCCTCGACGGCATCGGCAACGGGCTGGGCTACGCCTGGATCCTGGTGATCGTCGGTGCGGTGCGCGAGCTGTTCGGCGCCGGCAAGCTGCTCGGCCACCAGATCGTGCCGCAGTCGCTGTACGACGCCGGCTACGTCAACAACGGCCTGATGGTGCTGGCCCCCGGCGCGTTCATCCTGCTCGGCGTGATCGTCTGGGTGCAGCGCGCGATCTCGGGCTACACGGAGAAGTGAGGAGGAACCAACCATGATGCTCACCTTGCTCGCCGACGATCCTTCGATCCTCGCCAAGTACTTCGCGATCGCGATGCGCTCGATGTTCGTCGAGAACATCCTGCTGGCGTTCTTCCTCGGCATGTGCAGCTACCTCGCGGTCAGCAAGCGTGTCGACAGTTCGCTCGGTCTCGGCATCGCCGTCGTGTTCGTGCTCGGCATCACGGTGCCGCTGAACTGGGTCGTGCAGACCTACGTGTTGAACCCCGGCGCCTTGCACTGGGCCGGGTATCCGGACAGCGACCTGAGCTACCTGCAGTTCCTGACCTTCATCGCCTCGATCGCGACCGCGGTGCAGATCGTCGAGATGGCGGTCGACAAGATCAGTCCGAAGCTCTACGCGGCGCTCGGCATCTTCCTGCCGCTGATCGCCGTCAACTGCGCGATCCTCGGCAGTTGCCTGTTCATGGTCGAACGCAAGTACGACTTCGGCGAGTCGGTCGTGTTCGGGCTCGGCTCGGGCCTCGGCTGGCTCCTGGCGATCGTCAGCATGGCGGCGATCCGCTGGCGCATGCGCACGGCGCACATCCCGGCCCCGCTCAAGGGCCTGGGCATCACCTTCATCACCACGGGTCTGGTCGCGATGGCGTTCATGACCTTCGGTGGCATCCAGTTCGAATGACCGGAGCCTAGGACCCGACGATGGAAATCCTCACCGGTGTGTTGGCCCTCACGGGAGTCATCGTGCTCCTCGTGCTGGTGCTGATGTTCTGCGAGAAGAAGCTGGTCCAGAAGGGCCAGGTCAAGCTGCTGATCAACGACGATCCGAGCAAGTCGCCGGACGTCGAGGTCGGCAGCAACCTGCTGATGGCACTGTCGAACCAGAAGATCTTCCTGCCGTCGGCGTGCGGCGGCAAGGGCTCGTGCGCGATGTGCAAGTGCCAGGTCTTCGAGGGCGGCGGTGACATCCTGCCGTCCGAGATGACGCACATCAGCCGCAGCGAGGCCAAGGACAAGTGGCGCCTGGCGTGCCAGGTCAAGGTCCGCGGGCCGATGAAGGTCAAGGTGCCGGACGAGATCTTCGGCATCCGCAAGTGGGAGTGCACGGTGCGCAGCAACGCGAACGTCGCGACCTTCATCAAGGAGCTGGCGGTCGACCTGCCGCCCGGGGAGATCATCCACTTCGAATCGGGTGGCTACATCCAGATCGACGTGCCGGAGTACAAGGACCTCAAGTTCAAGGACTTCGACATCGAGCCGCAGTACCGCGGCGACTGGGACAAGTTCAAGCTGTGGGACCTGGTCGCCAACAACCCGGCGCCCTGCTTCCGCGCCTACTCGATGGCCAACCACCCCGCCGAGGGCAACATGGTGATGCTGAACATCCGCATCGCCACGCCGCCGCCGCGGCAGATGCACCTGCCGCCGGGCATCTGCTCGTCGTACGTGTTCTCGCTCAAGAAGGGCGACAAGATCACGATCTCGGGCCCGTACGGCGAGTTCCACATCAAGAAGACCAACCGCGAGATGATCTACATCGGCGGTGGTGCGGGCATGGCGCCGCTGCGCAGCCACATCTTCCACCTGTTCCACACCGAGAAGACGACCCGCAAGGTCAGCTACTGGTATGGCGCGCGCAGCAAGCGCGAGATGTTCTACACCGAGGAATTCGAGGCGATCGAGCGCGACTTCCCGAACTTCAAGTACCACGTCGCGCTCAGCGAGCCGCAACCCGAGGACAACTGGAAGGGCTTCGTCGGCTTCATCCACCAGGTGGTGCACGACAACTACCTGAAGAACC
>DAIMFJ010000019.1:28147-30233 GCA_036724695.1 Planctomycetota bacterium
CGCCGATGATGAACAGCGCCGTGCAGAAGATGCTCGGCGACCTCGGCGTGGAGAAGGAGATGATCGCGTTCGACGACTTCGGCGGCTGAGCCAGAACGGCGCGCGCGTGGTAGCTCAGACCCCAACCGGTCACATCGCGACGAGGGCGCCCTTGGGCGCCCTCGTGCGTTTGGGCAGCTGGGTGCTGCCCTTCGCGTCGGTCGCGTGCGGCACCGACTCGACGAGTCCTGCGCCGACGATCCACGTGCTGCGCGGGCCGACGATGGGGTCGAGCTACGAGGTCAAGTACGTCGCCGCGCGCGAACGGCCCGACGTCGCCGCCGCGGTGACCGCCGAATTGGCCGCGATCGACCAGACGTTCAGCAACTGGCGCGACGACTCCGAGATCGCCAAGGTCAACCAGCACGTCAGCACGGCACCGCTGCCGGTCTCGCCGCGGTTCGCCGAAGCGCTGACCCTGGCCCTGCAGGTCGCCGCGGCCAGCGACGGCGCCTTCGACCCGACCGTCAAGCCGTTGCTCGACGTGTTCCGCGCGGCCAAGCAACAGCCTGGCCAGGTGGTCGACGGCGCGGAGTTGGTCGCCGCCCTGCCGCGGGTCGGCTGGCGGCTGGTGCAGTTGCAAGCTCGCGACGGCGTGCCGCACGTCCGCAAGGAACTCGCCAACGTGAGCCTCGACCTCGACGGTCTGGTCGCAGGCCTGGCGTGCGACCGGCTCGCCGCGCAGCTCGCCGCGCTCGGCATCGCCGACTGCTACCTCGAGATCACCGGCGAGGTCCTGTGCCGCGGGCAGAAGCCCGGCGGCGTGCCGTGGCGGATCGGCGTCGTCGACCCCGCCGCCGACGTTGCCGGCGGCGACACCGCGATCCGTTCGTTGCCGCTGCGCGACGCGGCGCTGTGCACCAGTGGCGACTACCGCAACGCGATCGCGGTCGATGGCCAGCGCACACACCACGTGTTCGATCCGCGCACCGGCCGCAACGCCGAACATCGGGTCGTCAGTGCCTCGATCCTGGCTCCGCGCGCGGCGGTTGCCGACGCGCTGGGCACGGCAGCGCTGGTGCTGGGGCCGGACGGCGTGCGTCGGCTGTGGCCGCAGTGGCGCGAACTCGGCGCGCAAGGGGCGTTGCTGCTCGAAGTCGGCGCGGATGGCGAGCTGGTGGCCGTCGAGATCGACTGGCCGGGCGACGACTGAGGCTGGCCGGCGACGGGTTTGGCGACTGCGGCCCGCAAAAAAAGCGGGCCTCGGCGAGGCACCACCCCACACCGAGGCCCATCCCTGCCACCGGGCTCACACCCAGTCGTTCTTTCCACTGGGGGCTCTTGTGCAGAACCCGTGCCAACCCGGAGGAAAATCCGTAGGAATCGCGCCTTGTCGCAAGTGCTTGCCTATCCATCGGTTGCAGTTTGCGCTTGGGCGAATCATCGATGGGGCGCAGAACGGGAAGAGGGGCCGACGACCTGCCGACGACCCGTCGTCGCCACGCCGCCGCGGGCCGTCCGAAGCCCGACAGCAGCCGGCCCGGCGTCAGACGCCGCGCGGTTCGCGGCGTTTGCTGGCGTTCCAGGCCGCGTCCATCTCGGCCAGGCTGCGCCCTTCGAGTTGGTGGTCGAAGGCCGCTTCGACGTCGGCGAACCGGCGCTGGAACTTGTCGGTGGTCGCGGCGAGGGCTGGCTCGGGATTCACGCCGAGGTGGCGGGCCAGGTTGCAGACGCTGAACAGTACGTCGCCGAGTTCGGGGGCGATCGCCGCGTGGTCGCCGGCGGCGATCGCCTGGTCGAGTTCGCCGAGTTCTTCGTCGAGCTTCTGCCGCGGGCCGTGGCGGTCGGGCCAGTCGAAGCCGGCGCGCGCCGCCTTCTCGCCGACCCGGAACGCGCGCAGCAGGGCCGGCATCGCCCGCGGCACGCCAGCCAGCACGCTGCGTTTGGGCTGCCCCGGGGCGAGCTCCGCGCGCTTCTGCCGTTCCCAGTTGCGGTACGCCATCGCCGCGCCGTCGACGGCGACTTCGCCGAACACATGGCTGTGCCGGCGGATCAGCTTCTGGGCGGCCGCAGCGGCGACGTCGTCGACCCCGCCGCGGCCGGCTTC
>DAIMFJ010000020.1:0-6806 GCA_036724695.1 Planctomycetota bacterium
GGTGCTTTGTGCCGCACTCGCCGCCCTGGTCCTGCTCACGGCGTTGCTCGCCGTTGCCGTGCCGTTCGGCTGGATGTGGCTGCCGATGTCGGTTGCGGTGGCGAGCCAGTTGGTGGTGGGCTTGGCACTGGCCGTGTCGATCGCCCGCTTCACCTCGGTGACGACGTTGCTCGGGGTGGCGATCCGCGTCCCTGCCTACTTCGTTGCCAAACTGCCGATCTACGGGCGCTTCCTGTGGGCGCGGCAGCGGGTCTGGTTGCGAACGGGGCGCGAAGGCTGATCTGCTGCTGCCGCGTTGCCTCGCGTCCAGCTCTGATGCGCCGGATGCGCAGCGGGAGCAGGCGATCAGCAGCAAGTCAGCGCCGGTGGCCCCTGCTGGCCGGCGCGGCAGCGACGACACGACCTTTGTTGCGGCCGCAGGCAGCGCCGAGAGGCCGAGGAGAACCCATCGTACGGCCTCACGGTTGCCGATTGGCGGCCGCCTGCGCGGCCGGTCGGCGATCTCAGCGGAACTCGATCTCGTGCGGTTGGAAGCCCGCCACCCCGCCGGCAGGGCCGTGCCAGGGGCGATCGTCGACCGTGGCACGGGTGCCAGGCACCCGTGCCGCATCATGGGCGACAAGGGCCAGCAGGAACGCCGCGCCGACCCAGAGCCCGCGTTGCCCAGGGAGGTGTCGAGCCAGGTGGTGATGCAAGGCCGCGGCGACGCCGATGGCGGCGAGTGGCACGCACAAGGCGCCGAAGCGGGCGTGCCCGAAGTAGGCCAGCAGGATCGCGAAGCGGGCGATGGCGAAGGCCCAGAGCCCCCACAGGGCGCGATTCGCCCGCAGCAGCCACAGACCGTAGCCAGCCGTGGCCAGGACCCCGAGGCGCCAGCATGCCGCCCACCAGCCGGTCGCGACGACCATGTCCACCGGGCGACGGTGTCCCGACAGGCCGATCGGCAGTGCCGCACCGCCGAAGCCGCCGGCAACCCCTTCGAGGCCGCGCCAGAGCTTCTTCAGCAGCCTTGCGGCCGTGCCGGCGGGGTCGGCGGCGATCTCGGCGAACGACCGGGCGTAGCCATGCACGAACAGGTCGAGGTGCGGCGGATAGCTGAGCGCGAACGCGCCGTCGCGCGGCAGTTCGTTCGGCAGCCAGGCGGGATAACGCTCGGGACCGCCCAGCAGCGGCGGTGGGCGGTGCTGCCAGGCGGTCGTGAAGCCGCCGTCGGACTCGGCGGCATTGGCGATCCAGAAGCTCCAACCGCCCTGCAGCGCGATCAGGGCCGGGCGCAGCGGTTCGGGCATCGACCCGAACGCCTCGCGGATCACCTCGAGGTCCGCACGCCGCACGCGATCGGCGCCGCGCACCGCCATCGTGTCGGCGACGAACCGGAACATCTGTGGCTGTTGGAAGGCTGGCAGGTCGCGGATCGCCGCCATCGCGTCGTCGTCCCACGGCAGCGAACTGCGCGGCAGGGCCGGCGTGCCGCCGTTGAAGTCGGCGACCATGCGGTTGGCGTGCCATTGCCAGGGGGCGATCGGCGCGGCCGTGGCGAGCAGCGCCAGGGTCAAGGTCGTCCAGCGTGCACCGCGCAGGCGCGCCGCGACCAGGAGCGCAGCGACCACCAGGACGTGCTCGGCACGCAGCAGGCACAGCACGCCGTTCAGCAGGCCCCAGCGCAGGGCTGCGCCGGGGGCCCGCGGTCCGTCGAGGCGTTCTTGTTCGAGCAAGAGGATCAGCACCAGGAACAGGTACGGCGTCTCGGCGTGCAGACCACTCGACAGCAGCAGCAGGTTGCTGGCGGCAGCGGTCAGGCAGGCGGCGATCCAGGCCACATCGGGGGCGACGCGCGAGCGCAGCAGCAGCCACAGCAGTGGCGCGACCGCCGCCCCAAGGATCACGAACAGCCAGCGCAGGGGGGCCGCGGTGGCGCCTTCGCCGTCCCACAGCCAGGCGATGCCGTACACCATGCCAGGCGGCCGCCACGGGATCAGGAACTCGACGTCGGCGATGCCGTGCGCCATGCGGCCGGCGAGGTCCTGCCAGACCGGGGCGTCACCCTGGAAGCCAAGGTGCCAGCAGGTGCCGCCGTCGGGACCGCCGAACGTGAACAGCGCGCGCAGCAGCAGGCCGAAGCCGAACAGGACGGCCAGGCGCGCGATCACTTGAGCAGCATCACGACCAGCAGGATGGCGAACAGGACGCCCATCAGGATCGTCACGACCAGCAGGGCCGTGGTCTGGGGACTCATGCCGTAATGGCTGCGGTACGGGTCGTGTGGGGTGGGCAGGTCGAGCTGCCGCGCGGCACGCGGCCGCTTCAGGCGGAGGCGCGAGTCGTCGAGTTTCTCGAGCAGCACCCAGCCCGCGGCGGCCTCTTCGCGCAGCACTTGTTCGAGGGTCTGGCGTTTGCGGAACGCCGCGCTGGTCGAGCGCAGGATCTTGAACTCCCAGTCGTCGGCGACGTCGCTTGGCATGTACGGGGTCTCCTGCTCTTCTTCGCGTTGTCGGGCCGCAGCGGCGGCTGCGGCCGCTGCTGCGGCGCCGGACATGGGCAGTTGGGGCGTGGGGCGGGGTGAGGTGCCAGCATGCCATGCCGGGTGCGGCTGGGCAATGCGGGGGGATGGGGTTTGCCGGGCGCAGCCGCCATGGCAAACTCTGGCCACCATGGAAGACCAGAACCCCTATGCCAGCCTCGACGCGCCGCCGGCCGCCTTCGCCGCGGTCGCCGAACGCGCGGCGTTCCTGAAGCGTGTCTACGGCATCCTGTTCCTCGGCGTGCTCGGTTTCGCCGCCACGCTGTGGGCGACCGCGAACGTGCCGTTCGCCAACGAGCTCGCCATGCAGATCGGCCACGCGATCTACGGGCAGCGGTTCGGTTTCCTGATCTATTTCGGCGTGTTCATGGCCGGTTCGTGGGCGGTCCAGGCGTTGGCGACGAAATCGCCGGTCAATGCGATCGCCTATGCCGCATGGGTCGTGCTGCTCGGTTTCCTGATTGCGCCGATCGTGTTGATCATCAGCCAGGTGCATGGCCCGGCGATCGTCAGTCAGGCCAGCGCGATCACGGCGGCGGTGTTCTGCGGACTGACGGCGATCGTGTTCGTGACCGGCAAGGACTTCTCGTTCCTGCGCGGCGTGCTGTCGCTGGCGTTCTGGTCGCTGCTGGCGGTGTCGCTGATCGGCTACTTCACCGGGTACTCGTTCGGCCTGTGGATGTCCTCGGCGGTGGTGGTGCTGTTCGCCGGCTACATCCTCTACAACACCAGCGAGATCCTGCACCGTTACCCGACGACGATGGCGATGAGCGCGGCGATCGTGCTGTTCACCGACGTGGTGATCCTGTTCAAGCACATCCTGCTGCTGTTGTCGCGCAGCCGCGATTGAGTCGCGACGGCTGGGGCCTTGCGAACGGGCGCGCACGACGGCATCTCTGGTGTGGCGATGACCAGTCCAGCCATCCACGACGCCAGCCGCTTTCCCTTCGTGCCCGCGCTCGAAGCGGCCTTCCCGGCGATCCGGGCCGAACTGCTGGCCCTGACTCCGGACGCATTCGTCGACAGCCCCGACTCGTTGTCGGTGCCCGAAGGCGGCTACGACGAACGCGGCTGGCAGTGGTTCGCGCTGCACGGCGAGGATCCGCGGGTCGCCCAGAACCGTCGGCGCTGTCCGATGACGGCGGCGGCGATCGCGCAGGTGCCCGGCGTCGTCAACGCCGGCTTCTCGCGCTTCCTGCCCGGTACGCACCTCTTCCCACATCGCGGCGAGTTGCCCGGCGTGCTGCGCTGCCATCTGCCGCTGGTGGTGCCGGCCGGGCGCGTGGGCATGGGGTTCGGCACCGAAGTCGTGACCTGGAGCGAAGGCCGTTGCCTCGTGTTCGACGACACGTTCGAGCACGAGGCGTGGAACCACAGTGGCAGCGACCGGGTGGTGCTGCTGGTCACGTTCGCATGGCAGTCGGCGGCAGCCGTTCAGCCGCCGACGCGGTAGGCGAGGCCGTTGCTGACCGTCGCGCCCGCGGCGTTGGCGGCCGGGTCGAGGGCGAACGCCTGCAGGTAGAACTGCAATCCCGCCAAGGCGGTGACGAACGGGATCGACAACTGCCACGTGGCGTTGCCCTGGCTGCCGACCGCCAGCGCGACCGCGTCTGGAGCGACCAGCAGGCTGCAGCCAGGCATGCCGTACGGGGCGAGGACCAGCGGCAATTGGGTCGTACCTGTCGCGGTATCCGAAAAGCCCATCGCCACGAGTGCGAACGAATGCGGCAGGTTGCCGAGGTTGGCGGCCAGCGTTCCGCCGAGCGTCGGTGAGCGGCCTGGCGCCGTGGTGAGCGTCGGTGTGCCGAAGGTGCCCGTGCAGCCGCTGCCGAAGGCGCTCGCCAGCGGGGCCGCGTCCAACGCCCACAGGTCGTTCAGGTTGGAGTAGTCTTGGCCACCGAACAACAGCGAGCGCCTGGTTGCGGCATCGTAGGTCAGCATCGCACCGTTCCGAACGTGTGGCGTTGCCGCGCCGGGGAGGATGGCCCAGTCGGTACCGTCGAACACCCAGGTGTCCTCGGTGACAATCTGCGTGGGGTGGGCCACGCCACCGAGCAGGAGCACGCGATCGCGGTCGGCATCGTAGGTCATCGCGGCGCTCGAGCGCGCACTCGGGGCTTGACTGGTCTGCAGCAGCGACCAATCGCTGCCATTCCAGTTCCAGGTGTCGCCGAAGTACGTCCACTGTGAGTTGACGCTGCTGGTGCCGCCGAACAGCAGCACGTCCGATGGCCGGGAGACGCCGCACGCTTGCGCGCGCGGTGATGGCGACTGGGTCGGCGCGGCTTGCGTCCACGCCCAGCCGTCCCACAACCAGGTTTCGTCGAAGTAGGTGGTGGCATCCCTGCCGCCGAACAGCACGAGTTGCTGTGTCGGCGCGTGGTACGCCAGCACACTGCCGCTACGCGGCGTCGGGCCGCCAGTCGTCGGTCGCTGCGTCCACGCCGTGCCATCCCAGGCCCAGACATCGCCGAGGTACTGTTGCCCCTGCGTACCGGAGTAGGAGTAGCCGCCGAAGAGTACGATCTCGCTGCGGTTCGGAGCGAAGGCCATCGCGTGGAGCGAACGTGCCCCTGGGGAAGCGCTCGACGACACCATCAGCCAGCGCCCGTCGCGCCACAGCCAGGTGTCGTCGAAGGTGCGGCTCGATCCGATCGTGCCGCCGAACAGCAGTGCTTCGCTGCGCACCGGATCGAAGGTCATCGTGCCGGCGTTTCGCGCCGGCGGTACGGATGGGGTCCGGGTCCACGTGTTGCCCGTGTACTCGTACAGCTCCTCGGTCGCGACGCTCTGTAGGAGGGTCTTGCCGAGCCGGGCGTCGTAGACGAGTTCGGTAGGCTGCAGGAGCCCTGACGAAGGTGTGGTGCTGGTGATCGTCTGAGTCCAGGTCGAGCCGTCCCACTCCCATGCATCCTGCGCGTTCGTCAGCAACAGGTTCGTTCCACCGGCCATCACGACGCGCTGCCGCTGGGCATCGTAGACCATGCCGTGGAGATATCGAGCCGATGGTGCCTGCATGGCCGGTCGCGGGATCCAGAACGAGCCATCCCACTCCCAGGTGTCGCCGAGCTGCGTGCCGACCGAGCCCGTTCGGCCGCCGAACAGCACGGTGCGACCGCGAACCGTGTCGAAGGCGAGGCGGTGTTCGTACCGTGCTGGGGGCGTCGCGCCAGGCTGTCTGAGCAGCCACTGTGCACCGTCCCACTCCCAGGTGTCGGCAAGCACGCTGCCCGCAGCCGTCGAGCGGCCTCCGAAGAGCACCACGCGGCCACGGGCGCCGTCGAAGGCCATGGCGTGGCCGCTGCGCGGCGCGAGCAGCGGATGGGTGGCGTGGATCTCCCAGCGTTCACCGTCGTAGGTCAGCGTCGTCGCGCCACCCGCAGACGTCCTGCCAAGGGCGACCAGTCGACCGCGAATCGAGTCGGTGGCACAGACGGTGATCCCGAGAAGTTCACTAGGGGTGTCGATGGTGCGGCGGTGCCAGCGGCCGTCGATGCGCACCCAGGTGTACGGCATCGGCCGGAACGAGCTGCTGGTTCCGCCGGCGCGCAGGAACGCGCCGGTGAGTGGATCGTTGCCGAGCAAGCCGCCGGTGGTGGTGAACGGCGTCTGCAGCGACCAGGACTCCGTCGGCAGCTGGGCGGTGGCCGAGCAGGTGGGCAGTGCCATCGCGAGCGCGGCGGCGAGAACGTTCGAGCGGGTGTCGTTCATGGCGTGCTCCGGTCAATCGCCGAGGGTGATGCGCAGCACGTCGCTGACGACGATGCTGCCGATGGGACTGTGGGCCGGGTCGACGGCGCCGGCCTGCGCCAGCAGCGCGACCCCGAGCAAGTTGGGGGCGTTGGGGATCGGCAGCGCGACGCGGCTGCGGCCGGTCGCGTCGGCGATGCGGAAGTGCACCGCCGGCGGGTCTTGCAGCCAGGCGACGCAACCGCCACCGATCTGCGAACCCTGGAGTGAGAAGCCGAGGGCCACGACGGTCGGGGCCGTCGGTGCAAAGGTCTCGGCGGCGATCCCGAACGCGAGGTTGCCGGGGCGCGGAATGCCGTCGCCGAGCAAACCGGGCGTTTCGGCAAGCGAACAGCCGTACGCGATGCGCTCGGCGCGGTGCGGCGTGGTGGTGAGGTAGCTTGCGGCGGCGACGCTGCTGAAGGTGTTCGGAGCCCGGAACGACCAAGGCCGGCCGGCCGCGTACTCCGGTGCCGCCACGGTGAACGCGATCGCAGCGCCGCCCACGATCGGCGTCAGGTTGGTGCCGTCCCATTCGAGGGTCGTCGAACCATCC
>DAIMFJ010000020.1:6816-7374 GCA_036724695.1 Planctomycetota bacterium
GATTCATTTTGTTGCTGTCCTATTGTATGTTCTTTTAAGCATCCGAGAGCAACATCGTTCCGTTGTCCTGGCGGTTTGGCAGCCGCGAGGAGTACTGGTAGGTCGACGGGCCTTGCGTCCACGCGGTGCCGTCCCATTCGGCCAAGCCATGGGAAGCGACTGCGACGAGCACGTTGCGCACCGGATCGTGGGCGACGTCGTTGGACGACCACGCAAACGCACTCGGCGCGGGGGAACTGCTCCAGTCGGAGCCGTTCCACTGCCAAAGCAACGCCGTGCTACCGGCGTAGGCCGCGATTCCCGCTACGCCGCCGGACGGATCCGTCGCCAGGCGCAGTAGTTCGCCGGGGCTGGTGCTCGGCGAGCGCTGTTGCCACGTTGCGCCGTTCCAGAGCCACGTGTCGTCGAAGTTGGTCGTTTGGGCGTCCCGGCCGCCGTACAGCAAGAACGCCTGGTCGACGGGCGACCACGCCATCGCCGCGTCGCGGCGCGGCGACGGACCGTTGGTGGTCGATACCGCCGTCCAGTCGCCGTCGAAGCGCCACAGATCGTTCAGGT
>DAIMFJ010000020.1:7384-12006 GCA_036724695.1 Planctomycetota bacterium
GATGCGGCCTCCGAACATCCACACCCCGGCGATGCTGGGCCACGACGCGACGGCCTGCAGCGTGCGAACCGGCGGGTGTTGCAGCGGCAGTTGTCGCCACTGGGTGCCTTCGAGCCGCCACAGACCTTCGGTCGGAAAGGCGCTCGTGCCGAGGCGCAGCAGGCCGATGCCGTCGAACGTCAGTCGCGAGTACGACGCGAGGCCGCTCGGCGTGGCGATGCTCTGCCAAGCGCCGTTTTGGTACTGCCATGTCGCAGGGGGCGATCCGGCGACGGGGCTCGTGCCGTGCAGCACGAGGCGGCCGTGGATGGGGTCGTGGACCAAGGACGCCGTGAAGTTGGCGTGTTGGAGCGGCAGGCTCGCATCGACGACGTTCCACTGGGCCCCGTCCCAGTCGAACAGTGCCGGCGGTTGGTTGGCCGCGAGCACACAGCGACCGCGCTGCGGGTCGAAGACGAACGCGTAGCCTTCGCCGGGCGACGCCGGCGGCACGATGCGCGTCCAGGCCGCACCGTCCCATTCGTACACGTTGGTGCCGCTCAGACCGACGATGCGATCGCGAACCGCGTCGACGGCGAGGCCGCCGAACTGGCTGACGCCGATCGGCATCGGCAGGTTGTGCCAATTGGCACCATCCCACGCGAAGCCGCGGCCGAACACCGCGCGGTGGTTGGTGGGATCCCACGCGGCGGGGCCTGGATTGGTGGTCGACGGAGCTACACCGACCACGCGGCGGAACGTGGTGCCGTTCCATTCCCAGAGTCGATTCTGCACCGCATCGACGAGAACGGTCACGCCGCGGTCGGGGTGGTACACCGCCGTGCCGATCAGCGGCAGGGGCGAGACGTCGAGCCACGTCGGGGTTTGTGCCGTCAGGGCCGCGTGCGGCGCGAGGGCTGCGCAAGCGCCGGCCAAGAACCGCAAGCGGCTCGAAGGGGATGCGGGGATTCTCATTGGCCCACCAGCATGCGCAAGGCCGCCGTCAGAGCGGCCGAACCGAGGGGACTGGAAGATGGCGCGAAGACCGCACCTTGTGCCGTGAACTGCATACCCAACAAGCCGGGGACGTTGGGGGTCTGCAGGTCGAAGCGCGAGATGCCGCTCGACGACGAGAGAGCGAACAGCGTGCCGACGTCGAGAGCGACGAGCGAGCGGCAGCCGGCACCAAGGTCGACGCTCTGCGCGGCGAGGCCGAGCACCAAGAAGTGCGGTACGGCGCCGACCGCCGCCGACACTTCGAGCTGCATGTCCGTGTCGAAGCGCGGGCGGTCCAGTGCGGTGAGCGTCGGGTTGGTGCCGAGGGCGCACGGGCTGCCGTACGCATCGACCGCTGCGGCGAACGAGATCCAGCGTTTGACCGCCGGCACCGAAATGTTGAGCAGTTCGCCGTCGTCGAAGTGCGTGGCGAACCGCGCAAACAAGGGCGGTGTCGCACCGCTACCGATGCCCGGTGCGGTCAGCCATTCGCTGCCGTCCCACTCGAACGCATTGCCGGCGTCCGCGACCACCACGCGGCCCGTGGCCGGCCGAAACGCCGCGGTGCGCATGTTGAGCGGCACCAGCGCCGTCGTGTGCTGCGTCCAGGCGGTGCCGTTCCAGGTCCAGGTCTCGGGCAAGTAGGCCTGGTTGGGCCCGAAACCACCGTAGGCGACGACGATGCCGCGCGACGGGTCGTAGGCGTGCTGCGGGCGAAAGCGCGGCGACGGACCGGGCACGTTGACCGGCGACCAGTCGCTGCCGTTCCAGTGCCATTGGTCGCCGAAGGTCGTTGTCGCGTCCTTGCCGCCGAACAGCATCACGCCGCCGAGCGGGTCTTGGGCCATCACCGCTCCTTCGCGCGGTGTCGGGCTCTGCGTCGGTTGTTGCGCGATCCAGTCGGAACCGCTCCACAACCAAGTATCGCCGCGGTGGATCGTGCCCTGGTAGACGCCGCCGAACAGCAGCACTTGCTGGTTGAGGCCGGACCACGCGAGGTGTGCCGAGTGACGCAGCGGCGGATTGGTGGCGGGCGCGCAACGCAGCCAGCCGCGGTCGTACAGCATCGTTTGGTCCGCCGGGACGGTCAGACCGCCTTGGTCGCCGCCGAAGCCGACCACGACGTGTCGCGCATGGTCGTAGGCAAATGCGGTGTTGTTGCGGTAGACGGGGGCCGTGGCGAGGCGGTCGGCCAGCGTCCAGGCGTTGCCGCGCAGCTGCCAGATTTCGCGGCTGGTCGGGTCGAACAACGTCACGCCCGTGCCGTCGTCGTGCAGTTGCGGCGTCAGCACGGCCGGCGGGTTGCTCGTGGTGGCCAACTGCTGCCAGCCCGAGCCGCTCCATGCCCAGGTGTCGGTGGTGCCGCCCACGCCGCCGAACATCACCAAGCGGTTGCGGCTGCGGTCGAGGGCGATGGTCGCGCCGGCGCGCACGCCCGGTTCGGTACCGCCGGCCAGCGACCACGCAAAGCCGTCCCAGGCCCACGTGCCGCTACCGTGGACATAAAGGATGCAGCGCTGCAGGTTGGGGTCGTAGGCGAAGGGGTTGCTGGATCCGCCCGGGGCCGCGCTGGTCGCACCCAGGCTCCACCAGCGTTGGCCGTCCCACTCGTGCAGGGCGCCGCTATGGACGATCTGGCGTCGACGCGCTTCGTCATAGGCGACGGCTGCCGTCGCGGTGGTCGGCGGCGTGCCGCCGGTGGCCCAAGTCCAGTCGCCGCGACTCCACGATGCGACGCTGTACGCGGTGCTCGCTGGCGACGTCGTGACCGCCCAGAAGCGCTCCTGCGAAGCGTCGTAGCGCAGAAAGGAGATCGGTGGTGATCCGGTCAGTGCGCCGATTCGTTCGCGGATCCGGGTGCCGTCCCATTCGTGCCAGCGCTGCGCGCTGTCGGTGCCGACCAGCACCAGGCGGTTGCGGGCAAGGTCCCAGGCGCTGATCGTCGCCGGCACCGCGGTGGGCACCAGGACCCAGGATTGCGCCGGAACGTATGCGGCGACGAGAGCAACCAAAGGGAGGAGGTGGCGCATGTGGGGTGGCGCGCCAGGGCGCGGCTTGGACACACCCTGCGTAGCAACCAGCATGCCGCCGGGTCGTGCGGAGGGAGAGGTGCCACCAGTAGCAGATCTGCGACGGCGCGTAACGTCGTCCGGACCACTGGCCGTCGACGCCTGCCAGGTGTCTCAGGCCGGCAACGGCCGAAGTCGATCGCTCCGGCTGCGGGCGCTGGGGCCTGCTGGTCCCGGATGTGCGGCGCGGCGATGCCTACTTCAGCTCACCGCAATCGGCGATCTCGACGTCGGCGCTGGTCTGGCCCGAGCGAGAGCCGACCGCTTCCATCTTCTTGACGACGTCCATGCCCTCGACCACCTGGCCGAACACGCAGTGTTTGCCGTCCAACCACTCGGTCACCACCGTGGTGATGAAGAACTGCGAGCCATTGGTGTTCGGGCCGGCATTGGCCATCGAGAGGAGGCCCGGCTTGGTGTGCTTCTTGGTGAAGTTCTCGTCCTTGAACTTCTCACCGTAGATCGACTCGCCGCCGGTGCCGTTGCCGCGCGTGAAGTCGCCACCTTGGCACATGAACTGCTGGATGACGCGGTGGAAGCGGCTGCCCTTGTAGTGCAGCGGCTTGCCTTGCTTGCCGACGCCCTTCTCGCCGGTGCAGAGCGCCCGGAAGTTCTCGGCGGTGATCGGCGTGGTGTCGGCGAACAGTTCGAAGACGATGCGACCGGCGGGCTTGTCGCCGATCGAGATGTCGAAATAGACGCGGGGGTTGGCCATGGGGGCGACCATGTTGCCCGATCCTCGCCCGCGGCGCCAACACAACCGCGAACGCTACGGTTCGCACCAGAACGGCAGCCGGCACACGCCGGGCCGTTCGGCGTACAGGATCCCGCACAGGCCGTCACCGGTTCCCGCGGGTCGCAGTTCGAACACCAGCCGGGTCGCCAGGTCGGTACGGCCCGGCAGCGCGAACGTGCCGTCGGCGGTCAGCTGCAGCACGCCGTCGCGATCGGTCGGCTGGCCGCGCAGGCGCAGCGGCCGATCGGCGATCGTCGCGCGCCAGGTGCCGTCGCCATCGCGCTCGATCTGCCAGGTCCGTTCGCCATCGGGGTGCAGGAGTTTGCCGCGCCGCGTGAACGCGCCGGCGGGCACGATCGCGGTCGCCGCCGTCGGTGTCGGGGCCGGTGTCGCCGGGGGTGCAGCCCGGCCAGCGGCCGCTGCGGGGGCGGCGAGGTCGCGCAGCAGGTGCTGTTCCAGCTCGCGCAGCAGGGCTGCCGTGTGCGGATGACCCGATGCGTTGGTCAACACCAGGGCCACGGCATTGCGTTCGGGGAACACCGCCAAGGCCGTCGACACACCGGGCATGCCACCGGTGTGCGACAGCCGCAGCTGGCCGCGCGGCTCGTCGACCGCCCAGCCGACGCCGAATCGGCTGCCGGCGGCAACTGCCGTGCGTTGGCGCATCGTGCGCATCGCCGCGCGCGGCAACACGTCGTCGTCGCTCGCCGGGCGAGCCTCGCAATGCAGCAGCCCGAAACGCGCCAGATCGCGAGCCGAACACCAGACTGCCGATGCCCCGTCGTGGTCGAAACCGTAGTCGGCGACCGGGCCTTCGGCGGTGTAGCCGACGGCGCGTGGGA
>DAIMFJ010000020.1:12016-26186 GCA_036724695.1 Planctomycetota bacterium
CAGCGACCTCGGCATGGCGCGTGGGACCTCGCCACGCGGCATGCCGAGGTCGCTGTGCGTCATGCGCAGCGGGCCGAACAACCGGTTCTGCACCAGTTCGCGGAACGGCATCTTGCCGTGTTCGGCGAGCACCGCGTCGACGATCCCGAAGCCGAGGTTGCTGTAGTTCGTGCGCTCGCCGGGGGCCCACGCACAGAAGCCGAACCAATCGATCGACTGGCGCCGCGGCGGTGGGGTCGTGTCGAAGAAGAACTGCCAATGCGTCGGCAGGCCGGCGGTGTGGTTGCAGAGACGGCGCAGCGTCACCGCGTCGGGATCGCCGCGGTGGGCCCGCAAGGGCGCGTCGGGCAACACGCGGCGCAGTGGCGCGTCGAGGTCGAGTTCGCCCGCGGCGCCCCGCTGCATCAGCAGGGTCGCGGTGATCGGTTTGCTGATCGAGGCCAGCCGGAAGCTCGTGTCGGCCGTGGCGGGCCGGCCTGCGCTGCGGTCGGCGCGCCCGAAACCCTCGGCCCAGACCAGTTCGCCGCCTTCGACCAGGGCCACGGCGATCGCCGGTCCGTCGTCCGGTGCGGCCAGCGCCGCGATGCGTTCGCGCAGCGGCGCTAGTGGGGCCGGAGGCGGTTGGTCCTGCGCCACCTGCGGTGTGCCCAGCGCACCGAGCAGCAAACCGGTCAGCATACCGAACAGCACGCCGGGCATGGCGCCGAGCCGCGCGATGCCGCCGAGCCGCGGCCTCAGCCGGTGCGGTTGGGTTTGACCCAGTCGAGCAGTTTGTAGAGGTCCCATTCCGGCCATTGCAGTTTGGCGGCGAGCAGCGCCACGATCGCCATCACCAGCACGATCAGGAAGACGATCGTCTGTGCGGTCATCATCGCCGCGAAGCTCTTCACGCGCGAGCGGCGGCGCACGATCCGACGTGGGCTGGTCGCCACGGCGCGCGCGGCGTCGAGTTGCGCCACGAACGCGGCGGCACTGGCCGGCCGCTGGGCCGGATCCTTGGCCAGCAAGTCGTCGACGATCAGCTCGTCGAGCCACACCGGCACGATCGCGCCGCGTTCGTGCAGCGGCACGACCGCGCCCTTCAGGTGCCCCTTGGCGACGGTCTTTGGGTCGCCGCGGAACGGCGGTTCGCCGCACAGTGCTGCGTACAGCGTGCAGCCGAACGCGTACAGGTCGGCGGCGGCGTCGACCGGCTGGCCGCGCAACTGCTCGGGGGCGATGAACGCCAGCGTCCCGGCGCGCTCGTCGCTGCCGGCGATGCCGAGGTCGCCGAGTTTGGCCCGCCCGTCGCTGCCGAGCAACACGTTGGCCGGCTTGACGTCCTTGTGAACGATGCCGCGCTCGTGGATGCAACGCAGCGCGGCGGCGAGGTCGCGTGCGATCGGTTCGAGTTCGGCCCAGGCCAGCGGTCCATCCTTGCGGATCCGCGCCGCGAGCGAGCCGCCGGTCGCCAGTTCCATCGCGAAGAAGTGCTCGCCGGCGTCGGAACCGACGGCGTGGACCTGGACCAGGTTCGGGTGGTTGAGGGCCGCCGCGGCGCGAGCTTCGCGCAGGAAGCCGGCGATGTGCCGGTCGTGGCTGGCGGGGTCGGTTGGCAGGTCGAGGACCTTCAGCGCCACTTCCCGCTGCAGGTTGTGTTGGCGAGCCCGGTAGACGGTCGCCGAGCCGCCCTTGCCGAGCCTGGCCAGGATCTCGTAGCCGCCCAGATGGCGACCGAGGCGAGGGTCCTGGGTCGGGGTCGGTGCGGGGCTGGCGGGGCCGGCTGCGGCAGGCGGCGGTTCCGGCATGCCGGCGGGTGCCGCTGCAGGCGCCACAACCGTCGGTTCGTCGGCGTACACGCCGGTGAACTGCAACACCACGTGGCCGAGCTGGCAGCTGTCGCCGACCTCCAGCGTGCAGCGCGCCACCTTGCTGCCGTTGCGCAGCACGCCGTGGGCCGATCCCTCGTCCTGCACGACCAGCCGGCTGCCGTCGCAATACAGGCGGCAATGCGTGCGCGAGATCGTGTCGTCCTTGACCTGCAGGTCGCACGAACCGCTGCGGCCGAGCGTCTGCCAGATCCCGGTCGGGACCTGCAGCGAGACCGTCGTACCGCGCGCTGCGGCAGTGAGTTGGGCCACCGGCATGATGGCAATCTAGGCGACCCTGTCGGGGGCGTCCATGGCGGATCCCCGAGGCGGGACGATCAACCCGGCGGCACCCGCAGTTGCGCCAGCAACGGCAGGTGGTCGCTGGCGGTCCGGGCGCCCTTGCTGCGCGGAGTGGTCAGATGCAGCAGTTCGCAGTGCCCGCGCACGTACAGCGAGTCCAGGGCCCGCACCGGCGCCCACGCCGGGAAGGTGCGTGTCGGCCGCAGCGGGCCGCGGAACTCGGCCGGCACCAGCAGGCGGCGGCCGAGCGAGCCCCAGACGTCGTTGAAGTCGCCGGCGACGACGACCGGCGTCGTGGTGTGCACGGAGCGCAGCGGTGCACAGTCGAGGAAGCGCAGCAGCTGTTCGCGGCGTTCGCGTTCGCTGAGTCCGAGGTGCAGGTTGAACACGTGCAGCGTGCGGGTCTGGCCGCTGGCGACCTGCAACCGCAGCTCGGCGTGCAACACCGAGCGGGCCTTGCGACCGGGCACGGTCAGGTCGACGTTCTCGGTGCGCACGATCGGCGTGCGGCTGAGGATCGCGTTGCCGTACTCGCCGCGGCGCGGGCCGAAGCGCACGTTGACGAAGTAGCTGCGGTGCGGCAGACCCAGCGCGTCGCCGAGCACGTCGACCTGGCGCTGGCTGCCGTACCAGCGACCGTTCTGCGCGACCTCCTGCAGGAGCACGACGTCGGGTTCGGTGGCGGCGATGACGCCGGCGATGCGCGCCGGGTCGTGGCGGCGGTCGAGACCGCCGACGCACTTGTGCACGTTCCAGGACAGGATGCGCAGCGTCAGTGGCAACAGCTCTCTCCCTGCAGGGCGACGATGCCGCGCCAGGCCAGCGCCGCGGCGGCGAGCAGCATCGCGCCGCGCTGGATCCACAGCAGCGTGGTCGGCCCGAACTTGCGGGTCAGCCAGTGGGCCTGCAGCTGGGCGAACAGCAGCAGCGGCAGCGAGCCGAGCGCGAAGCCGGTCATCACCGACGCGCCGCCGATCGCGGAACCCGCCACCGCCGCGCTGGCGAACGCCGCCCACAAGAGCCCGCACGGCAGCAGCGGCGTGGCCAGCCCGAGCAGCAGCGAGCGACCGCGCGGTGACAGCGCGCGACCGCGCCGCAGCACCTTCTGCATCGCGTTGCCCAGGCCGGGGATGCGGATCACGCCGCGTTCGCCGGTCAGCACCAGCAGCAGCAGGCCAGCCGCGAGTACGAGCGACACCCACGCCGTCGGCGTGCCGAGTTCGCGGGTGCCGAGGGCGGCGCCGATCGAACCGAGACCTACGCCCATCGACCCATACGCAGCGGTGCGGCCGCTGTGGTACCACACTGCACTCCTGGCGTTGCCATGCAGCGCTACGGCGATCGGCCCACACATGCACGCGCAGTGCACCGAGTTGGCGGCGCCGAACACGAAACTTTCGAGAAACGCAGTCATTGGTCAGCTCGTGGGACGCCCATCGGTGGTCTCTGCTTCGCAACGCAGTCAGCGCATCCGGAATTCAGAGGATGACGCGAACCGGGTGGGGACGGAAGTGGGTGTGTGTACGCACTGTGGCCTAGCCATCCCGGAAGAACGGCGTAGCTCGCCGTTCTGCTGCGGGGGCTGCGAGGCCGTGCACGGCCTGCTGGCCGACGGCGACCTGCTGCGTTTCTACGATCTCGGCGGCAAGGCCTCCGGAGCCGTCGGCCCGGTGCCGCAGGTGCCGGCGCTCGACTGGTACGCCGAGTACGCCGCCCGCGGCACGGTCGGCGACACCACGCGGGTCGTGCTCGACCTGCAGGGCATCCGTTGCGCCGCGTGCGTCTGGCTGCTGCAGACGGTGTGGAAGCGGCTGCCGGGGGCGATCGCCCTGCAGCTCGATCCGTCGCTGGGTCGGGCGACCTTGACCTACCGGACCGCCGAGGGCACCGGGCAGGCGTTCCTCGCCAGGGCGGCCAGGCTCGGCTACATGCTCGGCCCGGCCAGCCGCCGGCTGTCGCGCGACACCGGGCTGCTGCTGCGCCTGGGCGTCTGCGCTGCGGTCGCGATGAACTCGATGATCCTCGCCGTCAGCCTGTACTTCGGGCTGGAGGAAGCGGTCGGCGACACTGCGCTGCGCACGCTGTTCCTGTGGGTGCTCGCCGGCCTGGCGACCGTCAGCGTGCTGGTCGGCGGGCCGGTGTTCTTCCGCGCGGCGCTGGCTGGCCTGCGGGTGCGGGTCGTGCACATGGACCTGCCGATCTCGCTGGGCATCCTGCTCGCCTACGCGGGCTCGCTGCACGGCCTGTGGACCGACGGGCCGCAGTACTTCGACACGGTGTCGATCTTCGTCGCGTTCATGCTCGGCGGCCGGTTCCTGCAGCAGCGCACGCTCGCCCAGAGCCGCGACCAGGTGCTCGCCGACGACGGCGCCGACCACATGCGGGCGCGCCGCCTGACCGGCGACGCCGTGCAGCTGGTGCCGGTGAAGTCGCTGCGGGTCGGGGAGCAGTTGCTGCTGGCGCCGGGCGACCTGGTGCCGGTGCGCGTGCGCCTGCTCGGCGAAGCCGGCAGTTTCTCGCTGGATTGGATCAACGGCGAGAGCGAGCCGCGCGGCTTCGCGGTCGGTGACGAACTGCCGGCCGGCGCGTTCCAGGCGGGCCGGCGGCCGGTGCGCGCCGAGGTGGTCGCGGACTACGAGGCCTCGGGGCTCGGCGAACTGCTCGGTCGCGACCCGGTGGATCGCGAGGACACCCGCGGCAAGGTGCGCTTCTGGCACCTGTTGAACCGCAACTACGCGGCTGGCGTGCTGCTGCTGGCGGCGGCCCTCGGCCTGTTCTGGGCGTGGTTCGAGCCGAGCCAGGCGATGCCGGTGGCGGTGTCGGTGCTGGTGATCACGTGCCCGTGCGCGATGGGGATCGCCACGCCGTTGGCGTTCCACCTGGCGTTGGCGCTGCTGCGGCGCCGCGGCGTGTTCGTGCGCACGCGCAGCTTGCTCGACAAGGTGCGCGTCGTCGGGAAGGTCGTGTTCGACAAGACCGGCACCGTGACGTTCGGAGGCCTCGTGGCCACGCCGACGCTGCCGATCGACGCCGTCACGCGCGACGTGCTGGCGACGATGGTGGCGTCCAGCAACCACCCGGTCAGCCAGGCGATCCTGCGGACCCTCGACGGCGCGCGTTTCGACGCGACGGTGCAGGTCGAGGAGGTGCCCGGCAAGGGTCTCGTCGGCCGGCGCGACGGCGTCGAGTACCGCCTCGGTGGTCGGCGCTTCGCCGGCGTCGCCGCGCCTGGTGGGGCGGCGCGCGAGTGCGTGTTCGCGAGCGCTGGCGAGGTGCTGGGCCACTTCGTGCTCGACGAGGACTTCCGGGCCGGCGCCACCGACGAGGTGCAGGCCCTGCAGCGCCGCGGTCTGCAGGTGCACCTGATGTCCGGTGATCGCACCGACCGGGTCGTCGCCGCGGCGGCTCGTCTGGGCGTGCCGGCCGAGCGGGCGCACGGCGAGATGTCCCCCGAGGCCAAGGCCGCGGCGGTGAGCGCGCTGGACGAAGCCGACACGATGATGATCGGCGACGGCCTCAACGACGCGCCGGCGTTCGCGGCCGCGTACTGCGCTGGCACGCCGGCGATGGACCGTCCGGTGCTGCCCGCACGCGCCGACTTCTGCTTCCGCGGCGCGCGCTCGGGCGCGGTCGCCGCGCTGTTCGACGTCGCCGACCTGCACGCGGCCGTCGTGCGGACCAACCTGACGATGGCGCTGCTCTACAACGGCAGCACGATCGTCGTCTGCGCCATGGCGGCGATGACGCCCGTCCTGTGCGCGATCCTGATGCCGATCAGTTCGTTCGTGCTGGTCGCCCACACCGCGTGGCGGTTCCGCCGCGCCCGGAGGTCCGCATGACCGTGATTCCGATCCTGCTGCTCTGCAGCCTGGCGCTGGTCGCCGGTTCGATCGTGCTGTTCGTGTGGTCCGCCCGCCAGGGCGATTGCCACGAAGCCGAACGCATGTGCCTTCTTCCGCTCGAGGACGACACCGGAGCGTCGCCCGCAGCCAAGCCCTCTTCCGACTCCGATCCGAGGTAACTCATGCAAACCGCAACCGTCACCGAAACGCGCCGCGTCGTCTACGACGACGTCACCGTGCGCGGCTTCGTCTGGGCGAGCGTCATCTGGGGTGCGGTCGGCCTGCTCGTAGGCCTGATCATCGCACTGCAGTTGAGCTTCCCGGCCCTCAACTTCGACCTGCCCTGGACGACCTTCGGTCGCCTGCGGCCGTTGCACACCAACGCGGTGATCTTCGCGCTGGTCGGCAACATGATGTTCGCCGGCATCTACTACAGCAGCCAGCGCCTGCTGAAGGCGCGCATGGCCAGCGACCTGCTCAGCAAGGTGCACCTGTGGGGCTGGCAGCTGATCATCCTCGGCGCGGCGATCACGCTGCCGCTCGGCATGACGCAGAGCAAGGAGTACGCCGAGCTCGAGTGGTTCCTCGACATCCTGGTCGCGCTGGTCTGGGTCGCGTTCGCGATCAACTTCTTCTGGACGTTGGCCAGGCGCAACGAGCGCAATCTGTACGTCAGCATCTGGTTCTACATCTCGACGATCCTGACGATCGCGGTGCTGTACATCGTCAACAACCTGGCGCTGCCGGTGACGATGGACAAGAGCTACGGGATCTTCGCCGGCGCGCAGGACGCGCTGACGCAGTGGTGGTACGGGCACAACGCGGTGGCGTTCTTCCTGACCACGCCGATCCTCGGCATCATGTACTACTTCCTGCCCAAGGCGGCGGATCGGCCGGTGTTCAGCTACCGGTTGTCGATCGTGCACTTCTGGGCGCTGGTGTTCATCTACATCTGGGCCGGTCCACACCACCTGCTCAACACCGCGCTGCCGGAGTGGGCGCAGTCGCTGGGCATGCTGTTCAGCCTGATGCTGTGGGCGCCGTCGTGGGGCGGCATGCTCAACGGCCTGCTGACGCTGCGCGGGGCCTGGCACAAGGTGCGCACCGATCCGGTGCTGAAGTTCTTCGTCGCCGGCGTGACGTTCTACGGCATGGCGACGTTCGAAGGCCCGCTGCTGTCGATCAAGGCGGTCAGCGCGCTCGGCCACTACACGGACTGGATCATCGGTCACGTGCACAGCGGCGCCCTCGGCTGGAACGGCTTCATGGCCGCCGGCATGTTCTATTGGCTGGTGCCCAAGATGTTCGGCACCAAGCTGCACAGCACCAAGCTCGCCGACTACCACTTCTGGCTCGGCATGGTCGGCATCCTGCTGTACGTCGCGTCGATGTGGGTCTCGGGCATCAGCCAGGGCCTGCAATGGCGCGCCGAGACGGCCGAAGGCGCCCTCCAGTACACGGACTGGAACACGATCCTCAACAGCCAGCAGATCATGTACTACACCCGCAGCATCGGCGGGGGCATGTTCCTGATCGGTTGGTTGATGATGGCGTACAACCTGTTCGTCACCGCCGCGTCGGGCAAGGCCGTGACCGTCGAGGTCGACGTGCCGGTCACCAACCTCGCGCCGTTGCCGGGCGAACCGAGCACGGTGCAGCTGATCTTCAGCAAGCCGGTCGTCGTCTCGGCGATCGGTCTGGTGGCGGCGACGATGTTCGCGATGCCGAGCTTCGGTCTCGCGGTGCTCGGGCTGGTGTTGCTGCTCGCCGTGGTCGCGTTCGCCGCCGGCATGCTGGCGCGGTCGACCGCGAAGGGCAAGCACACCTGGCACGACATGGTCGAGTCGCGGCCGCTGGCGTTCTCCGTGCTGACGCTGATCGCGGTGTTGATCGGCGGCGTCATCGAGCTGCTGCCGGGCCTCGTGATCGACAAGAAGGTGCCGTTGACGGCCACCGGCGAGATCGCCGTGGCGCCGTACACGGCGCTCGAGATCACCGGTCGCGACATCTACGTGCGCGAAGGGTGCTACGTCTGCCACTCGCAGATGATCCGGCCGTTCCGCAGCGAACAGCTGCGCTACAAGAGCGCCGACTCGCGCTACATCGACGGCCCGAGCACGCTCGAGGAGTCGATGTGGGACCACCCGTTCCAGTGGGGCAGCAAGCGCACCGGTCCGGACCTCGCACGCGTCGGCACCAAGTGGCCGGCGGCGTGGCACTGGGATCACATGCGCGATCCGCGGTCGACGTCGGGCGCCTCGATCATGCCGGGCTACCCCTGGCTCTACGACGCCACGACCAGTCCACAGCTCGCGCAGGACAAGATGCGCGTACTGAAGAAGCTCGGCGTGCCGTACAGCGACGAACAGATCGCCAATGCGGCAGCCGATCACACGAGCCAGGCCGAGGCGCTGGTCCGCGACCTCGCGGCCCAGGGCAAGACCGACGCCCGCGCCGACCAGGAAGCGGTCGCGTTGATCGCCTACCTGCTGCGGCTGGGCCGCAACTTCCCGTCCGACCCGACCCGCACCCTGCAGGGAGGCAAGTGATGTTGCGCAAGTTCCTGGAGGGCATCACGCTGACCGATCTGCCGGTCGTGGCGATGCTGCTGTTCTTCGCGATCTTCCTGGCGGTGATCGTGCGCGTGTTCCAGCGCGCACGATTCGCCGAGTACGACCGCATGTCCAACCTTCCGCTTCAAGACGACCTGCCGCAGCAGCAACGCGGTGCAGGAGGGCGCTGAGCCATGAGCAACGAGAATCTGCGTGAGCACACGTTCGACGGGATCCATGAGTTCGACAACCGGTTGCCGAACTGGTGGCTCTGGTCGTTCTACCTGGCCTGCATCTTCAGCGTGTTCTACTGGATCCACTACCACACGCTCGGCACCGGTGCTCTGCCGACCGAGGAGTACGCGATCGAACAACAGCTGGCGGCGGCGAAGCTCGAAGCGGCACTGGCCAACGCCACCGCCGACGACGAGATGCTGCTGAAGCTGGCCGCCGAGCCGGCGGTCGTCGCCGCCGGCAAGGAGATCTTCGAGAACCCGGCGCGTTGTGCCCTGTGCCACAAGCCGGACGGCAGTGGTCTGATCGGTCCGAACCTCACCGACGACATGTGGATCTACGGCAGCAAGCCGATGGACATCTACACGTCGATCAGCGAGGGCCGTCCGGGCGGCATGTTGCCGCACAAGCACGAGGGTACGCAGTTCCTGCAGCGGGCGACGGCCTACACGCTGACGCTCAAGGGCAAGAACCTGCCGGGCAAGCCGCCCGAGCCCAACGCGAAGAAGGACCCGCAATAAGCGCCACCGCCGGCGCGTTGGGCCAACCATGAGCGACTCGCAGCCGGAGAACCAACCGCCCGCAGCGGCCGCACCGCAGGCGGTCGGCAAGCCCAAGGTCGCGAAGGGCAAGGCCGTCGTCCGCCGTCCGGACATCGACACGCTGTTCAGCATCAATCCGGACGGCTCGCGCAACGTCATCCACCCAGCCGACGTCACGGGGCGCTTCCAGACCCGGAAGAACCTGCTGTGGATCGTGCTGATCGCGGTCTACCTGGTGATCCCGTGGCTGCGCATCGACGGCATCCCGGTGCTGCTGCTCGACCTGCCGGCGCGACACTTCTACCTGTTCGGGCAGACGTTCAACGCGCAGGACTTCTGGTACGCGTTCTTCTTCATCACCGGCCTCGGCTTCACGTTGTTCGTCGCCGCCGGGCTGTACGGCCGCGTCTGGTGCGGCTACGCATGCCCGCAGACGGTGTTCCTCGAGGGCGTGTTCCGGCGCATCGAGCGCTGGATCGAAGGTCCCGCCGCCGCGCGGGCGAAGCTCGACAAGCTGCCGCTCGCGCAGAAGTTCTGGCGCCGCGGCGCCAAGATGGTGGTGTTCTTCCTGATCGCGGCGCTGATCTCGCACTCGTTCCTCGGCTACTTCGTGCGCGTCGAGGAACTGCAGAAGGCCGTGACCTCGTCGCCTGCCGAGCATCCGATCGCGTTCACGTTCATCGTGGTCTCGACGCTGATCCTGTTCGTCAACTTCATGTGGTTTCGCGAACAGCTGTGCATCGTCGTCTGCCCGTACGGACGCCTGCAGGCGGCCCTGTACGACCCCGACACGGTGTTGGTCGGTTACGACCAGAAGCGCGGCGAGCCACGCGCCCCAGCCGGCTCGACCGGAGGTGACTGCGTCGACTGCTACCGCTGCGTCGCCGTCTGTCCGACCGGCATCGACATCCGCAACGGCACGCAGCTCGAATGCGTCGGCTGTGCGAACTGCATCGACGCCTGCGACGCGGTGATGCAGATGCTCGGTCGGCCGACCGGGCTGGTCCGGTACGACAGCATGCGTGGCTTCGAGACCGGCGTGCGCCGGTTCTTCCGCGGCCGCGTCGTGATGTACGCCGTCCTGCTGCTGCTCGGCCTGTCGGTGATGACCTTCGCGTTCACCCAGCGCCGGCCGTTCGAGGCCAACCTGCAGCGCACGCCGGGCGTCACCTACCGGGTGACCGACGGCAAGGTGCACAACATCTTCGACCTCTACGTGATCAACAAACGTCCCGGGACGCGCACCTTCAAGATCACCAGCCAGGTGCCGGCCGGCGTGGAGGTGTTGATCGCCCGCCCCGAACTGACGCTGGACTCGCTGCACGACGCCCACGTTCCGGTGCACGTGTTCGTGCCGACCGGCCAGTGGCACCAGGGGACCGGGCTCGAGCTCGAGGTCGTCTGCGAAGAAGACGGTCAGCAGCTCGTGCGCAAGGCCAAGGCGACCTTGCTCGGGCCGACCGAGCCGAAGTAGGGGCGGCGCTGCGAGGGCGCTATTCGCTGCGGTTGGCGCGTGGCAGCCAGATCCGGAACGTCGCGCCGCCGCCCGGCGTCTTCTCGGTCGACAGGGTGCCCGAGTAGCCCTCGACGATGCTCTTGCTGACCGACAGCCCGAGTCCGGTGCCGCCGCGGGCGCGTTTGGTCGTCACGAACGGTTCGAAGATGCGCACCCCGAGGCTCTCCGGGATGCCCGGGCCGTTGTCGGCGATCGCGAGTTCGACGCCGTTGTCGCCGACCGTCGAGGTCAGCTGCACGGTGCGGGCACTGCCCGGGTGACCCAGCAGCGCGTCCTTGGCGTTCATCAGCAGGTTCAGCAGCACCTGCTGGATCTGTTGCGGTCGCGCCAGCACCTGCGGCAAGTCGTCCGGCACCGCGACCCGCAGGTGGATGCCGTGCCGCTTGAAGCTCTCGCCGATCAGCCGCAGCGTGCGCTCGATGACGTCGGGCAGGTTCGTCGGTTGCGCCCGGTCCTGGTCGTCGCGGGCGAACTGCAGCAGGTCCTTGACGATCTCGGCGATGCGCTGGCCTTCTTCGATGATGACCTGGCAGTTCTCCTGCGTCTCGTCCCCGTCGGCGATCAGCTGGGCGCAGTTGATGATCGTGTTGATCGGGTTGTTGACCTCGTGGGCGACACCGGCGGCCAGTTCGCCGACGGCCGCCAGGCGTTCGGTCTGCGCCAGCTTCGACTGCATCTGCTTGCGCTCGGTGATGTCGCGGATCACCGCCGTGAAGAACTGCTGGTCGTCGACCCGGCCCTCGCCGACCGACAGGTCGATCGGGAACAGGGAGCCGTCCTTGCGGCGGCCGACCACCTCGCGGCCGATGCCGATGATGCGCCGCTCGCCGGTCTCGCGGTAGCGCTTCAGGTAGCCGTCGTGCTCGTCGCTGAACGGGGCCGGCATCAGCATGCGCACGTTCTGACCGACCAGCTCCTCGCTGCTGTAGCCGAACAGGCGCACCGCGGCACCGTTGACGTTCTCGATCCGGCCGACGCAGTCGATCGTGACGATGCCTTCGGTGGCGGTGTCGACGATCGCCTGCCAGCGCGCGGCGTGGGCGTTGGCGGCGCTCGCCGCCGCGCTCCGGGCGCGTTCGGCGGTGGCCGCCGCCGCGTTGATCTCGCCACCGAGGATCGTCAGGCGGCGCCGACCGGCCATGCCGCACGCGACCAGTCCGGCGGCGCCGGCGGCGCCGAGCAGCAGGTGCCACGGACTGTCCAGGATCGCCAACGCGATGCCACCGGCGGCGATGGCCGCTGCGACACCGAGAGTCCAGGCAGGGATGCGGCTGAGACCCGTTCGGGTGGTTCTCCCTGGTGTCGTTTCGGCGGACGGCATGCTGGGGCTCGATTTCCGACCGGATTCTACGCCGCAAGCTGTCCAGTACTACGAACTTCGGCCCGTCTACCGAGGTTTCCGGATCTGCCAGAATCCTACCAACGATTCCCAGTCCCGATGGGGCTGGGTCGACCAGCCCATGGCCAGGATCATCCTACTCGACGACGAAGTGCGCCTCTTGCAGACGCTTGCGCGCTTCCTGGAATTGCAGGGTCACCAGGTGACCCGCGGTTCCTGCTTCGCCGAGGTGTCGCACCAGCTGTGGCCGGGCAAGTTCGAGATGTTGATCACCGACATCGTGATGCCCGAATTCGACGGCATGAAGGTGCTGGCCGAGGTCGTGCAGACCCGGCTGTGCCAGGAGCCGGTGATCCTGATCACCGGCGAACCCAACCTCGAGACCGCCTCCGAGGCGGTGCGCCGCGGCGCGTTCGACTACATCAGCAAACCGGTCACCAAGGACAAGCTGCTCGAGGCCGTGCAGCGCGGCCTGCGGCACGTCCAGCTGCTGCGCGAACGCGACCGCGCCCGGCAGGTCGAGCTCGAGGTGTTGCGCAACCTGGCCCGCCTCGGCGAGTCCGCGTCGGTGCTGACCCACGAGATCCGCACGCCGATCACCAGCCTGCGGCACGCGCTGCGGGCGGTCGGCGAGAAGCTCGGCATCGACGACAAGGTGCTGATCGAGGAGTTCGTCGGCAACCTGAACAAGATCGAGCGCATGCTCGGCCAGACGCTGTCGTTCGCCAAGCCGCTGCACCTGCAGTTGCAGGAGTTCGAGATCGAACCGCTGGTGACGCGCTGTGTCGCCGACGTGGCCCGCGGGGGCGCGCTCGCCGGCATGACCGTCGACGTGCGCTGCGAACCCGACCTCGAGGTGCGCGGCGACCGGCAGTTCCTCGGCGAGGTGGTGATCAACCTCCTGCGCAACGCTGCCGAGGCCTGCGGCGGCAAGGGCCGGGTCGAGATCCTCGGTCGTCGCCAGGGCGATCGCATCGTCGTCGACGTGCGCGACGACGGGCCTGGGGTGCCGGCCGAGCGACGCAGCGAAATCTTCAAGCCGTTCCACAGTTCCAAGAGCTATGGCACCGGAATCGGGCTCGCCTTCAGCCGCAAGGTCGTCGAATCGCACGGCGGCACGTTGCAGTTGCTGGACGGCGAGGGCGAGGCCGAGCCAGCTGCCGGGGCCGGATCCGGCGCGTGCTTCCGCATCGCCCTGCCGGGGCTCGACCAGCACCAGCCGCCGCCGTCGCGGCCCGTCGAGTCGTCCGCGCCGCGCCCGGCCGCCGAAGCCCCGCCGGGGTTCGGGTCGGGTGCTGGTGCCGCCGTCGCCCACCGTTCGCCGGGGCCGGAGCCGACGAACTGAACCTCGTTGAGGGAACCGTCCCATGACCGACAAACAAACCGTCAAGCTGGTGCTGGTCGACGACCAGGCCATGGTCCGCGCCGCGTTCAAGTCGTTGCTCGAGCGCGTCTCCCACTTCCAGGTGGTCGCGGACGCCGGCAACGCCCGCGACGGCATCGAACTGGCCCAGAAGCTGCGGCCGGACGTCGTCGTGCTCGACATCACGATGCCCGGCCTGTCCGGCATCGACGCGGTCGGACCGATCAAGCAGGCGTCGCCGCACACCAAGGTGCTGATGGCGTCGCAGCACGAAGGCATGAAGTTCGTGCAGCAGGCGCTGCAGGCCGGTGCCGACGGCTACCTGTCGAAGGACAGCGAACCCGAGGAACTGGCGCTGGCGATCGAGTCGATCTGCCGCGGCGACTCGTACCTGTCGCCGAAGGTGGCCAGTGGCATCATGGCGCGGGCCGTGCGCGGCGACGCGCCGATGCCGAGCGACGGTTCGGCGCTGGCGGTGCTGCCGCCGCGCGAGCGCGAGCTGCTCGCGGTGCTGGCCGACGGCTGGACGAACCTGCAGATCGCGACGCGCACCGGCATCTCGGAGAACACGGTGAAATATCACCTGAAGAATCTCTACGACAAGCTGGACGTCCGCAACCGCGCCATGGCGG
>DAIMFJ010000020.1:26196-30205 GCA_036724695.1 Planctomycetota bacterium
TGGCGGTGCTGACGCCGCGCGAGCGCGAGGTGTTCCAGTTGCTGGCGCTCGGCAAGGCCAACAAGGAAGTCGCGGCGATGCTCGACCTCAGCCTCGGCACCGTCAAGAAGCACCGCGAGAACCTGCAGCGCAAGCTGGATTGCCATTCGGCTGCCGAGTTGGCGCGGCTGGCGATCCGCGAGGGCCTGCTGAACGTCTGAGCGCCGCGCGATCCCGGACGTGCCGGGTGCGCGGTCGACCGGTCGTGCCGGCGGCTACGACGGCGAACGCACGGTCAGCACCGGGCACGCCGCGGTGCGCACGACCTTCTCGGCGGTGCTGCCGAGCAGCATGTGCTTGAAACCCGTGTGACCGTGCGTGCCGAGCACGATCAGGTCCGCGCCGCGTTCCTTCGCGCAGGCCAGGATCGCCTCGTGCGCGGCGCCGTCGCGCAGCTCCGTAGTCACCGGTTTGCCGGCGCGCAGGGTCGCGGCGTGTTTGTCGAGTTCCTCCTTGGCGCGCAGGTGCAGTTCCTCGCGCAGGTGCGGGTAGGCCGTGACCGCGCCGAAGCTGCGCAGCGGATAGCTGAGGTCCGGGATCACGTGCAGCAGCACCAGTTCGGCGTCGAACTTCAGCGCCATCTCGGCGGCGAGTTCCGCGGCGTGGTCGGCGGTGGGGGAGAAGTCGGTCGGGCAGAGGACGCGGCGGACCTTGGTCATGGTGTTCCGGGGGCTGGCGGGCGCTGGCGGGCCGGTTCGGCCCGTCGTCACCCCGGTAGCGAACCGCCCGGTGCCACCCTGGGCAAGTGGTCCGATGTGGGCAGACCCGCCCGGCGCTGTCTTTCCCTCGCGCGTGGCCTATGTTGCCGCCGAATGGAACTCGAGCCCGAGGGGGTGGTCCCCCCAGCCACGGACCTGCAGGACGGTCGCGACGCGACGATCCAGGCGATCGAAGCGCTGATCGACGAGGATCGCCTCGAGGAGGCGATCGCCGAGATCGAGAAGCTGCGCGCCGGCGGCCGCGGCAACCCGCTGGACCTGGCGTTCCTTGCCGGCGACGCCTACCTCGGCATGCAACGCTGCCGCGAAGCCGAACGCGAGTTCCGCAGCGTGCTGGCCCAGGATCCCGACTGTCCGGCGTCGCGTTGCTGGTTGGCGATGGCGCTGTTCCTGCAGTGGCGGTTCGACGAGGCCGAAGCGGCCGTGCTGGTGGCTCGGGAGTTGCCCGACGCGATCCCGGACGTCTACGCAGTGCACGGCGCGATCCTCGAGCGCCGCGAGCGCTGGGAGGAGGCGGACGCCTGCTTCGAACGCGCTGCCGCCGCCGCGCCCGACAAGTACCCGTTGCCGGTGCGGATGAGCCGCAGCGACTTCGACCGCGAGGTGCGCAACGCCGCGCGCAAGCTGCCGCGGCAGTTCCGTCGCGCGCTCGACCGCGTGCCGGTCGTCGTCCAGGACGTGCCGGCCGACGACCTGCGCGCGGACGACGGCGAGCCGTCCGAGGTCGGACCGGACATCCTCGGCTTGTTCGTCGGCGTACCGCTGCCCGAGACCGACGAGCTCGACGTCACGAACCTGCGCCCGAACACGATCTACCTGTTCCAGCGCAACCTGGAACGCGCCGCCAAGGGCCGCGCCGACCTGGTCGAGCAGATCGAGATCACGCTGTACCACGAGCTGGCCCACTACCTCGGTTTCGAGGAAGAGGACATGGAAGGGCTCGGTCTCGAATGACGGCTGCGACTAGTTCGCGTCGGCCTTGACGGTCTCGCCGAGGAACGTCATCAGCTCGCGCAAACGGTCGTAGTCGGGATGGCGCAGCCGGAACCACGTGTTGACCAGCCAGCCCTTGTCGAGGCCCTTGGTCGGCGTGCCCGGTGCTGGGACCGACTGTTCGTAGATCCACTCGCCGCAGCGCCGCCGCGCTTCGTCGAGGCCGCGGTGGCCGGTGATGCGCCCCTCCTGGCTCGGCCGGATCTGGATCGAGCCGGCGGCGTAGCGGCGACTCGGTTGCTGCTCGGACGGCTTGCCGAGGATCGCCAGCGCCCATTCCTTGTAGACGTCGAACTCGTTGGCGACGCCGTACATGTCCCAGATCTTCTCGCCGGCCGGCCGCGCGCCGAGTTCGGAGAACTTCAGTCCCTTCGGTCCGAAGAACCACTCCAGGTGGGTTGCCGCTCCGGTCAGGCCGAGCGCGGCGACGACCTTGCGGTTCATCGCCCGCAACTCGTCGTAACCAGCCTGTTCGATTCGGTTGGTGACGGCGATCTGCGGCGAGATCCAGCGCTGCTGCGCGGCTTCCAGGCAGCCTGGGTAGTAGTGCGACCCGAACTCGTGGCGGATGCCCTCGGGACCGCACATCGTGTCGATGAAGCCCTCGTGGCCTTCGACGAACTCCTCGATCGCGACCGGTTGGGCGGCGCTGGGGGCCAGCGTCGCGATGGCCTGGTCGAGTTCGCGCTGGTCCACGCAACGGAACGTGCGCAGCGACCCGAACCCGGCGATCGGCTTGACGATCAGTGGAAAACCCTCGCGCTCGGCGAACGCCCGCGCGTCGGCCGCCGACGTCACCGCCGCCGACTGCGCGCACGGCACGCCGTGCTGGCGCAGGAACGCCTTCATCGCCACCTTGTCGCGGCACAGCTTCGCGGTCGCCAGGCGCAGGCCCGGCTCGCCGAGCGCTTCGCGCAGCGCCGCGGCGGTCTCGACCAGCGGTTCGTCGATCGTCTCGATGCGGTCGAAGGTGCCGAGTTCCCTGGCCAGCCGCTGCATGGCGCCGACGTCGAACATGCGCGCACCTTGGCGGTAGTCGGCGAGGTACTGCCTGGCGCCGGCCGCGAGCTGGTCCTTCGGTCCAAGGCCGATCGCCGACACCTTGGCACCACAGGCGACCAGGCCGCGCAGGAAGCCGTGGTTGTAGACGTGCGTGTCCGGAGCCAGGAACAGAACGTGCATCGCGCGGTCCATCATGCCGCGGCGGGCAGGCTCGACCAACACCGCGGTGCGGTCGCCGCCGATCAGGGGGTGCCTCAGCCGTTCGGCTGGCGCGGCACGACCTTGCCGTGCTGCACGCGCAGCAGCAGCGTCACCGGGCCGTCGTTGCACGATTCGACCTGCATCGACGCGCCGAATCGGCCGGTCTGCACCGGCAGGCCGGTGCTGCGCAGTCCCTCGACGACCGCCAGGTACAGCGGTTCGGCCAGGGCCGGTGGCGCCGCACCGGTGAAGTCCGGGCGGTTGCCGTGGCGCAGTTCGGCGGCCAGCGTGAACTGGCTGACCACCAGGCAGGCGCCACCTGCCTCGGCGAGCGTGCGGTCGAGCGGGGTCCGCCCGGGCAACAGCCGCAGGGCGGCGACCTTGCGGGCGGTTTCGGCGGCGTCGGCCGGGGTGTCGCCGGGTTCCGCACAGACCAGCAGCAAGGCGCCGCGCCCGATCTCGCCGACGACCTCGTCGTCGACGAGCACCCGGGCGCTGCGCACGCGTTGCACGACCGTGATCACGCGGCGAGGCTAAGCGCCGGCGGTCCCGGCGCAAGCCACCGCCGGGCCGCGTGTCAGTCGCCGCGCACCTGGATCTTGTTCGGGCGCGCCTCGGGGGCCTTCGGCACCTGCACCGTCAGGATCCCGGACTTGTAGGCCGCTTCGATGCCGTTGGTCGAGGCGTTCTTCGGCAGCACGATCGAACGGGTCAGCTGGCCGTAGCGGTGTTCGACCCGGTGCCAGCGCTTGCCCTCCTGCTGCCGTTCGTCGCGCCGTTCGGCGGTGATCGTCAGCGTGTGGTCGTGCAACTGGACGTCGATGTCCTTCTCCTCGAGCCCAGGCATCTCGAAGCGCAGTTCGTAGCCCTGGTCGGTCTCGGCGACATCCAGCCGCGGCGCCTGGCTCTGCTCGCCGCCGGCGTAGTACTCGGACAGCGTGTCGCCGAAGAAGCGGCCGAACAGGCTGTCGAAGGTGTCGCGGAGCTGCGGGAGGCGGTTGGTCTGGATCATCTTCTGCATGGTCGTCCTCTTGGATGGGTTGTGGATGACCGCC
>DAIMFJ010000021.1:0-5102 GCA_036724695.1 Planctomycetota bacterium
GTGGCACGGCGGGCTGGCCGAGTTCACGTTGCTGCGCGCGCATACCCCGATCGTGCGGCTCGGCGACGACGTGCCGGTGCAGGTCGCCGCGCTGACGAACTGTGCGTTGGCGACCGCCGCCGCCGCCTTGCGGCTGGCGGGCAGCGTGCTCGACCGGCGGGTGCTGGTGCTCGGGGCCGGCGCGCTGGGGCTGGCGGCGGCCGCGCAGGCGAAGGTCGGCGGGTCGCGCTGGGTCGGGGTGCTCGACCGCGACGCGGAGCGGGCCGAACTGGCGCGGCGCTTCGGAGCCGACGCGGTCGGGGCCGCGGCGGCGGCCGGTTCGCTGTTCGACGGCGTCGACGTGGCGATCGACTGCACGGGCCACCCCGCCGCGATGGGGACGAGTCTGCAGCTGCTGGCGGTCGGCGGGATCGCCGTGTGGGTCGGCGCGGTGGCGCCGGTCGGTACGGTGGCGATCGATCCCGAGCGGCTGGTCCGGCGGCTGCTCACCGTGCGCGGGCTGCACAACTACACGGCCGACGACCTCGCGACCGCGGCGGCGTTCGTACAGGGCAACCACCGGCGGTTCCCGTTCGTGGAGCTGGTGCAGGAGGAGTTCGCGCTGGCCGACGCCGAAGCGGCATTCCGTTGCGCCGAAGGTGGTTCGGTGCATCGGGTTGGGGTGCGGTGCGGGGGGTGAGCGGGGGTTGTTGACGAGGCGGCATTCAGACAAGGCACCTGAGCAGGCAAGCAGGTAGGCCTGCGGCATACGGCTGCCAAGCGGCATCGCGACGGTTGGTGTCACGCCTACCGGGATCTATGCACCCTTCTGAGGTTCGCCTACCATCCGGGTGGCAATGGATACGCCAACGGTATCGCGCCGGCTGCTCGCCGTTGTCGCATTCGCTGCGTGCCTGGCGATCGGTCTCGTCGCGTGGGGCAACTCGATCGGTTCGTCGGGCGGAGTCCGCGCTCCGGACTCGAGCGAGCCTGATCGGTCCGTCGCCGCGGTCACGAGAATCGAAGGCCAGCCAGGCCAGCCGACGCCCGAAGTCGTCGTCGAGAGGTTGCCGCTACCCGGGTTGGCGGTGGTGTCGGGCCGGGTGGTCTTTGCCAGTGGCGCGGCAGTGGCCGGCGTCGGTGTCCGGGTGCGGATCAGCGCCGGCGAGCCGCCAGCCAACGGGTTGTCCGATGCCGAAGGGCGCTTCTCGGTGACGCTTCCAGCCGAGCGCGTTCGCGAGTTCCACCTTGTCTGCGAGGTTGCTGGTGCCGAGGAGCTCCGTTTCCACGGCCCCGCGACGGCTCGCTGGGATGTGGGCGACGTGGTGATCCCCGAGGCGGCGCGTCTCGACTTGTCGATGGCCTTCGATGCCGAACTCGGCGACCTCTTGACCTCGCATGGCGGGGTTTTCTTGGTGAGGGTCGTCGCCGCGGACTCGAGCCCCAGACGCGGGCTCTACGAGGACGATGTCCTTGCCGGCGAGGCGGCTGGCTGGCGGACGAGTCAGTGGTTGCCGATCGTCCCCGAGGTCCAGGTGGACTGGGGTTGGCAGGCTGCCCAGGCCCCCGTGCCGACCTGGATCGAGCGTGTTCGCCTGCCGCTGCAGCCGGCGGCGAACGGCTACGGCGCGGCGCAGTTGGTACTCGATGCGACGCGGTGGGTGCGCGGTCGGGTCGTGGCCGAGAATGGGAGTGCCGTGCCGGCGGCGACGGTGCGTGTGACCTGCACACCTGCCCAGGGGCGCCCGCGGTTGCTGGTGACCAGGACCGATGCTGCTGGCCGGTTTCTCTGTGCGATCCCCGCCGCGGCGACGGTCGTACTGCACGCCCAGGTCGGCCAGTGCAAGGGAGACGAGCTGACGGTGCATGGCGGCCGCGAAGTGACCTTGAAGGTCTCGGTCGCCAACCACGTGCGCCTGCGGCTGTCGCGTGGGGGCAAGGCAGTGCCGCGCTATTCCATGGGCCGGTTCCACGTCGAGGACCGGGCCGGTGGGGCGGATCCGCGGCACCTGTTCGTCCGGGAGCATCCCGATGGCGTCGTGGATCTCGGCGTCGAGCGGGTCGCTGCTGGTGAGCGCTGGGTGGTCTTCGCGGCAGAACTCGGCACGAGGTTGTGGTACGCACCGACCGACCTGGTCGGTGGTGGAGCTCCTGTCGAGGTTGGCGTCGAACAGTTGCGGGCTGCCGTGTCGATGCGTGTTCGCCTCGGTCCCGAGCTGCGGTCGCGCTGTCCTGGCGGCGCCGAAATCCTCCTCCAGGAGCGGGGCGCAGAGCAGCCGTTGCGGCATCGTGCGCCGTTGGCCATGGCTGGCCCGGAGACAGTCGTCGAAGGGGGCTTTGCGCTGGTTTTCGACTACCAGGTGCTGTCCGGCGGTACCGTGCTGGCGCGCGGGATCGTGGATGCCAGTGGTGGGGATGCCACGATCGAACTGGTGATCCCATGAGTTGTCTGGGTGGTGCTGGTCCCGAGGGTTGCGTGCCACCGTGCCGGTTCTCCAGCAACCAGGTCGCCGCCGACGCAGATCGTTGTTCTGAAATCAGTTCGGTGCACCGCGTCAGGTCCCTTCCCTGGGTGAGCGACCCCCTCGCCGACCCAAGGTCGTGCTTCTAACCCCGTCGCCTGCCAGCTATCGTCGTCGGCCCCATGAGTGAGCCGAACAAGGTGCTCGCGACGTTCTCCGTGAACGGTGAGCCGCACGAGGTGGCGTTCTTGCCACACAAGACCCTGCTGGAGGTGCTTCGCGAGGAGATGGACCTGACCGGCACCAAACACGGCTGCGAACTCGGCGAGTGCGGGACCTGCACCGTGCAGGTCGACGGCACGCCGGTGCTCAGCTGCCTCGTGCTGGCGGTCGACGCGGTCGGCAAGCAGGTGCGGACCGTCGAGGGCATGGCCTGCGGCTCCGACCTGCATCCGCTGCAGGACTGCTTCGCCGACCTCGGCGCGGCCCAGTGCGGCTACTGCACACCCGGCGTGCTGATGGCCGCCGAAGCGCTGCTGCGCGACAACCCGGCCCCGACCCGCGAGCAGATCAAGGAGTCGCTGGCGGGCAACCTGTGCCGTTGCACGGGCTACCTGAAGATCTTCGAAGCGGTCGAGATCGGCGCTGCGCGCCTGCGCGGTGAGGACAAGCAGCCGAGCAAGGAGTCGATCTATGGTTCTTGACGATCCGACCGTGCACGCCGAGGGGCGCAAGGACGCGCCGTGGCGGCACGACGCCAGGAAGGAAGACCTGAACGTGATCGGCAAGCCGATCCGCAAGGTCGACGCCCGCAGCAAGGTCGCCGGTCTGACGCGGTTCGCCGACGACCTGTCGATGCCGCGCATGCTGCACATGAAGCTGCTGCGCAGCACCGTCGCGCACGCCGAGATCGTGTCGATCGACACCAGCAAGGCCGCTGCTCTGCCCGGCGTGAAGGGCATCCTGACCGGCAAGGACCTGCCGATCCCGTTCGGCATCCTGCCGGTCAGCCAGGACGAGCACGCGCTGTGCCCCGACAAGGTGCGCTTCGTCGGCGATCCGGTGGTGGCGATCGCCGCGACCAGCGAGGAGATCGCCTGGGAGGCGTGCCGGCTGGTCGAGGTCGAATACCGCGAACTGCGCACGCTCGGCGGCGTGCACGAAGCAGCCGCCAACGACGAGCCGCGCCTGCACGACTACGGCGTGCGCGGCAACATCCACCGCCTCGAGAACCTCGAGTTCGGCGACCTGCAGGACGGTTTCGCGCGCGCCGAGCACGTGCGCGAGGACACGTTCTTCTTCGAAGGCAACACGCACCTGCCGATGGAGCAGCACGCGTCGCTCGCCCATTTCGACAAGGACGGCAAGCTGACCATCTGGTCGAGCACGCAGACGCCGCACTACCTGCACCGCGCGCTGGCGCGCACGCTGCACCCGGTGCCGGCCCACCACATCCGCGTCATCGCCTGCCCCAACGGCGGCGGCTTCGGCGGCAAGAGCGATCCGTTCAACCACGAGATCTGCGCGGCCAAGATGTCGATGTTGACCGGGCGACCGGTCAAGATCGCGCTGACCCGCGAAGAGGTGTTCTGGTGCCACCGCGGCCGGCACCCGGTGCTGATGCGCAGCAAGGTCGGCGTCACCAAGACCGGCCGCATCACCGCGCTCGACTTCCACAGCTACCTCGACGGCGGCGCCTACGGCAGCTACGGCACGGCGAGCACGTTCTACACCGGGGCGCTGCAGACGGTCACCTACGCGGTCGAGAACTACCACTTCCGCGGCGCGCGCTTCTTCACCAACAAGGCCCCGTGCGGGCCCAAGCGTGGCCACGGCACGCCGCAGCCGCGCTTCGCGCTCGAAGTGCAGCTCGACAAGATCGCCTGCGACCTCGGCCTCGACCCGGCGCAGATCCGGCTCGACAACCTTGCCCCGCGCGATTCGCTGACCGCCAACTTCCTGCGGATCGGCTCGATGGGCCTCGGCGAGTGCATCCAGAAGGTCGTCGAAGGCTCGGGCTGGAAGCAGCGCCGCGGCAAGCAGGAGCGCACCAAGGACGGGCGCATCCGCGGCCTCGGCCTGGCCTGCAGCAGCTACCTGTCGGGTGCCGGTCTGCCGATCTACTGGAACGGCCTGCCGCACTCCGGCGTGCAGCTCAAACTCGACCGCAGTGGCCTCGTGACGGTGTTCTGCGGCAGCACGGACATCGGGCAGGGCTCGGACTCGGTGCTGACCTGGATCGTCGGCGAAGTGCTCGGCGTCGATCCGCTCGGCATCCGCGTCGTCACCAGCGACACCGACCTGACGCCGGTCGATCTAGGCAGCTACAGCTCGCGCGTGACGGTGATGACCGGCAACGCCGCGATGCAGGCCGCCGACCGCGCCCGCGAGATCGTCGCCAAGGGGGTCGCCGACAAGCTCGGGGTGCCCGCCTCGCGGCTGGTGTTCGCGCAGGCGCGCGTCTACGACGCCGAGAACCCGCAGGTCGGCATGTCGTTCGCCGACGCGGTGATCTGCGCCGAGGCGAAGTTCGGCACGATCGGCACGGTCGGCAGCTACACGCCGCCGAAGACCGCTGCGAAGTTCCGCGGTGGCGGCGTCGGGCCGAGCCCGAGCTACAGCTACTCGGCGACGGTCGTCGAGGTCGAGGTCGATCCGGAC
>DAIMFJ010000021.1:5112-11998 GCA_036724695.1 Planctomycetota bacterium
CGGACACCGGGATCTACCGCGTGCCCAAGGTCTGGATGGCGCACGACATCGGCCGCGCGCTCAACGCCGCGATCGCGATGGGCCAGATCGAAGGCTCCGTCTACATGGGCCTCGGCGAGGCGATGATGGAGGAGATGGTCTACCGCGATCGCACGCACAAGGGCAACCGCATCTTCGTGCACAAGATCCCGTCGATGCTGGAGTACAAGAGCCCCAGCGCCCTGGAGATGCCCGAAGTGGTCAGCTACGTGGTCGAGGACCACGACAAGAACGGGCCGTTCGGCGCCAAGGAAGTCGGCCAGGGGCCGCTGTTGCCGATGATGCCGGCGGTCGCCAACGCGATCTACGACGCGGTCGGCGTGCGCGTCGACGAGATCCCGGTGTCGTTCGAGAAGGTGTTCGCGGCCCTGCAAGCCAAGAAGGAAGGCAAGGAAGGGCGCTACGGGCCGAGCAACGGGCCGGATGGCGTTCCCGAGGTCGATTTCGGCGATTCGCTGAAGATCAAGACGCCGTGGCAGGGCGGTGACGGCACTGCCTGGAACGAACCCAAGCGCGAGAAGAAGGCCGCCAAGTAAGGCGAGGACACGATGCTGCGACTCCCTCCGTTCTCGTACCACCGTCCGAAGTCGGCCAGCGAAGCCGCCGCGCTGCTCGTGCAGCACGGCAAGGAGGCGATGTGCGTCGCCGGCGGCACCGACCTGTACCCCAACATGAAGCGGCGGCACCAGACGCCCAAGCACGTGGTGTCGCTGCAGGACGTGCCCGAACTGCACCGCCTCGAAGAGCTGCCCGACGGGCGGCTCGCGATTGGCGCGATGGTCACGCTGACGACGCTGGAGAAGCACCCGCTGCTGCTCGAGCGCTATCCGGGGCTGGCCCACGCGATCCGCGAGATCAGCACGCCGCTGCTGCGCAACATGGGCACGATCGGCGGCAACCTGCTGCTCGACACCCGCTGCACGTACTACGACCAGTCGCACGAGTGGCGCGAGGCGATCGACTTCTGCATGAAGAAGGACGGCGCGATCTGCTGGGTCGCGCCGGGCAGCCCACGTTGCTGGGCGGTGCAGAGCAGCGACTCGGTGCCGGTGGTGTGTGCGATGGAGGCCGAGTTCGACCTGGTCGGGGCCGACGGCAAACGCACGCTGGTCGGCGACGCGCTGTACCGCGACGACGGCATCCAGTACCTGACCAAGCGGCCCGACGAGGTGCTGACGCGCCTCGTGCTGCCGAAACCGGGTGGCTGGAAGGCGAGCTACCTGAAGCTCCGGCGCCGCGACACGTACGACTTCCCGGTGCTCGGCGTCGGGGTTTGCGTGTGGACCGACGCGGCCGGTGTGGTCACCAAGGCCAACATCCGGCTCGGCGGGGCCGGTTCGTACGCGATCCCGGCGAGCGACAGCGAAAAGCTGCTGGTCGGCAACCGGTTGACGGACGAACTGATCGCCGCCGCCGGCACGGCCGCGATGAAGCCGGCGCGCACGATGGACAACACCGACCTGGACGTCTACTGGCGCCGCAAGGTGGCGCCGGTGTTCGTGGCCAGGGCGCTGGCGGCGTGCCGGTAGAGCGAGCCGCTGGCGGGGTTCTCAGCCGCCGATGACGCCTTCCATGGCTTCGCCGACGACGGCGCCGAGGGGGTTGTTGGCGGCCGGGTCGAGCACGATGGCCTGGTTGTAGAACTTGATGCCGAGCAGGCCCGGCATGAAGGGGATCGGCAGGGAGAACGGGGCTTCGTGGCCGGTGCCGCTGATCGGCACGATTGCATCGGCGACGATGTGGGCGCTGCAGCCGGGCATGCCGAGGGTGGCGAGTGGGGTCGGCGGCAGTTGTCGTTGCCAGCCGAAACCGAGCAGGGCGAGGTTGGTCGGCAGGTTGGTCAGCAGGGCGGGGAAGGTCTTGCCGATCTGCGGGGTGTCGCCGGGCACGATGCGCGAGGGGGGCAGCGAGCCGACGTTGCGGCTTTCGCTGCCGAGCAGGGCGGCGCTGCAATCCTGGGCGCTGGCGGCGACGCGCAGGTAGCTGCGGCCGGGGGGCAGGATCGGGGCGGCGGAGATGCGTGCCGGTTGGGTGCTGCCCCAGGTCACGGCAGTGCCATCCGAGCGGCGGGCGATGATGTGATTCGATCCGCATTCCACTTCTACGTAACTGACTCCAGGAGGGAGTGCTGGTACGGCTGCTGTGCTTCCCCAAGACACGATCGAGCCATCCGAGCGAAGGGCTGCGGCGACGCTCTGTCCGCAGGCCACTGCGATGTATCGCAGCCCAGAAGGCAAGGATGGCAGATTGGCAAGGCCGTAGGATGCTCCGGTGCCAGCGATGGCAATGGTCCCATCGGAGCGCAGGAATAGCACGTTGGAAGCGTCTGCGCTGACTGCAGTATAGCGTAGGCCTGGAGGCAGTGCAGGCACGTTCAATTGACCTCCCGAGTTCCAGCCCCAGCCGACTGCGCTGCCGTCCGACCGGATGGCGAATCCACTCGCCTGGCCTGCGGCAATGGCAGTGTAGGTCAACCCAGCGGGCAGTGTTGGGATGTTGAGTTGGCCTGAGGAATTGGAGTGGCTGTATGCCCTCAGCGTCCCATCGTCTACCAATCCCAGGTGAACTCCCGAGAACTTGATGGAAGTGAGATGTCGACCCGGACCGGGGTCGAGCGAGCTCATCCAGGTGCTACCCGCGGACGCCTGGGCGAAGTATGTTGCCAATGATGGTCGACTCGAGGGATTGTCCCGGACGAGGCATCCCGCGGCGGCTCCGATCACGTCGAAGGACTCGGCGCGCATTCCGCTCGAGTGCGGCCTCGTCCACTCCACCAGTCCCCAGGATTCCATGGAGCCGTCAGGTCGGATTGCGATCGTGCTCGAAGCGCTCGCAAGGATGCTCGCGTAGGTGCCAGGAGGGTGCGGCGGCACACTGATCTGTCCATGGAAGTTGGAGCCCCAGACGAACCATCGACCGTCGCTGCGCAGTGCTGCACTGTGATTGCCTCCGGTCGAAATCGTCACGTAGGTCATGCCTTGGGGGAGCGGTGGCACGTTCAACTGTCCCCAGTAGTTGTCGCCCCAGGCGATGGCTTGGCCATCCGATCGAAGTGCCAACAAATGGTTGAGGCCGGCCTCGACTGCGGTGTACGTGATGCCGGGCGGCAGAGGAGGAACAGGTTGCACCTGCAGGATGGATGGATGAGTCCCCCAGGTCACGATCGTGCCATCGCTGACGAGGGCCGCCATCCAGCGGACGCTGGCGGCGAGGGATACGAAATGCCGTCCCGGAGCAAGTGCGGGTACCAGTTCGATCCCAGCGAAGTTGGTGCCCCACGAGTGGAGGGTGCGATCGGATCGGATGGCAAAGGCTCGGTGATGGGTCGACTCGAGGTCCAGCCAACGCAAGCCGGGCGGCAACGCGGGCGCGCTGGTGGGAGGTGTCGATCCTATGGAGAATGACTGAAATGGAACCAAGGTGCCATCCGACAGGAGTCCAAATGGCCTGTCGGATGCAAACACGTCGACATAGACAAGTCCGGCTGGAGGTGGAGGCGGTGGCGCGTCCCCGCCACATCCGACGATACGGCCGTCACGCGTTAGGCCGAGGATCCAGCCATTGGCTCCATTGCTGACCGACACCTTGCGCAGCGGTGCAGTGAACAACTCGCTGTCGTTGGCGTAGTAGCCCCAGGTGCGGACCTGGTCCTGGGCGGGTGAGGCCGCCTGCAGGGCAAGAACGCCCAGCAGGCCGGCCAGCAGCACTTGGTACGAGGGCATGGTCGGGAGGTGCGAAGCGGAGGCTCGGCGAGCACATCTGCGGGCGATCGACCTGCAGCTTCGCGCAGCCGGAGACCATAGCACGGTGCCGCCGTTGCGTAACCGGCATGGCGCTGCGTCGCCGGGCTTTCCGGAATCCCTATGGGCGACGCAAGAGCATAAAAGGAAGCAATTTACGTTCGATCGCACGTTGGTTCGCGCCGCTTCGGCAGCGCTGCGGGGTCGGGTGGACTTGACGCTGGCGCAGGGGAGCGCGACGATCCACCCGCTTGCCCCGTAGCGAACGTCAGTTCCAATGGCTCCCCTGGCCATCGATCCGTTGCTGCGCTGCCGCCCTTCGACTGCTGTCGGATCGTGGTGGTGGCATGCTGTCGCGAGGGCAGCGGCCTTGCCATGATGGATCACTTCGTACGTTCCGCCGGATTGGTCGTCGCGGCCTTCCTGTCGTCGACGACCCTCGCGCAGAGCCCGCTGACGACGTGGCTGTGGGGCGCCAACAGTGGTGCACCGGGTGGCGCGATCTACTTCGACCTGGATGCGGAGGCGCCACTGGCGGTGACGAGCTTGTGGCTGCCGCTGGTCGGGAACGGCAACGGCACCCTGTCCGTCTATCGATGCCAAGGCGGTCACGCTGGCCAGGAGACCCAGCCCGCCGCGTGGACTTTGGTGGCGACGGCCACGCTGACCGGCGGGTTTTGGCCGGGGTGGCCGATCGATTGGAGTACCGCGACCTTCGCCACGCCGTGGACGTTGCCGGCCGGCAACCACGGCTATGCGTTGGTCGCCCCGGGCATGGCGCACCTGTACGACGACCTCGTCCCACAGGTGTCAGGGGTGTTCGTCACGGAAGAACTGCGGTTGACGGCTGGATCGGCCAGCAATGTGCCGTTCAGCGGACCGGTGTTCGCCGGGCGTGTGCCCAACCTGATGATCCATTATGCGGATCCCGGTCCTGGGTTCGCTCGTCATGCCGAGGTCGGGAGTGGTTGTGGGGCCAGACATGCCTCGGTGTTCGAGGCGTTCGCGGAGGCGTGGCAGTTCGACCTTTCGTACACGTCGTTTCGCATGGTGCCGCATGCCGGTGGTTACGAAGTGCGCGCCGGGGGTGGGGTGTGGCGCGCTCCGTCGGCCGCGGCGGTGTCGCTCGGACTCGTCGACGAGTCGACCGCGATCTGCACGTTCCAGGGTGTGTTCGACCATCCTGGCGGCAGCACGTCGAGTTTCGAGGTCGGCTCCAACGGCACGGTGTCGGCGGGGCCGAACCTGCTCGACATGTTCGTCGGCGTGGCGGGGTTCGTCGACCAGCCGCATGCCGTGTGGGGCGTCTGGCGCGATTTCGTGCCGACGTCCCGCGGCAATGTCTGGTTCGAGCAGGTCGGAACGGAAGTGCACATCACCTTCCTCGACGTGTTCGCGATCGTCGACGGGCTGTTGGACCTGACGCCGAGCCGGTTCCAATTGCAGTTCGACACGGCGAGCGACGTCGTGACCTTCGTGTTCGCAGGGATGGCGCAGGTCGGCGGGGCTGGGCTGTACGGGTTCCCGAGCCACGTCGTCGGCTTCTCGCCCGGTGGGCCGTCTCCGATGCCAGCGCCGGTCGATCTGAGCTCGCCGGCTCTGTTGCACCACACGGCGGCCGCGGACCGAGTAGAGCTGCGGTTGCGAACGTCGGCGCGGCCGGTGCGTGGGACGGCACCGTTCCTGTCGCTGCATCCGGTCGACAGCTCGGCAATGTTGGCGGGATTGGTGTTCGGGCTCGCCAATCCGCAGCTCGACCTCGGTGCGTACGGCATGCCGGGGTGCACGCAGCACGTGACGCCGCTGGCGACGGTGCTGCTGCCACTTGGTGGTGGTGGCGTGCCGCCGCTGCCGTTCGCCGTGCCGGACGCGGTCGGTACGAACGTCTACGCGCAGGGCTTCGTCTGGGATCCGGCGGCGGGCACCAATGCGCTCTCCGTCATCGCCTCGCAGGGCCTGCGGCTGTCGATCGGGAGCTTCTGAGGTCATGGACCACACCGTTGCCATGGTGTCGCGTTTCCTGGCGGTCGTGGCCGCTGGCATGGCGAGTGTGCTCGGCGTCGCCGGCTCGGCGGTCGCCCAGCACAGCTGGCCGCTGTGGACCAGGTCTCAGGTGCCCGATTCCGGGATCGCGGTGCTTGCGGAGCTCGGGGCGCCGATCGTCGCGGCTGCCGAGGAGTGCGCGTACGTGATGTTCGAGAGCGACGATCCGACGCAGTCGGTGGTGTGGTCGCGCACCGACGACGACGGGCGATCCTGGACGCCGCTGGCGCCGGTGCCGTTCCCGGTGGCGGCAGTCACGATGCAACGGTGGACGCAGGTGGCGGCTGCCGGTGACGAAGTGGTCGTGTATTCGCCGCGTGGGTATTGGGCCACACAGGCGCCGGCCTTCGCGGTCTCGCCCGACCGCGGTGCTACCTGGGCGCTGCGTCAGATGCCGTTGGCGACCACGCCGGACGAGTTGCTGGCCAACCAGGGAGCGTGGAGCTGTCGGTACGGCAACCTGCTGTTCACCACCTTCGATCGCGCGGCCAGCTGGCTCGGGCCCTATGTGATCGGTGGCACGGGACCGGTGACCTACGGGCTGCAGGGCCAGGTGGTGGTCAGGGAGGGTGTCTTGCATGCGGCCTGGCGATCCTCGAACGCGGGGGTGGCCAGTTGGTGGTATGCATCGTCGGTCGACCTCGGTGTCAGTTGGACGCCGGTCGTTCCGGTTGCGGCACCGACTGCTGTGCTGGCCAATCCAGTGCATACGTTGGCCGTCAGCGATGGTGGGATCGCCGTTCTCGGTCTCTCTGGCGGCAACCTGTGGTGCAGTCACTCCGGCGATGGGGGCAGCTCCTGGTCGCTCACTTCCAGGGCGTTGCCGCAGGGCAGCGGTGTGATGCATGGCGAGATGCAGATGCTGGTCGACGGTGCGGCTCTGGCGCTGGTGTGGCGCGAGGACGGTCCCGGTGCCGGGAGCAGCCTGTGGTGCTTGCACTCCCAGGACGGTGGACGAACCTGGAGCGGCGCGCCGCAGGTGATCGGCGCGGTTGGGGTGTTCGGCCCGAGGGCGGTTTGGCAGGCAACCTCGGTGCGTGGCGGCTTCGCGGTCGTGGCGCGGA
>DAIMFJ010000021.1:12008-22564 GCA_036724695.1 Planctomycetota bacterium
GGCAGGACCTGGCGGGACTTTGGTGCCATGACCTCGGCGTGGCATGGGTCGATGCCGGCGCTCGTGCGGTCGCGATCGGCCTTGCTGGGGGTCTGGCGTCAGCAGTGGCCCGGTGGAGCGCTCTTCGGTGCTCCGCAGGTGGACTGTCTGGCCGGTGGGCAGACGCTCGGTGGCGCTTCCTCCGGAACCGGCAGCCTGGTGCCACGGCTCGGACTCGATCGGCTCGGGTTGGCCGGTGCGCCGCTGGGCTTCGCGGTGCGCGATGGGTTGCACGGGGCGCCTGCGGTGCTGGCGTTCGGTTTCGCCAGACTGCCGGTGCCGTTCGCGGCTGGGCTGCTGACGATCGATCCGGGCGTCTGCGTGCTGATGCAGCTCGGGGACGCGGCGAGTGCCACGCCGGGGGCTGCAGTGCACATGGTGCCGGTTGCGCCGCTGGGCTGGGGTCATCAGGTCGCTGGTCAGGCCTTCGTGCTCGATCCGCAGGCCGCCGCCGGGGTCGCCTGCAGCAACGGCATCGAATTGCGCATGTAGTTGCCTGCGCGAACTCGTTGCCTGCACCATGGTTGTGACGGAGCTTGGATCCGGGAGTTCACCGCGTTCCTGGCCGTAGCAGGAGGTTCGTCCATCCCCCGACCCCTCCTCCCCACGATGCTACGCCTCTCGCTGCTCCTGTTCGCCTCGGCACTCCTGCCGGGCCTCTCGCACGCCCAGATCCCGACCATCCAGGGGTCGCCGACGACGCGCTACCTCGACTGGAGCAAGGACCTCGACCACGCCGGAACGGTGGTCGTCGTCGGTCGGCTCGAGAAGTGGAAGGAAGGCAAGCGCGAACGGCTCGCCGATGGGCAGCTCGGCGGCGCGGGGGCGGTCAGTCAGGTGAGCGGCACGCAGTACTTCGTGGTGCCGGTGACGGCGACGCTCGCGCCGCGGGCCGCCTTGCACGGCAAGTCGGCGAAGCTCGCGGTGGCGTTCGAGTTGCAGCTGGCGCGCCTGCCCGACGGCAAGGAGCAGCGGCAGTCGCGCACCGGCAATGGCGCGGTGCTCGAGGAAGATCGCCTGAGCCTGTTCGTCGTCGTGCCCAAGGCCAAGGGCAAGGGTTACGAGCTGCGGCACGTGATCCCGTTCGATCCGAAGGTCGACGACGGGCCGGATGGCGAGTTGCAGTTCGTCGACGCGATGCGCGACTTCGCCATGGTCAATCAGCGGGTCTGGGAACTGGGCAAGGCGCTCGCCGCGGTCGATGCGGCCGAAGGGGCGGAGGAGAAGAAGGCCGCGCTCGAGGCGCTGCGCAAGCTCGTCGACGCGAAGGTCGAGCTGAAGCTGCCCGCCAACGACGCGTTGCTGACGCAGCACGTCGGGCCGCTCGAACAGCGCGCGCGGAAGCGGTTGGAGGCGGTGAAGGAGTAGGGTGAGAGGAGCGGGATTCCAGTGCGGAATCGCTCCGCGAGGCGAGCCGGTTCAGCCGCGTGAGAGGCTGTCACGGGGTTGCCCGGCGAAGCAGTTGTCAGCTTGCCCGTACCACGGCATGACCGGTCAGGTGCGCGGCGTAGGCAAACACTGCGAGGATGTCCGCGCGCTCGAGTTCCGGGTGGTCTGCCAGGATCTCCTCCATGCTGGCTTCGTGGGCGAGCAGAGCGAGGATGTCGGTGACGCGGATGCGCAGGCCGCGCACGCATGGCTTGCCGCCGCATTTGCCGGGCTCGAGAGTGATCCTGCGCAGCAATTCCACGCTCATGCCCGAGAGTGTGCCTGGTTCGAGCCTCGAGGGGTAGTGGTCAACCGGAGCCGCACGCCAGGCCAAGCAGCCCTGCACGTTGCTCCGGTTCACAACCGCCTCAGAAATCCCACTGATCCGCCGCCGGGGCAGCCCCGTTGGAGGTGGCAGAGACGCGCCGCAGTCCCAGCGGCCCTCGAAGGAGCCCTCTCATGCCTGCTCTTGCGCTACCGGTCCGTCCCGAGTCGGAGTCGTTCCACGAGTTGATGGCCGAACAGTTGCGGCGCGCGCCGTGGTTCGCCTTGTCGATGTTCGCGCACGCGTGCATCCTGCTGGCGGTCTGGGCACTGTTCCCGGCTCCGCCACCGGAGACGGCGCGGCAGGCCGTGGCGATGGCGCCGATCGAAGAGGAACTGGTGGTCGAGCCGCCGGTGATCGAGCCGCCCGAGCCGATCGTCGAGCCGGTGCCGACCGAGGTCGACGTACCTTCGCCGACGCTCGACCAACCGAGCGACAGCGAGGCCGTCAGCGACGCGCCGAGCGACTTCACGAGCGATGCGGAGGCGCCGAGCGATACCGAGGCCTGGAACGTCACTCTCGGGCTCACCGGCCCGCCGTTCGGCGGACCGCGTGGACGGGGTGGCCCCGGCGGTGGCGCGCCGCGCGGCACCAAGCGGGTCGTCGAAGCGGCCTTGCAGTGGCTTGCGCGCCATCAGGATGCCGACGGGCGGTGGGATGCCGATGGCTTCATGAAGCACGACCTCGACGGGCTGGTCTGCGACGGCCCGGGCAGTCCGGTGCACGACGTCGGTGTCACCGCACTGGCGTTGTTGGCGTTCGTCGGCGACGGCAACAGCATGCGCAGCGGCCCGTACCGCGAGCAGGTGCGCCGCGCCGCGAACTGGTTGCGCGAACAGCAGGGGCCCGAAGGGCGCTTCGGTCCGGCGTCGAGCAGCGATTTCGTCTACGACCACGTGGTCGCGACCTATGCGATGTGCGAGCTGTACGGCTATTCGCAGTACCGCCTGCTGGCGCCGGTGGCGCAGCGCGGCGTCGACTACCTGCAGGCGCACCGCAACCCGTATGGCGCGTGGCGCTACCAGCCGCGCGACGGCGACAACGACACCTCGGTGACCTGCTGGGCGATCATGGCGCTGGCGAGTGCGCAGCAATGGGGCCTGGTCGTCGATCGCGCCGCGTTGCAGTGCGCCGAGGTGTTCCTCGACCAGTGCACCTCGCCGGACGGGCATCTCGGCTACAGCAAGGCCGGCGAGGCCAGCGCGCGCAAGCCGGGCGATCACGGTTCGCGCTTCCCGGTCGAACGCGGCGACGCGTTGACCGCGGCGGGGCTGTTCTGCCGGTTCTTCCTCGGCCAGAGCCCACGCGAGAAGGAAGTCATGCGCCGCGCCGTCGATCGTCTGTTGGCCAACAAGCCGCGCTGGGACGAACAGGCCGGCACCATCGATCATTATTATTGGTACTACGGCAGTTACGCCTTGTTCCAGGTCGGTGGGAGGGCGTGGATCGAATGGTCGAAGGCGCTCGAGGTGGCGGTGGTCGGCGCGCAGCGTCGCGACGGCAACTTCGCCGGCTCGTGGGACCCGGTCGGCGTCTGGGGCGAGGATGGCGGGCGCGTCTACAGCACCGCGATGCTGGCGCTGACCGTGCAGGCCTACTACCGCTACGCCCGCCTGTTGCCGGTCGGGAAGTAATGCCCACCCGCCCGGCGGGGCCCTTCGCTACGATCCCGCCGTGATGCTGTACTCCTCGTTCCGAGTGGCCCCTGTTCCGGCCCTCGCGGTCCTGTTCGCCTGCGCGGTTGCGACCGCGGTCCAGGCGCAGGACGGCGCGAAGGCCGCTCCCGTGTTCGTCGACGGTCAGGCGCAGATCGTCGACGCGTTCAAGACCCCGAGTTCGTGGCTGCGCGAACGCCTGTGGGTGCAGTCGGACTTCGACAGCGACGGCGACGGCAAGAACGATCGCCTGCACGTCGACGTCTGGCGCCCCCAGCAGACCGAGACCGAAGGCCTGAAGGTGCCGGTCGTCTACGAGACCAGTCCGTACTTCGCGGGCACCGGCGGCAACGAGCCCGGTTCGTTCTGGAACCCGCGGCACGAACTGGGTGGCGAACCGCCGATGCGCAACGAGATGAAGGCGATCGCGTTCCAGGACGCCGAGGCGCGTCGCATGGTGGCGCAGTCGGAGGTCCGCACCTGGGTGCCGCGCGGGTTCGCGGTCGTGCACTCGGATTCGCCGGGCACCGGTCTGTCGCAGGGTTGCCCGACGGTCGGTGGCGAGAACGAGGCGCTGGCACCGAAGGCGGTGATCGACTGGTTGTGCGGCCGTGCCAAGGGCTACCGCACGATCGACGGCAACGACGAGGTCGTCGCGTCGTGGTGCACCGGCAAGGTCGGCATGATCGGCACCTCGTACAACGGCACCTTGCCGATCGCCGCGGCGACGACTGGCGTCGAGGGGTTGGCGGCGATCGTGCCGATCGCGCCGAACACGTCGTACTACCACTACTACCGCTCGCACGGCCTGGTCCGGCACCCGGGTGGGTACATGGGCGAGGACGTCGACGTGCTGTACGACTTCATCAACAGCGGCAATCCCGAGCGCCGCGAGTACTGCAACAAGGTCGTGCGCGACCAGGGCATCGTGCCGAACCTGGCGCGGCACACCGGCGACTGGAGCGACTGGTGGGCGGCGCGCGACTACAAGAACCAGCTCGCGAAGTTCACGACGCCGACGCTGATGGCGCATGCGTTCAACGACTGGAACGTGATGCCCGAGCACTCGGTGCGCATCTACGCCGAGCTCAAGCAGAAGGGCGTGCCGTGCATGGCGTACTTCCACCAGGGTGGGCACGGTGGGCCGCCGCCGCTGGCGATGATCAACCGCTGGTTCACCCGGTTCCTGTACGACGTCGACAACGGCGTCGAGAAGGATCCCAAGGGCTGGATCGTGCGCGAAGGCGAACGCGCCAGCAATCCGACGCCGTACGCCGACTACCCGAACCCCGAGGCGTCGCCGGTGACGCTGCGGCTCGGCAAGGGTGGCAACCAACGCGGCGTGCTCGCCAGCGAAGCGGGCGGCGGCGGCAAGGAGACGCTGGTCGACGACTACCAGATCGACGGGGCCAGCCACGCCAAGGCGAGCGAGTCCAAGCATCGCCTGTTGTACGTGCTGCCCGAGCTGCAGGAGCCGCTGCACCTGTCCGGCACGCCGCAGATCACCGTGCGGCTCGCGTCGAGCAAGCCGGCGGTCAACCTGTCGGTGTGGCTGGTGTCGCTGCCGTGGACCGATCGGGCGCGGATCTACGAGAACGTGATCACGCGCGGTTGGGCCGATCCGCAGAACCGCGAGTCGCTGACCGCGCAGAAGCCGCTGGTGCCGGGCGAGTTCGTCGACGTGACGTTCACCCTGCAGCCCGACGACCAGATCGTGCCGGTCGGCCAGCAGATCGGGCTGATGATCTTCGCGTCCGACAAGGACTTCACGCTGTGGCCGGAGCCGGGCACCGAGCTGACCGTCGACCTCGACGGCACGAAGCTGACGCTGCCGGTGGTCGGTGGCGCGGCGGCGCTCGCGAAGGCGATCGGCAAGAAGTGATCGCCGCGGCGCGGCGGCCCGCTGGCGCAAGCGCCGCGGGCCGCGCAAGGTGCGCTGCGCTCAGCGCAGCTTGTGCACCTTGACGACGTCGTGCTCCTTGCCGACACCGTGGCAGACCGCGCAGGCCTCGGCGCCGAACAGGTTGGTGTTGACGTCGATGTGGGCCTGCGCCGACGACGTGTCGTGGCAGCTGCCGCAGACCGCCTGCCAGGCGCGCGTCGCATAGGCCGACGACGGGTGGTTGCGCTCCGCCGGTTCGTGCCAGGCGGTGTTGTTCGCCCCGTGGCAGACCACGCAGTTCTGCACGCCGCCGGGCAACGCCGGGAAGCCGACGTGCTCGTAGGTGTGGCCGGTGCCGCCGAAACCGGCGATCACGTAGGCCAGCGGGTCGTTCAGGTCCTTGCCGCGGTGGATCTTGTGCAGCATCGTGCGGAAGTCGATCGTCACGCCCGGGCTGGCGGCGCCGGTCGGGTACACGTACGTCGCGGCGTCTTCGGCCCCGGCGAGCGTGTGGCACAGCGTGCAGGTCTCGTAGCCGCGGCGGCTGCCGCCGTGGAACTGGATGTCCTCGTGGCAGCGGTAGCAGCCCGAGGCGTCGTCGATCCTGGCGATCGTGGTGACCTCGGTGGCGCTGCCGAACAGCAGCTGCGCCACTTCGGGTTGCGAACCTTCGGTGTAGCTGGTCGTCTCACCGGCCACCGTCACGCTGAGGCTCTTGGCGCCGTAGACGCCGAGGTTGTAGGTGCCGGCGACGACCGGCAGGCCGATCCAGTCACCGGCGGTCGCGTCGAGGTCGGGCGACTCGTTGTAGGTGCCGGGATAGACGCTCGGCACGACGAAGTCGGTCGTGTAGCTGGCGAGCACCTCGCCAGCCCCGAACTCGACGGTCTCGGTGACGAGGCCGGTCAGCGCATCGAGGGAGTAGTTGCCCGAAGCGATGCTGGTGGTGGTCAGCTTGTCGACGGTCGAGCCGGCGGCGTGCGCCTGGCGGAGGCTCGGCGCGTAGGTCTGGCTGTACAGCGAGCTGAACCACAGCCGGTCGCCTTCGACGCGCTGCACGCGCAGGAACTCGCGGCGGCCCGGTACGAGGTCCTCGAGGACGATGTAGTTGTCCTTGGCGAAGTTCGCGCCCTGCCCGGTCGGCAGGTCGACGAAGTTCTGCAATGCCTCGGCGTTGGCGGCCAGGGTCGTCGAGTGCGCGACGGCGGTGCGCAGCAGCAGCGTGGTCGCCGCACCGCTGACGTTCCAGTGCGGCGCGCGGCTGGTCGAGAAGGTCTCCAACGCGCCGGTCGACGTGCCGATCGGCTCGTAGTAGACGTTCTGCGGCACCTTGAAGGTGTACGTCGGGCCACTGCCGAGGCCAGCGAGGCCGAGGCGCGCGAAGTGCACGAGGTTGGGGTTGGTGGTCGGGCCGTTGATCACCAGTTCGATGCGGCTCAGCGAGGTCGGCACGACGTTGGCGCCACTGCCGTCCTCGATCGTCATCTCGACCTGGATCTTCTCGCCGGCGTCGAACTTGCCGTTGCCGTTGCCGTCGGCGTCGACGGCGGACAGGATCTCGAAGACGAGGCCCTGCGCACGGGTGCTGTCGACCAGCGGGTGGCGGTGGGCGTCGACGACGTCGAGGGCCGTGCCGCTGACGCGGTGGCACTGTTTGCACGAGGCGTCGTCGCGTTGGATCGGCATGTTCTGGCCGTTCGCGATGTACGGGTGGTCGAACACCCAGTCGTCGTGGCACGAGCCGCAGGCCTGGCGGGTCGGTTGCGAGTAGGCGAGGTCGCCCTGCGCCGGGGCTGGCAGCGGGCCGGCACCGTCGGGGTCGCCGTGGCACTTCGTGCAGTCGACCGGACCGCCGCGCGCGGCGTCCTCGGCGGCTTTCTGGCCACTGGACAGGGCTGTGTAGCCGCCGTCGCGCGGCATCGGCGTCAGCAGGCTGGGCCACACCGGGAACACGACCTCCGAGTAGTCGTGCAGCGATCCGCCGCGGCCCTGCACGACGTACGGCACGCCGGTGCCGTAGGTGCGCGCGCCGTTCGCGTCGGTCGAGATGCCGTTCACCGACGGCAGCTTGGCGCCGGCGTGGATCTTGTGGATCAACACCTTGAAGTCGATCGCGACGCCGGGCGTGCCGTTGGCGTAGCTGGCGTTGTTGCCGTCTTCGGCGCCGGCGGTGTGGCAGAGCAGGCAGTTGGTGATCTTGTCGCGGTTGTCACCGTGCGCCTTGAGCTCGACGTGGCACTGGTTGCAGTTCGCCAGCGTGACGACTTCGCGCGATTCGATCGCGGTCGCGTCGCCGAGCAGGAAGTCGACGGTCGCGTTGCCGGGGTCGCGGATCGTCTCGCCGTCCAGCGCGTAGTCCTTGCGCAGTTCGAGGCCGACCGTGTAGGTCCCCGACAGCAGGTCCTCGCCGGTCAGCTCGTTGTCGGTCAACGAGGCGGTGTCGTTGAGTGGTGCGGCGTAGGTGGCCGGGATCGCCAGCGGGAAACGGTACGTGTAGCGGCCGACCGCCGTCTTGACCGCGGCGGTCAGGACGTCGGCCTGCGATTCGATGACCCGCTGGTAGTTGAACGTCGGGCCGGAGACCATCGCCGCGCCGCGCGCGAAGGTGGCCAGTTCGAGCGGTTCGCCGGCGTTGGTCGCGACGCGGAACTCGACCTCGATCGTGTCGCCGACGCGGAAGCGGCCGCTGCTGCCGCTGCCGCCGCGAATCGCGTCGATCGTCACGACGACACCCGGCAGCGGGTCGTCGGCGCCGACGACGGGTTCGGGGGCGGTGCCGATCGGCGTCGAGTTGTTGCTGTCGCAGGCCGCGGCGGCGAACAGCACGCAGGCGGCCAGGGAACCCCAGTGCCAGCTGGCTTGCCGGCGGTGGGAGGGGCGGGGTAGGCGGATCATCGGGTGCTCCTGGATGGAGGAGAGGCGTGCCACCGGCGTCGCATGACAACCGCGTGACAACCTCAGTGTCGGCCGATGCGCCGGCGCCGCGATCCGCTGCAGTGCGGAATCGGGCGGGCTGTTGTGCGTAGGGGCAGCCGCTAGCGATGGCACGAAGTGCAGTCGTGGCCGCCGTCCGGGTGCGGCAGCGGTTGGCCGTTGCCGTGGCACATGCGGCAGTTCATCGCCGGCACGTGCCCTGGCGGTAGCGGCGTGGCGGCCGCGTGGCTCGGTGCGCCGTCGTGGCAGACCGCGCAGCTGCTGTCCTGGACCGGCAGATGGCACGACACGCAGTGGCGGCTCTGCGGACCGCCGAAGCCACCGCGGTGGCTGCGCGGGCGGGTCGTCTGGTGGCATTGCTGGCACGAGTCCTGTGTGTGGCAGGTCATGCACCGGCTGCGGTCGAACGCGGCCTGCAGGCCGTGCGTGCGGGTCCGGAACGTGTTGTTGTGGTCGCTCGGGGCCATCTCCGAGTGACACGCCGTGCAGCTGGACGACTGCTGGTGGCAGAGGTCGCAACGATCCTGGCTCAGCGTGCTGCCGCAGCGCACGCGTTCACCGTGGTCGCGCAGCCACTCGGCACCGTGCGACGGTGGCGCGGTCGTCTCGCCGATCCGTTCGTGGCACTCGCTGCATGCATTCTGCTTGCCGTAGCTGGTGTGGCAGCTCATGCAGTCGTCCTTCCTGACCATCGGTCCGAGCGGCACCTCGGTCTGCTCGGCGATGTCGCCATGGCAGGCCGTGCAGTCCAGGCGCGCCTCCGCGACGTGGTGCCGGTGCGAGAACTTGACGTCGCCGGGCACACCCGACTCGGCCACCTTCTTGTAGCGGCTGTTCTGGTCGAAGAACGCGGCGACCCGCCGTTCCGGCGGCTTGTCGGCGTCGAACTTGTCGTGGCACTGCGCACACAGTTCAGGTGGCGGAGTGCCGGGTACGTCGCGCGTCGTCACGCCGGTGTGGCAGAACGTGCAGGCCAGCTGGTTGTCGACGACGTGGACCTTGTGCGGGAACGACGGCTCGCTGCGCCTGGTGCCAGGCAGCGACAGACACGCCGCCGCGACCAGCCAGGTCGCCACGGCACCGATCCAGGCCCAGGTGCGCACGGTACGGAGTCTCACAGCTTCCATGTCATCCCCACGCGCAGTTGGTGGAATTCGTCGAGGTCGTCGCGTTCGTAGTCGTAGCCGAGGTCGAGCCGCAGCCGCGGCCGGAGCTGCCACTCGGCGTGCAGGAACCAGGTGCGCACGTGCACCCGTTCGAAATCGGCGAACACATCGTACTTGAACAGGTCGTAGCCGGTGCCAGCCGACAGCTCGAGGTCGCGCGTCGGCCGGTACGCGAGGTCGCCCGTCAGCGTGCGGATGTCCTCGCCGTCGCTGGTCCACAGGCTGCCGACCAGCGTCAGCGACAGGCCTTCGGTGCCGACGTCGTGCACGGCGAACTCGACGTAGCCGCGTTCGAACTCGCGGTTGAAGGTGCCGGCGTCGGCCGGATCCGAAAGGCGCCGGATCGACGTGCCCAGATCGACGTCGAAGGTCTCGCCGAGCTCTGGCCCGACTCGCGCGTCGAGTTGCCGGAACGGCACGTATTCGGCCAGGATCTCGTAGTACGGATCGAGCTCGGTCACCGATGCGCGTTGCGTCGTCAGCAGTTCGCGGTAGTCGACGGCGAAGTCGAGAGGCAGTTCGCCGGCGCCGCGCAGACCCAGCCACAGATCGCGCGGTTTGCCGTCGCGCCAGGTGTGCAGGCCGTTCAGCCGCACGCCGTCGAGCTCCTGCCACCAGCGCACGCCGTAGATCTCGTCGTGGTGATCCAGGGCCAGGTACTCGTCGCGGATCGACATCCTGTCGAGGCGCACGCGACCGCCTTGCCAGGGGCGGGTGTCGACCCCGAGACCGAACACCGAATCGCCGCTGGTCGAGGCCTCGTACTGGTGCACGGGGACGCCGCCGTAGGCGCTGAACTGCACCTGGGCGGGGCCGAGCCGTTCGCTGTCGGCGCGCACGCCGTCGAGGGTGACCGCCGTGGGGGTCTCGAACAGGTCCTGGCGCCCGATCCGCAGCAGCGACAGACCGCCCAGCCGGTGCATGTCGACGTGGGCCAGGTACAAACGGGCGTAGAACTCGTCGCCGTAGCTCTGGTCCAGCCCGCGGAACGGGTCGTCCGGGCGCCGACCATCGAGATCGCCGAACGCGCGGCCGGAGAAGTGGAACGTGTACGGATCCTTGCGTTCGTCGCCGAAGTCGAGGCCGAGCCGCGCCACGAGGTCCTGGTCCGAGACGCCGCCGCCGTG
>DAIMFJ010000021.1:22574-29830 GCA_036724695.1 Planctomycetota bacterium
ATCGGTAGCGCGCCGACGCCACTCCGCTCCAGTGCAGGCCGTCCTGCGGCACCGGCCGCGGCGTCGGCAGGGTCTCCACCGGTGCGGTCGGTCGGTTCGGATCGGCGACCGGCTCGGGGGTGCCGGTGGTGGTCGGGAGCGGTGCGGCTTCCGGCGTCTTGGCGTTCGGCAGGAGCTTCTGCAGCGCTCGCTTCGCCGCCTCGGTCGGATCGGCCGGCGGCTGCGGTTTGGGATCCTGCGGCCCGGGCTCCTGGGCTGCGGGGTCGGCGGCGGCCGCCGCCGACTCCGCACCCGGCGCCACTGCGCCACCGGCCCCTTCTGCGGGCGCTGTCGGTGGCTCTGGCGGCTTGGCCACCGGTCCCTTCGGCGGTTCGCCGACCGGCCCAGGCTTCAAGCCGAGCCGCGCCCGCAGGATCTCCGCCGCCGCGTTGGTCGGATCGACCGGCGGCTGTTGCGGTTGCTGGGCCGGCGGATTCTGGCCCTGTGGTGGCTGGCCTTGCCCTTGCGGCGGGTTCTGCTCCCCAGCCGCCGGTTGCTGCGCCGCCGCGCCGAACGCCAGCACAGCCGCCGTGGCGGCACCGTGCAGGATCTGCCGAGGCGTGGCCATGGGAATCAGCGTTTGAGGCCGAAGGCTTCCAGGACGGCCGGGTCTTCCTCGTTCTCGCTGAGCACCACGTGGCACTTGTCGCAGCTGCCGTCGCGCAACGGCACGCCTTCGCTCGACAGCTTCGGACCGAACACCGTGCGGCCCTTGTCGGACGTGTGTTGGCCGGTGTGGCAGCGGAAGCAACCGGCGTGGGTGGCCAGATCGGGATACGCACCCCAGCCGAGCTTGCGCTCCGGCCAGACGTTGCGCATCCAGATGTCGGCGACCACCGGCGCGGCGTTCTCGAGCTGCTGCTGGCGTACGGCGTCGATGCCGCCGTCCTTCGCGTAGGCCTCCTGCAGGTGCTTGCGGATCCCGTCCTTGGCGTTGTCGCGGCTCCAATCGCTGAGCAGCGCGTCGAGTGCGCGTTGCTTCAGGAACGGCAGGCTGCGCGGCAGCATGCCATTGGCGATCGCGACGTCCAGCGCATCCCCCGGCAGTTCGAACGCATGGCCGGTGCGGTTGTGGCAGTCGTTGCAGTCCATCTTGCGCAATTCGCCCTCGGGCCGCGGCGATGCCGGCACACCAGGCAGCGTGAACACTTCCTCGCTGCCGTCCGGACGCTTGACGCGCATCCACGGGATCTGCGTGCGCGCCGCGTCGGTGGCGACGTATTCGACGACGGCTTCGGGGTGCACGTGCCAGTGGATGCCGACCGACGAGCCGTCCGGGCGGGTCCCGCCAGTCCGCATCAGCAGCACGTTGGTGTAGCCGCTGACCTTCTCGTCGGTGCGGAAGTGCGGCTTCACCTTCAACTTGGTGCCGAGGTACTTCTCCGGCCAGTGGCAACTCTCGCAGGTCTGGTCGGCGGGCACCAGGTTGTGCACCGGAGCCGGGATCGGCTTGTGGTAGCTGTCCAGGATCGTCGTCAGCAGCTGGCGCGTGCCGCTCAGCTTGGCTTCGACGAAGCCCTGCGCGCCCGGGGCGACGTGGCAGGCGACGCAGTCGACGCGCTGGTGCGGCGAACGCAGGTACGTCTCGTACTCCGGCTCCATGATCGAGTGGCAGGTCTTGCCGCAGAACTGCGTCGAGCTCATGTAGTGCGCCCCGGTGTAGCCCGCGGTGCCGACCGCCGCGAAGTTGATCGCGGTCAACACGACCACCGCGCGGGCCAGGTAGATCGGCCGGTCGGTCATGGTCTCCATGCGCGCCGCCAGCTGCTTGCGGAACAGGAACAAGCCGGCCGGGACCATCAGCAGGCCGAGCACGAACACCGCCGGCACACCCAGGGTCAGCGCGATTCCCATGTACGGCCCGGCCCAGACGCCACCCATCATGTGCATGCCGATCAGCGACAGACCGCCGAGCACGGCAAGGGTCATCAGCGCGGCCCCGAACGAGGTGATCGGGTTGGAGCGGAGCAGGCGGTGGATCCGGCCGATCGTGCCGAACTTGGGAGGGGTTGCGTTCATGGCGCTGGCAGGGGTCGGAGTTCGCACGTCATTCCAACCTCACGCGGCGGGCTTGGGCATGGGGCCAAGGGCGTAGTCCGGCCCCGGATCGGGCGCAGATCGCCGCCGCCGCGCCCTTGTTCCGCGGCGGCTGGCGGCGATCATCAGGCGATGATCTCGATCGGCCAGCCGGCCCCTGCGTTCTCGCTTCCCGACCAGCACGGCAACCTCGTCACCCTCGCCGGACTCGCCGGGCGTTGGGTGGTGCTCTATTTCTACCCGAAGGACGACACGCCCGGTTGCACGGTCGAAGCGTGTGAGTTCACGGCAGCGCTGCCCGATCTGCGCGGTCTGGGAGCGGTGGTGTACGGCTGCAGCGCCGATCCGGCGGCGGCGCACACGAAATTCATCGCCAAGCATCGGCTCGGCGTCGAGCTGTTGACCGACGCGGACCAGCAGGTCATGAAGACCTATCAGGCGTATGGCAAGAAGTTGATGTACGGCAAGCCGGTGGTCGGGGTGATCCGTTCGACGGTGCTGATCGCGCCGGACGGCGTCGTTGCGCATCATTGGCAAAAGGTCAAGGCCGAAGGGCACGCCGACGAGGTGCGCGCGAAGCTCGCCGAGTTGCAGGGGGTCGGTGGGGATGGTGCGGCGCCGCGGGTCGTGAAGAAGGCGAAGCAGGCTGCCAAGAAGAAGGCCAAGGTGACGAAGCAGGCCGCGAAGAAAACGGCGAAGAAAGCCACCAAGAAGGCTGCCAAGAAGGCGCCCAAGAAGGCGCCCAAGAAGGTCGCCAAGACGGCCAAGGCCGCCAAGAAGGCCAAGAAGGCCAAGAAGTAGCCAATGGGCGCTTCGCGTCGCGAGATCAGTTCCGGCAAGAACCCGGCCGTGCAGCGGTTCCGCGACGCGGCCGACGGCAAATTGCCGGGCATCCTGTTGGCCGAGGGGCCGCGGCTGGTGCGCGAAGCCTTGTCCGCCGGGCTGCGGGTGCACGAGGCAGCGGTGTCGCCGCGCTGCACCGATCTGGATCTGGTGCGCGAACTCGAGCAGCGGGCGGCGACCTACCTGGCGTGCAGCGACGACGCATTGGCGCGGATGAGTGCGCTCGACACGCCCCAAGGGGTTGCCGTGTTGGTCGACAAACCGCGCGTCGACGCCGAGGTCCTGCTCGGCGGCGCCAGGTCGGCGTTGGTCGTCGTCGCCGCCGGGGTGCGCGACCCCGGCAATCTGGGCTCGATCCTGCGCACGGCCGAGGCGGCCGGTGCGACGGGGTGCATCACACTGCAGGGCGGCGCCGACCCGTTCCGCGACAAGGCGGTGCGGGGCTCGATGGGTTCGGTGTTCCGGCTGCCGGTGCTGCACGGGGTCGAGGTCGCCGAATTGGTGGCGCTCGCACGGCGGCATCGTTTGCGGATCGTGGTCGCCGACGGTGCGGGCACGGTCGCGCACACGCAGGTCGATCTGCGGCAGGCGACCTTGTTGGTGATGGGGGCCGAAGCGGCGGGAGTGCCGGCGGAGCTGCTCGCGGCGGCCGACGCGGTGGTGCGCATTCCCTTGTGCGAACCGGTCGAGAGCCTCAATGTCGCGGTCGCGGCCGGGGTGTTGTTGTTCGAGGCGCAACGGCAGCGCCAGTGAGGGGCCAGCGGCGATGAGTCTGTTCGGAGATCTGCCCGACGAGGCGCCCACGGCGAAGAAGGGCCCATTGCCGCCCCTCGCCGAACGCATGCGGCCGCGCACGCTCGAGGAATATCTCGGGCAGGACGTGGTGGTCGGGGCCGGCAAGGCCTTGCGCGCGGCGATCGAGGCCGGGCAGGCCGGGTCGTTGCTGTTGTGGGGGCCACCCGGGGTCGGCAAGACGACGTTGGCCTATTTGATCGCGCAACGCGCGCAGCTGCATTTCCAGCCGTTCTCGGCGGTGCTGGCGGGAGTTGCGCAGGTGCGCGAGGCGGTTGCCGAGGCGGCGGCGCGGCGGGCCAAGGACGGGCGTGGCACGCTGGTGTTCGTCGACGAGATCCATCGCTTCAACAAGGCGCAGCAGGACGCGTTCCTGCCGCACGTGGAGCGCGGGGAATTCGTGTTGATCGGGGCCACGACCGAGAACCCGGCGTTCTCGGTCAATGGTGCCTTGTTGTCGCGGTGCCGGGTGGTGCCGCTGCAACCGTTGCCGCCGGCGGCGGTCGGGCAATTGCTGGAGCGCGCGCTGTTGGACCCGGAGCGCGGGCTCGGGCGGCGGGGATTGACGTTCGGTCCGGGCAGCAAGGAACGCATCGTCGCCCTGGCCGGAGGGGATGCGCGGCGGGCCTTGGGCTGTCTCGAAGCGTGCGCGGCGACCTGTCTGGACGGCGACGTGATCGACGAAGTTGGGGTGGCCGAGGCGTTCCAGCAGCGGGTGTTGCGGCACGACAAGGACGGCGATCTGCACTTCGACCTGCTGTCGGCATTGCACAAGAGCCTGCGCAACTCGGATCCGCAGGCGGCGGTCTATTGGCTGGCGCGGGCCATCGAGGCAGGTGCCGACCCGGTGCATGCGGCGCGGCGCCTGGTGGCGATGGCGTGCGAGGACGTCGGGCTCGCCGATCCGATGGCGCTGCAAGTGGCGGTCGCGGCCCTGCAGGCGGTGCAGTTCTTGGGCTTGCCCGAAGGGCGTCTGCCACTGACCCAGGCGGTGATCTACCTCGCGGCCGCGCCGAAGAGCAATTCGGTGATCGCCGCGATCACCGCGGCAGGCGAAGCGGCGCGGGCGGGCGAGCAGTATCCGGTGCCTCTGCATCTGCGCAATGCGACGACGCAATTGGCGGGGCAGCTCGGCCACGGCAAGGGCTACGCGTATGCACACGACCAGGCTGGTGGTGTGGCGCGGATGGAGTGCCTGCCGCCGGAACTGGTGGGGACGAGGTTCTATGTGCCCGGTGAGCGGGGGTTCGAGAAGAAGGTGCAGGAGCGGTTGGCGGAGTTGGAGCGGTTGCGGGGGCGGTAGCGGGATCCGGCACGGTTCGGACTGCCGGGGTGCGTGGGTTGCGACGATGCGCCGGTCCTGAGACGTTGCAGGTGGAGGCCGAGTCCGGCGTCGGAAGAATCTGTGGAGCAGGTGGTTAGGTTCGCGCGTGCGCATTCGGGACCGGGTGAGGTATGCGCAGGGGGCGGTTTTGCTGGGCGCAGGTCGTTGCTTTCGATCGTGCCTGGCCGCCCTCGTCGCTGGCACGCCGGTTGCTTCGGGAGCGGCATGTCCTCCGCCGCTCCCTCGTTGCTTTCCGCTGCCACTGCGCCTTGTTACGCCGGCGTTACCATCGCGTTGGCAGGCCTAGCGCTGAGTCTGGTTTCGGCGCGCCTTGCCGCCCAGGAACTGCGCCATGTCGGGCCGGGTGACATCGCCGGCAACCGTGCTGCCTACGACAGCGTGCGGCAGCGGTTCGTGGCGGTCGATCGCACGGGGCAGACCTGGGAACTCGACGGTGCGGAGTGGCTGGCGCGTCCGGCCCAGGCGCCGGCTGGGTTCGAACTGGACCTCGCGTTTGCACCGCAGCTGGGCAAGAGCCTCGTTGCGATCACGCCGACGGTGGTCGCGCCGTTCGAGGTGTGGGCGTACGACGGGGTGGCGTGGGCGCAGTTGCCGGCGAGCAATGCGCCGCCGGCGCGGAGCGGTGCGATGGTGGCCTGGGATCCGGCGCGGGCGCGGCTGGTGATGTTCGGTGGGGTCGAGCCGTGGTTCAGCGCCATGCTCGACGAGACCTGGACGTTCGACGGGACCGCGTGGGTGCAGATGGGTACGGTGAGTGCGCCGCCGGCACGGGCGTACGGGATGATGGCGTTCGACGCGGCGCGGCAGCGGCTGGTGCTGTTCGGTGGCTACACCAGTGTTCAGGGTTGGCTCACGGACACCTGGGAGTGGGATGGGGTGGCTTGGCAGCAGGTGGTGACGGCGCATGCGCCAGCGGGCCGAGGCCAGGGGGCGATGGCGTACGATCCCGCGCGCGGTCGCTGCGTTCTGTACGGTGGACTTGGCGTCTCGATCACCAGTCAGGACGAATTGTGGGAATACGACGGCGTGGATTGGACGCTGGTGCCGGCGGCGAGCGGAGTGATCGGCGGGCGCATCGTGCATGCGATGGCGTTCGACGAACGCATCGGCGAAGTGGTCGTGGTCGGTGGCAACGAGCCGAGTGCCACGGGCGGCGGTTCGGCGCTGGCGAGCTGGGGTTGGAACGGCAGCCGGTGGCAGGCACATGCGATGCTGGCGGCGGCGCCGAGCCTGCGCTTTGGTGCCAACCTGATCGCCGAGCCGGGGTTCGGCAGCGCGATCCTGTATGGCGGGGCGGAGCCGAGTGGGCGACTGCTCGACGAGACGCTGCGTTGGGATGGTCGTACGTGGGTGGTGTTGCCGGGTGCGGGGCCTGGTGGCCGCGCGCATGCGGCGTCGTGCACCGTTCCGCAGGGGGCGTGGTTGTTCGGCGGGGCCGGTGGCACGCAGGCGATCCAGTTCTTCGGCGACACCTGGCAGTGGGATGGGGTCGCGTGGTCGCAGTTGGTGAACGTCGGTGGACCGAGTCCGCGGGCGAACACCGAGATGGCCTAAGACGACGGGCCCGGGCAAGCGGTGTTGTTCGGCGGATACGACGCCGCGTTTTGGGCATGGGTTGGCGTATGACCCCTTGGGGGCCCGGGTGTTGTTGTTCGGTGGGTTGGATGCGAACTTCTCCGCGTTGACCGACACCTGGAGTTGGGACGGTGTGAGCTGGTCGCAGGTGGTCACGGCGACGGTGCCGAGTGGCACCGGGTACTGCGTGATGGAGTTCGATCCGTTGCGGCAGGCGATCGTGATGCTGGCGGGCATGCACCTCGGTGGGCCGACCAGCGGGTGGGTGTTCGATGGGGTCGATTGGGCGCCGTTGGCGCTCGGGGTGGCGCGGCCGTATCCGTATGGCACGCAGATGGCGGTGGCGCCTGGTGGGCGCGGCGTGGTCGCGTCGTATCTCGGGGCGCTGCACCAGTTGTCGGTCGGGCAGGCCGAGGTGGTGGCGTACGGCGGCGCGTGTGGTGTCAGGGCGCCGCAGTTGGGCGTGCGGACCTGGCCGAAGCTCGGGGCGGCATTCGGGTTGGAGTGTGCGGAGAACGATGCGGCTGCGCCGGTGGCGTTCGTCGGCGCGTTCGCGCCGGCGAGTGTCGGGGTTGGTGGGTGCACGTTGCTGGTCGCGCCGGGGCAGATGGCGGTCGTGCGGCCG
>DAIMFJ010000021.1:29840-30135 GCA_036724695.1 Planctomycetota bacterium
GCAGTTGGTGAACGTCGGTGGACCGAGTCCGCGGGCGAACACCGAGATGGCCTATGACGTCGGGCGCGGGCAAGCGGTGTTGTTCGGCGGATACGACACGACGGTGCACGGGGACACCTGGACCTTCGATGGTGTCGCGTGGCAGCAACGCAGCGTGGCGGTGGCGCCGTCGCCGCGCTTTGGGCATGGGTTGGCGTATGACCCAGTGGGGGGCCGGGTGTTGTTGTTCGGCGGGTTGGACGCGAACTTCTCCGCGTTGACCGACACCTGGAGTTGGGACGGTGTGAGCTGGTCG
>DAIMFJ010000022.1:0-7991 GCA_036724695.1 Planctomycetota bacterium
CCGCATCGGGACGAGGATACCTGCGGACCGCCGGCGCCTGACGACCGCGCCCGACTTCCCAGCCGCCATGCCCCGCGACGGGCGCGGTTCCCGCGCCTCCGGCGAGTAGACTCCGGGGACGCACATGGTCTCTCCGCAACCCAGCCGACTGCGCCGACTGTTCGACCAGGCCTTCGAGCTGCCGGCGGCTGACCGGGCCGCCTGGCTGGCCCGTGCCTGCGAAGGCGACGTCGACCTGCAGCAACGCGTGCTGGCGATGCTCGACGCAGCCGAAGACGACCGCCGGCTCCTGACCGAACCGACCGGCGCGCCGCCGGCGAGCCCGCCGCCGCCGCCAGCTCAGCCCTCGCCCCTGCCGACCGAAGGTCCGGGGGCCCAGATCGGCCCGTACCGCTTGCTGTACCAGCTCGGCGAAGGTGGCTTCGGCGCCGTCTACCTCGCCGAACAGAACGCCCCGGTCGCCCGCCGCGTCGCCCTCAAGATCGTCAAGCTCGGCATGGACACCCGCCAGGTCGTCGCCCGCTTCGAACAGGAACGGCAGGCCTTGGCGCTGATGGACCACCCGAACATCGCGCGCGTGCTCGACGCCGGGGCGACCGCGACGGGGCGCCCCTACTTCGTGATGGACCTCGTCAAGGGGGCGCCGATCGTCGAGTACTGCGACCAGAACCACCTGCCGATCGCCGACCGGCTGCAGCTGTTCGCGCAAGTCTGCAGCGCCGTGCAACACGCGCACGGCAAGGGCATCATCCACCGCGACCTCAAGCCCTCGAATATCCTGGTCGCCGCCCAGGACGGCAGCCCGCAGGTCAAGGTCATCGACTTCGGGATCGCCAAGGCGACCTTGCAGAAGTTGACCGACAAGACCCTGTTCACCGAGCACCAGCAGGTGATCGGCACGCTGCAGTACATGAGCCCCGAGCAGGCCGAAGGCTCGCTCGACATCGACACGCGCACCGACATCTACTCACTCGGCGTGCTCTTGTACGAACTGCTGACGGGCAGTACGCCATTCGACAAGCGCACGGTGCGCGGTGCGCTGTTCGGCGAACTGCAGCGCATGATCCGCGAAGTGGAGCCACCGCGCCCCTCCACGCGCCTGCACCAGTCCAGCGACACCCTGGCGAACATCGCCGCCCAACGGCGCACCGAACCCAGACGACTCGGCGCGCTGCTCCGCGGCGAATTGGACTGGATCGTCATGAAGGCGCTCGAGAAGGACCGCGGGCGCCGCTACCAGACAGCCAACGGCCTCGCGATGGACATCCTGCGGCACCTGGCCGGCGAACCGGTGGTCGCCGCCCCGCCGAGTGCCGCCTACCGGCTCCGCAAGGCCGTGCAGCGGCACAAGGGACTCGTCGCCGCCGGCACCGCGATCGCCGCGACCCTGCTGTGCGGCGCCCTGGCGTTCGCCTGGCAGGCGGTGGTCGCTCGTGGCGAACGCGACGCCGCCGAACTCGCCAGGCAGGCCGAGGCCGACCAGCGCAGGATCGCCGACCAGCAACGCCTGCGCGCCGAGACGAACGAACGCGAGGCCCGGACGCGTGCCGAGGAACTGGCGGCGGTCGCCCAGTTCCAGGCCGACATGCTGGCCGGCATCGATCCGACCACGGCCGGCGTCGAACTGAGCGCGGACCTCGAAGCCCGCCTCGCTGCGGCCCTCGCCGCCGAACAGCCGCCGCTCCAGCCTGCTACGCAGAAGGAACTGGCGGCTGGGTTCCGGGCGGGGTGGCAACGGATCAATGCGACCGACACTGCGCGCGACCTGCTCGACCGCACGCTCTTCCAACCGGCGATCGCAGCGATCGCCGAGAAGTTCCCGAACCAGCCGCTGGTCGCCGCCGCCTTGCTGCAGAGTCTGGCCGAGAACTACCGGCGTTTTGGTCTGCACGACGCGGCCCTGCCGTTGCAGCAACAGGCACTGGCCAAGCGGCAACTCCTGCTCGGCGCCGAACATCTGGACACGTTGGCCTCGTTGGCGGCCAGCGCCAGGCTGCTGGGCAATCGCGGCGACTACGCCGAGGCCGAGGCGGCCCATCGCGAGGTCCTGGCGACGCGCCTGCGCCTGTTGGGCACCGACCATCCGGAGACGCTGTCGGCAATGAGTGGCCTCGGCGAGCTGCTGTGGAGCGCTGGTCGCAGCAAGGAGGCCGAGCCGCTGCTCCGCGACGCCCTGGAGCGGCACCGGCGCATCCTCGGCGACGACCACGAGGAGACCCTGGTGGTGATCAACAACCTCGGCCTGCTGCTGGCGGCGCAGGATCGCCATGCCGAGGCCGAACCGTTCTACCGGGAATCGCTGCAGCGTTCGACCCGGGTGCTCGGGCCCGACCATCCGGACACCGTGGTGTCGATCAACAACATGGGTTGGCTCCTGCAGGCCCAGGATCGCCACGCCGAGGCCGAGCCGTACTTCGTGGAGGCCCTCGCCAAGCGGCGCCGGATCTCCGGGATGCACCACCCGACCACGCTCAACTCGATCAACAACCTCGGCATGATCCTGCACATGCGGGGCAACCTGCAGGCGGCGGAACCGCTGCTGCGCGAGGCGCTGACCTTGCGGCAGCACATCCTCGGCGACGACCACCCGAGCACGCTGATCTCGTACCTGAACCTCGGCATGCTGCTCCGCGACCGCGGCGAGTTCGACGCGGCGGCACCCCTGCTCGAACTTTGCGTCGCGGCGAACCGGCGCCGGTGCGGCGACGCGCACGCCGACACGCTGATCGCGACGATCGCGCTCGGCGGCCTGCGGCTGGATCAACAGCGGCCGGCGGACACCGTCGCCTTGTTGGCCCCGGCCGAAGCGAGTGCGCGGCGGGCGTTCCCGGCCCCGCCGAGCATCCGCCGCCTCGCCACGCTGTTGACCCACCTCGGCACCGCCCGCGCCCGACTCGCCCGCGCGCCCAGCGACTTCCAGGTGGCCGCCGGCACGCTCGCGGAAGCCTTCGAGTTGCAGCAGACCCATCGTGGGCTCGAGCATCGACAGACCAGGGCCTGCGGGCAGGCACTGGTCGAATTGCATGCCGCGTGGCACGTGCTCGAACCGACCCAGGGGCACGATGCCGTCAGCGCCCAGTGGCAGACCAGGCTCGCCAGCAAGCGTTGAGATCGAGCCGGTGCAGGGCCGCGCTCGGTCGCCCCGTCAACCGACCAGAACCTTGCGCATCACCTTGCCGTGCACGTCGGTCAGCCGGAAGTCGCGGCCGCGATGCCGATGCACGAGCCGTTCGTGGTCGAATCCCAGCAGATGCAGGATCGTCGCCTGCAGGTCGTGCACCGTGAACGGATCCTCGACGACCTGGTAGCCGAGTTCGTCGGTGGCGCCGACCACCGTGCCACCGCGCACCCCAGCCCCGGCGAGCACGATGCTGAAGCACTTGCCGTGGTGGTCGCGCCCGTAGCGATCGCCGGCCTGACCACCCTGGTTCATCGGCGTACGGCCGAATTCCCCGGCGACGACCACCAGGGTCTCGTCGAGCAGCCCGCAGCGCTGCAGGTCGGTCAACAGCGCGCCGAGCGGCTGGTCGATCTCACCGGCCTTGCGCCGCAGGTTGCGCACCAACTGCGCGTGGTGGTCCCAACCGTCGTCGATCAACTGCACGAACCGCACGCTGCGTTCGACCAGACGACGCGCGAGCAGGCAATTGGCCGCGAACGACGCCTTGCCCGGGGTCGCGCCGTACAGCGCCAGCGTCGCCGCGTTCTCCTGCTGCAGATCGACGGCCTCGGGCACCTGCTCTTGCATGCGGTAGGCGAGTTCGTAGGCGGCGATGCGGTCGTCGACCGTCGCCGCGCCGTGCACCGCCTGGCGCCGCCGGTCGAGCGCCTGCAGCGCGTCGAGCTGGGCGCGGCGCACCTCGCGCGTCGCCCCCGGCTGGTTGGCCAGGAACCGCACCGCTTCGGCACCGCTCTGCAATACGACGCCATGGTGCTCGCCAGGCAGGAAGCCGTTGCCCCACAGCTGCACCGGCGGCGGCGCGCCACCCGCCCCTCCCGACAGCAGCGTCGCGAACGCCGGCAGGTCGCGATTCGCAGTGCCCGCTCCGTAGGCGACCCAGCTGCCGCAACTCGGGCGACCCGGCTCGATCGACCCGGCGGTCAGCAACGCCTGGGCCGGTGGATGGTTGATGATCGTGCTGGTCATCGAACGCACCAACACCAGCCGGTCGGCGTGGTTGCCCAGATGCGGCAGCAGTTCGCTGAGCTCCATGCCGCAGGCACCGCGCCGTTCGAACGCGAACCGCGAACCGGCCGCGACCAGCCGCCGCCCCTTGAGCTGGTCGACAGCCTGGCCCTGCACCAGGCTCTCCGGCATCGGCTGCCCGTCGAGGCGCTGCAGAGCCGGCTTGGGGTCGAACAGGTCGACCTGCGACGGCGCACCGAGCAGCAGCACGAAGATCACGCGTTTGGCGCGCGGCACGTGGTGAGGCCGCGGGGCACCGCCATCCGCGGACGGCAGCGCCAGTCCGGCGAGGCACCCGGCGGCCCCGCGCAGGAAGCCGCGCCTGGACAAGGCCGCGAACGGATCGACAACGGCAGGCATGTTCATGGGCGCACCAGGATCTCCTCGAGGTTCAGCAACACCGCCGCGACCGCGGCCCAGGCCGCGATCTCGGCTGCCGGTTGGCCTTCCAGCTTGGGCGCGTCGCCCACCTCGACCGCCGCCGCGGCGGCGGCCGGATCGGCCAGGAACAGCGCCCGTTGGATCACCAGCAGCTGGCCGAGGATCGCCAGTTCGCCCTCGTCCGGTTCGCGCTGCACGGCGAGCAGGAAGCCGCGCCGCAGCCGCGCCGCGTCGTCGCCACCGCGGCCCAGCAGACGCTGCGCGAACGCGCGGGCGGCCTCCGCGAAGTTGCGGTCGTTGAACAGCGCCAGCGCCTGCAACGGCGTCGTCGTGCGATGCCGCTGCGCCACGCAGATCTCGCGGCCGGGGGCGTCGAACAGGCGGAACGTCACGAACGGCACCGAGCGCTTCTGGGCGACGTAGAGGCCACGCCGATACCGCTGCGCGACCGCCGACGGCTCGGGCCACAGATCGGCTGGCTGCCACGGCATCACCGCGGGCCCACCCACCTTGCGGTCGAGCAGCCCGGCGACCTGCAGGGCCTGGTCGCGCAGCGCTTCGGCGTCGAGGCGCCACCGCACGGCGCGGCCGAGCAGCCGGTTCTCGGGATCGGCTTCCTGTTGCGCGGCCACCGCCTGGGTGCTCTGCCGGTAGGTCGACGAGAGGACCAGTTGCTTGACGAGATGGCGGTGCGCGAACCCGTGGGCGACGAAGTCGCGTGCCAGCCAATCGAGCAGTTCGGGGTGGCTCGGCGGCGCCCCTTGCGTGCCGAAGTCGTCCAGCGTCGCCACCAGACCGCGGCCGAACAGCATCGCCCAGATCCGGTTGACGTGCACCCTCGCCACCAGCGGGTTGTCGGCGGCGACGAGCCAGCGCGCCAGCCCGAGCCGGTTGCGCGGCGCCTCGGCCGGCAAGGCCCCGAACGCCGCCGGCAGCGCCGGTTCGAGGCGCTCGGCCGGGCTCTGGTAGTCGCCGCGCAACAGCAGGTGCGTGGCCCTCGGCTCAGACATCTCGGCGGCGACGGACACCATCGCGACTTCGTCGAGCACGCGTCGATGTTCGGCGGCCACGGCCAGCCGCGCCGTCTCGATCGCCGCGAGCGCCGCGTCGCCCCGGCGCACGAACGTGCGTTCGAGCAGCTGCCGATGCGCCACCGGCGCCGGCTCGGCGAACAGTCCCGCCGCGGCCAGGTCGGCGTCGCCCACCGCCGCCAAGCCAGCGGCGTCGAGGGCCCGACCGTAGATGCGCACCTCGTCGATCGCGCCGAGGAACGGCCGGCCGTCGAGGCTGCCGATCCGCATCGCGCCGTCGTTGCCGAGGTCGCCGACGAGGTTCTTCGGCGGCTTGGGCGAGGTCGCCGCAGCGGCCGCGTCTGCCGGCGGTGCAGGCGGCATCGCGAGCTCGGCCGGCGCTCCGTCGACGAACAGCCGCAGGCCGTCCCGACGCCGCGAACCGTCGTAGACGGCTGCGACGTGGTACCAGACACCGAGTTCCAGTTCGTCGCGGGCCCGCACCCCCAGCCGGTCGTCCTTGCCGCCGACCAACGCCACCGCCAACCGCCGATCGGCGACGGTGACTTCCCAGCCCCGACCTTCGGCCGCCTCGTCGACCTTGCCGACGATCGCCATGGCAGGGGTCGGCGTGCCGTCGGCCAGGCGAATCCAGGCGGCGATCGTGAACGGCGCATCGGCTCGCAGTTCGACCGCGCGGTGCAAACGCACGCAGGTGTCGTTGCCGTCGAAGTGCACGGCACCACCGCGCAGACCGCCGACCCAGCCGCCCGCGCCGATGCCGCCCAGTTCGGTCTCGCCGGGCCGCGGCCCGTCGAGCGGCTCGTGCCACCACAGGCCGTCGGTCACCGCGGCGCTCGTCGCCCGCCCGGCTCGGAAGGCCGCGAACGCCGCCTCGCGCCCCTGCAGCTCGCGCCGCAGCCGCTGGGTGAGTTCGGCTTCCTCCTGCTGCAACTCCAACAGGCGCGCACCTTGTTCGGCGGTTGGCAGGCGCAGGAACGGCGCGGCGTTGCCTGCCTGCTCGAGTCCCCGTTCGGGCATGCGGTTCCAGAACGCGTACAGCCCGTAGTAGTCGCGCTGCGAGATCGGGTCGAACTTGTGGTCGTGGCATTCGGCGCAGCCGACCGACAGGCCGAGCCACGTCGTCGCGAACGTCGCGGTGCGGTCGGCGACGTACTGGTGGTGCAGTTCGCCGGGCTGGCCGTCGATCTGCATCGCGATCGCGTGGTTGCGGTGGAAGCCCGTCGCGATGCGCTGGGCCAGCGTGGCCCCCGGCAACAGGTCGCCGGCGATCTGGGCGAGCGTGAACTGGTCGTACGGCATGCCCGCGGCGAACGCCTCGACCACCCAGTCGCGCCACGCCCACATCTGCCGGTCGCTGTCGAAGTCGTACCCGTTGGTGTCGCTGTAGCGGGCCAGATCCAGCCACAGCTGGGCCATGCGTTCGCCGTGGGCGACCGAGGCGAGCAGGCGGTCGACGACCCGTTCGTAGTTGGCGTCGCTCGGGTCGGCCGCGAAGTCCGCCAGTTCTTCCGGCGTCGGTGGCAGCCCGGTCAGATCCAGGGTGACGCGCCGCAGCAACGTCGCGGGGTCGGCCGCGGCACTCGGCTGCAGGTCGGCGGCCAGCAGGCGCGCCAGCACGAACCGGTCGACGGCGTTGCGCGGCCAACTGGAGGCTTGGACTTCGGGCACGGCGACCGCGGCGGGCGGGACCAGCGACCACAGGCCGGGCGATTGCCCAGCTGCGCTCGCCGCCGCCAGCAGGGCGGCGACGAGCGACGGACCGACGTTTCGGGGCATGCCGGCAAAGCGTGCGGTTGGCGCGGCCGGGATCGACATTCCGGGAAATCCGCCACGGCGCCGCGCCGAACGTGCGCAACATCGAGTCGCTGACGATCTCCGCCGACGGCATGCACCTTGCCTGGGGCGAGCGCCTCGGCACCGCCTCGTCCAGCTCCGAGGACGTGTTCCACTTCGACCTCGGCACCAACACGCTGACCCAGTGCTCGGTCAGCACCGCCACCGGCCAGACGATCACCGACGGCTCGATCCGCTTCGTCGGCGGCAGCGACCCGTACGGGTTGGTCTGGTCGATCGGCACCGGGGCGACGACCGTGCCGACCGCCAACGCGCGCGTCGAGTACGCGCCGTTCGGCGCCGTGCAGACCCCGGTCCTGATCAGCGCGTCGCCGAGCGGCACGCGTCTGTACCAGGTGATCGGCACGCACGACTGAGCCGCTGGCGTCGGCCCGGCGCGCGACGCGCCGGGCCGGCCTGCCGGCTCACTCCGGTACGACGATCTCGACCGTGCCGCTGGGGCTGCCGACGGTGAACTCGGCCGTGCCGCTGCGCTCGCCGCAAGTCACCTCGGCGCGGTAGTTCCCTGGCAGCAGCCCCAACAAGGGCTGGTTCTC
>DAIMFJ010000022.1:8001-15786 GCA_036724695.1 Planctomycetota bacterium
CAAGCGCAAGGTCCAGTCACCGCGCGCCACGCCGCGCACGACGAACCGCGTCGGCACCCCGCGCGCAGCCGTGACCGGCAACCGGCGCGTGTTGGCCGAGACCTCGATCGGCACGCAGGTCGGTGCGACGTCCTCGCCCCAGACCAGCAGCTCGAACCTGCCGTCGGGCATGCCAGGCACCGTGCACACGGCCCCGCTGCGTTGTTGCGGCACCGGCCCGAAGTCGCGCGGCCGCTCGCGCATCGCAAGGAACAGGCGCGGTTGCTGCACCGCCCCACCGTCCGCGGCGAGCACCTCCACGGCGAACGCCGCGGCCGGCGTGAGCTCCACTTCACCGAGATCGACCTCGGCACCCGGTTGCACCTCGACCTGCCGCGGCGTGCCGAGCAGTTCGCGCTGTCCGCGCAGGAAACCGAGCATGTACAGCCCGGCCGGCAGTCCTGGGAACGCAAACGTGCCGTCGTCGGCCAGTGGCCCGCTGACCCGTTCGCCGGGTTCGCCGCCGCGCATGCGCACCAACTGGATCGACACGTCGCTGGCGGCGAGCCCAGCGGTCAGCTGCCCGCGACCGCGCAGCGAGCCCGTCGCCGTCTGGGCAGCGGTGATCACCAGACGAGTTGGCTCGCCGACGACGGCGCGCTGCTGCAGGACCACGAACTCGCTCCCCGGCGCCCGCACGACCAGCTGACCGGCCGGCGCCCGGATCGGTTCGAAGCGCACCATGCCGCGCGCATCGCTGCGCGCTTCCTTGACGATCCCCGAGTCCGGTTGCAACGACACGCGCCAATCGACCAAGGCCTGGCCTGCCCCGTCGACCAGTTCGACCGCGACGAAGCTGGTCGGCCCCAGGTGCCAATCGACCTGTACCGGTTCGCCCGGAGCGACCCGCACCTTGCTGCGCTGCGCCCCTTCGGGCAAGAACGCCTGCACCTCGTACTCGCCGGCCGCCAGATCCTCGAACACGGCCACGCCGCGCGCATCGGTCTGCTTCGAGACGCTGCCGAGCGCCGACAGGTACAGCCACAGCTGCGGCTCCGGTTGGAACACCGCCGCGACGTGCTGGTCCTGCACCGGCTGGCCATCGGCCGCGCGCATCGACACGACGATGCTGGCGCCGACGGGGAACGACACGTCGACCCGCTGTTCCTGCCCGGCCACCACGGTCGCCGCGGCCCGCGCCCAACGCCGGTCGTACACGCCGATCGGACTCACCGCGTGCACCGTGCACGGGCCCGGCGGCACGTGCGCGAACCGGAAACCACCGCCGCCGTCCGCGACGACGGCGAGTGGTCGTTCGCCGGCGAACCCGCTCTGGTGCGGCTGCAGCAGCACCTGGGCCTTCGGCAGTGGGCGCCCATCGCGCCCGAAGACCGTGCCGGCGAGCCCCCCCGGCCCATCGCCGAGCACCAGGCGCGCCGTCGGCCGCTGTTCGGTCAGTTCGCCGGCCGGCGACGCCACGTAGCCGTCGCGCAGAGCACGGATCGGCACGTGCGATTCGACGAGGGCGGCGCGCCACCAGCCCATCGTGTCGGTGCGACCGAGTTCGTTCTCGACGACTTCGCCGACGTCGCCGACGCTGCGCCCGACCAGCTGCGCACCGGCGACCGGCCGCCCGCTGGTGTCGACGACCTGCACTTCGGCGCGCACGCGGATCGGTACTTCGATGCGCAGTTCGGTCTCCTGTCCAGGCAGTACCTCGGCCTGCCACGGCTCGCGACCGTGGGCCAGGACCACCGAACGCACTTCGCATCGCCCGGCCGGCACCCGGAAACTCGCGACTCCGTCCGGTCCAGTCCACCCATGCTCGACATGTGGCACGGCGACCGTGCCGGACGCTGCGGCCGGCAGGCCAGCGAGCAGTTCGAGCGACACCTCCGGGATCGGCAGCCGATCGTCCTGCCGCACCAGCACGACCCGCACGACCCCGCGCGCTGGTCCCGCCGCAGCGGGCACTCGCACCGCGGCCGGCGCGACCGCCTCGGTCGCCAGCGGTTCGGCGTCGTTCGTCGCCTGTACCTCCGCGGCCAAGGGGCGCGTCGTCGTCTGCACCGCGAACCGGGGTTCGGGTGCAGCCTTCGCCAGATTGAAGCCCCACCAGGCCAACACACCGGCCAGCAGGGCGCCGGCCACCATCATCGTCGTCTTGTTCATCAGCATCACTCCAAGCCAAACGGACAGGAAGTGACCCGCGCCCGCACCCGCCGCCGCGCCAACCGCCACACCGCCGGGCCCACTGCCCAGCACCGTGCGCCGCATCGCCGCGAACGACTCCGACGTCAGCACCAGCACCGCCCCACCACCGGCGAACCCCGCCGGCAGCCGCTCGCGCAGCAGCTCGAGGCCACGGTGCAAACGCATGCGCACCGTGCCAGCCGGCACGCCGATTGCCGTCGCGATCTCCGCCGCACCTTCGCCGCGCAGCAGATGGCGCTCGAGCGTCGAGCGGTAGGGTTCGGCGACGCGCTGCAGCGTGGTCAGCAGACCGCGCTGCAGTTCGGCGGTTTCCGCCAGTTGCGCCGGATCGGCTTCGCCAGCCGACGGTGCCAGTCGCTCGGCGTCGGGCGACCGGGTGCGGCGACGCAGGTCGCGCACCCGATTGACCAACAAACCGAGCAACCACGGCAGCAGCGGCCGCGACGCATCCCACGTCTGCCGCGCCTCGATCGCCACCAGGAACGTGCCCTGCACGGCATCCTCGACGGCGTGCCGATCGCGGCACAGGTGGGCGGCGACCTTCCAGAGTTCGGGTGCCGTGCGGTCGAAGACCCGCGCCAACAGGCGCGGGTCGCCGTTGCGGCGGTACCGGTCGAACCAGCGGTCTTCACGAGCTCGGATCACGTGGGCTACTGGCGGGGGCGGCGCGAAGCGTCACCGGAATCCCCGGAAAGCGCGAGTCCGAGCCTGCGACATCGAGGCCAGGACGCCACGGACCTGGGGTTGTCCCTGAGCCACGACCGCCGCCCGCGTCACGTCAGCCAACGCTACGGAACAAGGAACCGGGGAGCGCGACACCGGCGTGTGGCATGATCCGCCGCGGACCAGGTTCCCGTCCCGAGAGCCCAAACGAACCAGCCATCGTGAAGCCTCCGCCACTCCCGTTCTTCCTCCTCACCGGCCTCGCGCTGTTGCCGGCCTGCGCCGGCCATTCTTCGGCCAAGCCGCAGGAGAACCACGGCGCTCCGCACTGGAGCTACAGCGGCGACACCGGCCCCGCCCACTGGGGCTCGCTGGCGCCCGAATATGCCCTGTGTGCCACCGGCAAGCGGCAGTCGCCGATCGACATCGTCGGTGCCGAGAGCGCCGACCTCGCCAACCTGGTGTTCCACTACGAACCCACCCCCGTCGAGATCGTCAACAACGGCCACACCGTGCAGGTGAACTACGCGCCAGGCAGCCACCTGGAGGTCGACGGCGTGCGGTTCGAACTCGTCCAGTTCCACTTCCACGCCCCCAGCGAGCACACGATCGCGGGCCGCAACGCCGCGGCCGAGATGCACCTCGTGCACAAGTCGGCGACTGGCGAACTCGCCGTCGTCGGCGTGTTGCTCGAAGCCGGCGCCTACAACCAGAACTTCGCACCGGTGTGGAACCATCTGCCGGCCGCCGCCGGACCTGCGCACAAGGTCGGCACGACGATCGATGCCGACGACCTGCTGCCCGGCGACCCGCGCACCTACCGCTATTCGGGTTCGCTGACCACGCCGCCGGGCACCGAAGGGGTGCGTTGGCACCTGATGGTCGAACCCGTGCAGATCTCGAAGGAACAGCTCGCCGCGTTCACGAGGATCCACCGCGGCAACAACCGGCCGGTGCAAGGCCTCAACCAGCGCAAGATCCTGCTCGACAGCACGCGCTGAGCCCACGCGTGCGTCAGCCGCCGGCCCGGGTCACGGCCGCTGGCGGTCCTGTTCGGGGGGCGCGCCCCATGCCGCCGCGAACTGGGCCGGGGTCGTCGCCGCCGCCGCCCGCGTGGCGGCTTCCGGCAGCCAACCCGTCGCCAGGAACTGCCGCCACGCCGCCCGCGCCGCGGCGAGTTGCCGATCGTCGGCGGCGAAGGCGAGCAACGGCCTGGCCTGCGTCCAGAAGAACTCCGAGCCGAAGGGCACGGCCGCGCCGCGCACGACCTCCAGTTCCTGTCCCCACGGACAGCCGATCGGCGCGGCGCCCCGCGGCTGGCCCGCGCGTCGTTCGTCGGCGATCGACGTGCAGGCCACCACCACGCTCTGGCTGGTCCGCATCGGCACGTCGGCGTGCACCCCCGACGGATCGAAACGCTGCCAACGGCCCCCTTCGTGCCACGCGACGATCCGGTGCATCTCGAGCCGCATGCCGTTGGTCGGCACGACCGCGAGCAGCTGCGCCGGCACGCCACGTTGCCGCAGCACCGCGGCTGCGAAGTTGGCGTTGACGGTACAGATGCCGTGGTTGCCTGCGGACAGCAGCGACAGGGCATCGAGCGTGCGCGGTCGGACGAGCGGGCGCCGGCTGGCGATCCAGGCCTGCAGCCGCACCGCGAGTTCGGCCGGCGACGTCTCGGGCGGCGCGATCGCCTTGCTGCTGGCGACCAGGTCGGCGTGCTCGGCCGGCGCGCACGGGGTCGCCGCGAGGTAGTCGGCCACGGCATCGGCGACAACGGGTTCGGGACGTTCGGCCAGCAGCACGACACCGGACCAGGCGATCTTCACCTCGGGGCCGCGGCCGAACAGCATGCCGAGCGAACGCGGCGCCTGCAGGGTCACCTGCAGCGCCACGCTCTGGCCCGGTTCGCGCACGAGCGCCGCGCCGCGCCACACGTTCGCCGGCTCGACGACACACGTGAACGCGAGCGGCACCTGGCCGGCGAGTTCTTGCGGCAGCGGCACCTGCAAGACGGTCGCAGCGCCACTGCCGAGCTTGACGGTGGCACCGCCGAGCAGACCGCACACACCGCCGTCGGCGAGTTCCAACTGCGGCGCGGCAGCGATGCGCGCCTGCGTCGCAGCGTGCCCAGCGGCGAGGGCAGCGGTCACCACCTCGGTGCGCGGGGCTTGCTGCGCATGGAGCGCACCAGCCAGGCCAGCAACCAGGAGCCATGGCCGCGGCGGGAACTTGCGCGAAGCTCGCATTGCTGCAGCATACCGGGGACCAGCGCCTCGTACCCCGCACAGCACCGTCAGCGGCGTTCCGGTCCCGCGGCCACGCCACGCGCCGAAACCCCGGCGCGAGCGTGGCCTGCTGCCGCAGAACCAGCTACCGTCTGGCGATGACCAAGATCACCGTGCACGACCATGGCCCGCTGCGCATCGAAGGCGAGATGACCGTCTGCGACGCCACCGGCAAGGAATATGGCCTCGGCGGACGCACCGTCGTGTCGTTCTGCCGCTGCGGCCTGTCGGCCAACAAGCCGTTCTGCGACGGCCAGCATGCCCGTCAGGGCTGGCAATCCGCATGCCCCGCGCGCGACCTGCCGCCGCCCCGGCCGAAGGCCTGAGCGGGGCTACGGCGCCGCGATTCGATCGATTCCAGCAGCGCCACGCGCTGCAACCGGCTCACCCTCAACACAGCGCCGGCGTGCCTTGGGTCAGCAAGACGACGGCAATCGCCACCGTCACCGCCGCATCGGCACCGAGCAGCAGCCACGCCCGCCACGACGTCGCGTCGGCGGCGAAGTCGACGAAGGTCCCTTCGCGTTTGCTCCACGTGACGACGCCGTGCCCGGCCCACCAGGCCAGCAGCGGCGTGCTGCAGAACCAGAACGGCAGCAGCAGCACCATCTCGAAGCCGACCGCGCCGTAGCGCCACCAGTCGTCACCACCGAGCAGCACCGCGGCGAGCACGGCGACGGCCAGCACGCCGTCGAAGTCGAGCTTCGGCGCCGCGGCGGCCGACGGCGAAGCCGACGCTGCATCGGGCTCCGGCAGTGCCGCGCGGCGCACCCCGATCACGACGGGACGAGTCACGGCAGCTTCATCGGCGCGGATCGCCGCCAGCTGGATCGGCGATCCCGCGTCGGGACCGGGTCCAGATCGCCGCGGTGGGATCGGCGCCAGCCGCGCCCACCGCGGGCGAGGCTCAGCGGATCTCGAGCGCTTCGGTGGTCACCAGCCCGAGCGCGTTGGCACTGGTCATCGTGCCGATCTGGAAGTAGCTGCGCTGCAGGAAGCCGAACAGCGAGTTCGGCACCGTGAACTCGAAACGCATGACACCGTTGCCGTCGGCGATCGTCATCAGCGAGGCCAGGACGCTGGCGTTCAGGAAGCAGCCTGGTGCGCCGAACGGGGCCAACGACAGCGGCAGCGGCGCACCACCGAGCGAGGTGTTGCTGTCGCCGAAGTTGACGATCGCCATCGCGTTGGCGGTCGCCCCGGTGGCGACGATCGCCGCCGGCTGCCCGTTGTCGAAGCTGCTCGGTGACCCGCAAACGCCGGAAGGAGGCCGAACTCGAGGCGCTAGCCGTCGCGCGCCGCACGCGCACGCAACCACGCCAGCACGATGCGGATCGTCGCGTAGTCGACCTCGCCGCCGAGCGCTTCGAACAGCGGCTTCAGGCGGCCCTCCGGGGAAACGTGCAGCACGGCGCGGATCCGCGCTTCGGTCGCGGCATCGACCCAGGCCCGCAGATCCGCCGGCGGCGCCTCGGCGAGCCACTCGGTCAAGTAGCCTTCGACCGTGCTGCGCACGCGACCGCACGCCGCAGCCACGGCGTCGAGCGATGCACCCTGGGCGAACAGGGCGCTGGCCAGCTCGCGTGGCGAGGCGCTCGCCGCCGCCCCGTCGGCAGCCGTTCGCTCGCGGCGCGGCGCAGTGGCCGGGGCGGCGCGACGCGGCGGGGCCGATGGTGCCGCCGCGGCGCTCGCCAGCAGGCCATCGCGGGACAGACCATGCTGCGCGCAGAACGCGTCGAGCTGCGCCAGCCACTGCGCGCCGAACGTCGCCGCCTTGCGCGCACCGACGCCGCGCACCGCCAACAGTCCCTCCGCATCGCGCGGCCGCTGGCGCGCGAGATCCTCGAGCGTGTCGTCGTTGGCGACCAGGTACGGCGGCACGCCGAGTTCCTGCGCCATCGCCCGCCGGTGCACGCGCAACGCTTCGAACAGAGCCTGCTCGACCTCGGTCAACTCGCGCTGCCGATCGCCGCCTTCGCCGACGTCGCTGCGGCGCCGCCGGCCGCGCGCCGCCAGCGACTGCTTGGGCAGTCGCAATTCGACCTGCAGCGTGCCGCGCAGCACCGCCATCGCGTCGGGGCCGAGCTGCAAGGTCGGATACTCGCCTTCGCTGCGCACCAGCAGGCCCAGATCGACCAGTTGGTCGACGAAGTTGCCGAGTCGCCCGACCGGCACGTCGCGGCAGATGCCGTGGGTCGGCAGCCGATCGTGGCCGCGCTGCAGCACCTTGTCGCTGCGGCTGCCCCGCAACACGTCGATCACGTAGGCGGCGCCGAAACGCTGGCCGGTGCGCACGACCGCCGAGAGGATCTTCTGCGCCAGCACGTGGCCGTCTGGCACCACCTCCAGTTCGGCGAGGCAGACGTCGCAGGCGCCGCAGTCGTCGCTCGGATAGACCTGCCCGAAGTACTCGCTGATCGCACGGTGCCGACACCGCGTACTGCCGGCGAACCGCTGCATCTGCTGCAGCAGCGCCAACTGGGCCTGATGGGCAACTTCGGCGGCGTGCGCACGGTCCGCGGCCAGCTCGGCAGCGTCCCCGGCGAGCTCCGCGTCGTCGCCCGCGAACGCCACCGCGTCGCCGACGGCAGGTTCGGCGTCGGCCTCGCTGCGGCGCCGCTCGAGCATCGCGCGCCACTTC
>DAIMFJ010000022.1:15796-24745 GCA_036724695.1 Planctomycetota bacterium
CACTTCGCCCCGTCGCCCGCCGAGTACAGCAGCAGGCATTCGGCCGGCAGCCCGTCACGGCCAGCGCGCCCGGTCTCCTGCTGGTAGGCCTCGAGGCTCTTGGGCATGCCGGCGTGCACGACCAGGCGCACGTCGCTGCGGTCGATGCCCATGCCGAACGCCACCGTCGCGACGATCACGTGCAGCCGTTCGGCGCGGAAGTCGGCGGAGATCCGCGTGCGCGCGCCCGCCGCCAGTCCGGCGTGGTAGGCGCGCGCGCCGATGCCGCGCTGCTGCAGCGCCTTGGCCAGGGACTCGGTCTCCTTGCGCGAGATGCAGTACACGATCGCCGCGGCGTCGGGATGGCGCAGGATCGCGGCGGCGACCTGTTCTTCGAGGTCGTGCCGCGGCAGCACGCGGTAGGTCAGTTCGGGACGGTCGAAGGTGCCGACCAATTCGACGGGGTCCTGTAGCTGCAGCTGCTCGCGGATGTCGGCCCGCACGCGCGGCGTCGCGGTCGCCGTGAACGCCTGGAAGCTGACCCCGGGGAAGTGCTGGCGCAGTTCGGCCAACCGCCGGTACTCGGGGCGGAAGTCGTGGCCCCACTGGCTGATGCAGTGCGCCTCGTCGATCGCGATCGCGGCGACGTCCTGCTGCTGCAGCCAGCGCAGGAACCCGTCGAGGAACAAGCGTTCGGGGGCCACGAACAACAAGCGCAGCGAGCCGTCTTCGCTCATCCGCCGCAGTTCGGCCCGCCCACCGGCGTCGAGGTTGCCGTGCGCCGCAGCCGCCGGGACGCCGAGGAGCCGCAGCCCGTCGACCTGGTCCTGCATCAGCGCGATCAGCGGCGAGACGACCACCACCAGCCGGTCGAGGACCAGCGCTGGCAACTGGTAGCACAACGACTTGCCGCCGCCGGTCGGCAGCACGACCAGCGCGTCGCGGCCGTCGAGCGCGGCGTCGATGGCGTCCTTCTGCAGCGGCCGCAGCGACGCGAACCCGAACCAGCGCTGCAGCGTCGCGTGGAGGTTGCGGTCGCGGTCGGGTTCGGAGGCGGGCGCGGTCATCGGTGGCTGGCGCAGAGGCTAGCCAGGATCCGGCCGGCACGGACGGGAATCCTCGCCGACTCCGTCATGCCGGTGTACGCCACACCGCTTCGTGCAGCAAGGCACCCGCGGCCTTGAACTTCGGCGGCGTCTGTTCGCCGTCGACCTGCCGCGACAGCAACTCGAGCTCGGGCCAATGCCCGAGCACCTCGTCGGCAGGCACCGCGAACGGCGGCCCGGCGACGAGGTCCTGTTCGTACTCGAGCGTCACCACGAGTCGGAACGCCCGTTCGCGCAGCAGTCGATCCGTGTGCGCCACGTACCGCCTGCGCAGCTCGGCCGGCAGGGCCACCAGCGCCGCGCGGTCGTACAGCGCATCGCAGCGCACCCCGTCGAGCGCGAAGTAGTCGCCCTGGTGGATCGTGATCGGCAGGTCCTTGGCCACCCAGGCCGGCAGCGGCCCGTCGCGACGTTCGTACCGCAGCCCCTGCTCGGCGAAGAAGTCGGCGACGGCGCGTTCGGCCAGTTCGACGCCGACCACCTCGTGGCCCCGTTCGGCCAGCCAGCGCAGGTCGAGTGACTTGCCGCACAGCGGCACCAGCACCGAGCCGGTCCGCGGCAGCCAGTGCTGCAGCAGGGCGGCGTGGACGTTCGCCCGGTGGAAGCCGATGTTGCCCTCGGCCCAGCGCCGCAACCAGTCGTCGTGCATCCTGGCAGTCTGCCACAGCCGGGCGGCGGGCGCGCGGGGCAGTTGCCGCCCCCCGCCCGCTTCGGGCCGGCCAGCAAACCATCGCGCCGGTGGCGGGGCGGCCGTAGTCTTCCAGCCACCCACCATGTCCAAGCGCCCCGTTGCTCTCATCACCGGCGCGAACGGCGAGATCGGCCGTTCGCTGATCGAAACCCTGCATCGCGACGGCCGGTACCAGATCGTCACCCTCGACCTGGCGCCGCTGCCCGAATCGCACCGCCCGCTCTGCCTGGAGAGCTACGCCGGCAACATCCTCGACCGCAACCTGCTCGACCAACTGGCCGCGCACCACCAGATCGAGGTCGTCTTCCACCTCGCCGCGCTGCTGTCGACCCGCGGCGAACGCGACCCCGAGCTGGCCCACCAGATCAACGTCGAGGGCACGCTGCACCTGCTGCGCATGGCGCAGTCGCTGAGCCAGCGCCTCGACCATCCGGTCAAGTTCCTGTTCCCGAGCTCGATCGCCGCCTACGGCATCCCGACCCTGGCCCAGAAGCGCCAGTTCGGCCGGATCCGCGAGGACCAGGGCCTCGAGCCGATCACCATGTACGGCGTCAACAAGCTCTACGCCGAACACCTCGGCCGCTACTTCATGCGGCACTACCGCATGCTGTCGGCCAGAAGCGAACGCACCCAGCGCATCGACTTCCGCAGCGTGCGCTTCCCTGGCCTGATCTCGGCCGAATCGGTGCCGTCGGGAGGCACCAGCGACTACGGCCCGGAGATGCTGCACGCCGCCGCGCAGAACAAACCCTACGCGTGCTTCGTCGCCCCCGAGGCGCAGATCCCGTTCATGGCGATGCCCGACGCGATCAAGGCCTTGCTGACCCTGCTCGACGCACCGCGCGAGCGCCTCAGCCTGCCCGCCTACAACGTCGGCGCCTTCAGCCTCACCGCCGCCGAGTTCGCCGCGCGCGTCAAGCGCCACTTCCCGGCCGCCAACACCACCTTCGAGCTCGACCAGGCCCGCGCCCGCATCGTCGACTCCTGGCCCGCCGACGTCGACGACAGCGCCGCCCGCCGCGACTGGGACTGGTCCCCCGAGTACGGCATCGACCGCGCCTTCGACGAGTACCTGGTCCCCGCCATCCGCGCCCGCTACCGCTAGCCCTGCGCATACCTCACCCGGTCCCAAATGCGCACGCGGTGATATAAAGCACTTCGAGCAAATGACTTGCAGGAATCGACCTGATTCCTGGCTGCAGCGCGCTAGCGCCGGCGCAAGCGCGCATCCAGGCGCCGCTCGAAACTGCCGTCCGGCCGCCGCAAGTACACGTGCGGCGTGATCGAACCCGGGCCGACGCGGAACAGTTCCTCGGCGATCGCGCGCATCACCGAGGCGGTCGCCCCGATCCGCGGCTCGTCGATCGCACCCCGCACCACCATGTGCCGGTTCGGGATCGCGATCAGGTCCCCGTAGCGGCCTGGGCGCGGCAGGCACTCGGCCAGTCGCAGCACGTGGCTGGCCGTGAAGTCGTGCTCGCAGGTCAGCATCTCGAGTGCTGGCCCCGCGTCGTTCGCCAGCGGCATCCAGACCGGCTCCTCCATCGCCGCGACGTTCTGCAAGCCACGCTCCAGCAGCTGGGCCGGCGGTACGCCCCAAGCCGCTGCCAACGACGCCGGTACCGCCATCACGGTGTCCTCCGCATCGAGCACCAACATCGTGACCGTGCCTTCGAGGTCGACGCGGTGCACCAGCAGATCGCCGCGCGTGCGCAGGTGACTGCCCGGGTACAGCCGCACCGCCAGGCGCGGCGCCAGGCCCGCGAAGTCGGTCTCGACCAGCTCCATCAGCATCGGCAGCACCCGCTGCGGGTCGTGCAACGCCAGGTGGCTGGCGATGTGCTCAGGCCAGCTCCGCGGATCGTCCTGCGCACACGCCTGCGCCAACGTGCCGAGCCCGATCCCGATCCCGCCCGGCAACAGCGCGATGCCTCCCTCCACCAGCCCGCCCGGCGCCAGGCGCTGCAACTGCTCCACCACCAGCGCAACGAACCGGTCGCGCGCCCCGGCGGATTCGAACGGATGATCTGGCAACGCCTCGCTGTGGTCGTGGGTCTGCATCGTGTGGCCTCCCCACCCAGTGCCCCACCGGGGGGCACTGCGCATACCTCACCCGGTCCCGAATGCGCACGCGACGCCGCAAACCACCACGGAAGCACATGTTGCGTCACCGAAGCCGAAACCCGGTTGCACGCCGCGAGAGACCACGCCAACGCGTTCGCGCAGCCATTGTCCCCGGGCACGAACGCAGCGTCTGGGTCGGCTCGACCTACTGCACGTCGAGCCGCAGCTCCACGCCGTTGCTGGTGATCACACCCAGCACATTGCTGCCCGGCGCGAACACGGCCGACTGCGTCGCCACCTGCACCCCGACGAAGGCCGGGCTGCTCGGCACCGCGAACAACGTGCTCGCCGTCCCACCCGCGGCCAGGAAGAACACCGACGCATCGATGCTCGTGTACTGCCGGCATCCCGGCATGCCCAAGGAAGTGAGGTCGAGTCCGGTCGGGAACTGGGTGAACCCGAACAACGTCGCGCCGAAGCTCGCCGTCGCCGGGATGTTCGTCGTCGTCAACGCGAACGTCGTGCCGAGCACCGGCCGCGCCGCGGCCGCGAACGCCAGGTCCGGGGTCACCTGATCCGGCCCGAGGATCAACGGCAGCGACGCCGAGAGGTCGCGGTTGCCAGGATCCATCCGACCGCCGCCCGGGCTCATGCCGACCAGCGCGAACGTGTTGCCGACCGTGCTGATCGTCTCGTCGGCGTAGCGGTACTCGAAATCCCCGTTGCCGAACAACGCCACCTGCATGCTGATCGTCGCCGTCGAACCGGTCTCGCCGACGTTCAGCCACGTCACGTACGCGGCGTTGTTGCTCGGGTCGACGTCGAAGTGGATCGAGCCGATCGCCGGATTCAGGCTCATCCAACACGGTGCCAGCCGCACCCCCTGGGTCAGCAACTCGTTGACCGCCGGCGTGAAGTCGGCGATGCCCGTTGCACCCAGCCACAGGTAGCCGTCGTCACAGACGAACAGGTCGTTCGCCGTGCCGCCACCGGGCACCGGGAACGCGAACCCGAGCGCCTGCGCCGGCGAGACCGAGTTGCCGGCCAACGCCAGCGGCGCACTGACCGGCGTGAACCACGTGCCGCTGCCCGGCATCACCACGTAGCCCGTGGCCGTGCGCAGGTGCATCACGGTGTTCGGCGCCGCCGCCGTGCCACCCAGGTCGAACGCCCGGGCCGGGAAGTTCTCGTAGTACGACTCGAACTCCGACCGCCCGCCGCAGCCGGCCCCGTAGACGGTCGCCGACGCGAAGCCACCGAGCGGCTGGTAGTGGATCGAGCAGTTCATCACGCGCGGCGCGTTCTGGGTGCCGCCGAAGATCGGCGGGTTCGACGCGCCACCCTGGCGGAAGTCCATCTCCGCGGTCGAACTGTAGATGTTGCCGACCCCAGTGCCCGCCGTGTACGCGGCGCCCGCCCCGAAGTGCTGCACGGCGATACCGTGCAGACCGGGCTGCAACGTGAACGGCGTCGGCAACGGCATCGGCGTCGCCACGTTGCGCCCATTCGACGTCACGGTGTTGGAGACCGCGGCAAGCGTCCAGCCGCTGTTGCTGGTGTTGTTGCCGACGTGCGTGCCGTTGCGCACCCAGATCTCGATCCGCACCTGCGGCCCGGCGGCGCCGTAGAAATTCACGTCCATCTGGTTGATCTGCACGCCCGCGCGCACGTCCAGATCGAAGTAGACGGTCACTCCGGTCGTCGCCGCGAGGAACGTGCTCGACGCAAAGGTCGTCGTGAGGGGACTCTGGGCGATGGCGAACGGTGCGGCGAGAGCAGCACACAGCAAGAAGGCGCGGGGCATCAGGCAGCTCCTGGATCGAGGATCCAAAGGGGAAACCAGAGCATGCGCTGTCACCTCGACTCCCACAAACCCCGCGGCGTAACGAACTGGTCTCCCCCAGCGGCGACGTCGCGTACGGCCAGACGCATCGGCCCGCCCCCGCATCCGCCGCAACCCCTCAGCGCCGCCGGCTGGCGAGCGAACGCGCCGCTTGCGCACGCACGTCCGCATCGCTGTCACCGTTCGCGGCGGCTTCGAGCGCCGCGCGGACCCCGGGCTGCTCGCGGTAGCGCGCCAGGGTCTCCGCGGCTTCTTCGCGGGCGTTGGCATCGGCGTCGCGCTGCAACGCCGCCAACAGCGCCTCGGCCATCGCCGGGTGCAGCTGGTCGCTGCTGGCCTGCCGCCAGACGTCGGCGCGCAGCTCCGGATCGGCACTGCCGAGCCCGATCTGCACCATCGTCGCGACGATCGCGTCGTTCCAGCTGCCCTTGATGCCGCGCAACTGCCCCCACGCCCGCACCTTGTCGGCATCTGGAACACTGGCCGACAGGATGCGTTCCTGTTGCGTTCGCGTCAGTTCCGCTTGCGCTTCGGCCGCGGCCGCGGGGTCGCGCGAACCCGCGCGCTCCCCCGGATCGGCTCCCGAGGCCGCAGGGCGGCGCGCGGCGAGTTCCGCCACCTGACGTTCGACGGCCGCGAGCCGCAGCCGGGCCTCGGCATCGATCGCCCCGGCTTCGACCCGCTCACCGGCGGCGGGCGGTTCCGCCCGTGCCACCTCTGGCGCAGGCGCGGGTGCAGGATGGCGGCGCAATTCCGCCGCCAACTCCTCGACCTGCTGGCGCAACTCCCGGACTTCGCCCGCCGGCTCGGTTCGACCACCGAGAACCTGCCAAGCCACCAACAGGCTGAGGCCAGCACCGAGCACCGCACCGAGGGCCGCGGCGAAGAACGAACCGGATCGAGGTTGGATGGTCATGTGATGGCCCAGACAAGTGGAGTCCGCCGAATGGAGTCGGCAGGATGCAGCCGGCAACCAGGCGCAAGGGTACGCGGGCAGAGCGCAGAGATTCCGAATCGGTGCCGCCTGACCGACCTCCGACCAGGCCCCCCCGGCCCCTTGCCGTCACTCCCGCAGCGCCCACGGCATGCGGCGCAGATGCCTCCGCAACCCCCTGTACGACACCACCAGCAAGCACAACCACACCCCCGCCACCGGCCAGTACCAGCCCACGGAGTCGGCGAGCAGCAGGGTGCCGATCAGGGTCAAACTGCTGCACACGGCCAGCATCACGGTCAGACAGCCTTTCCCGAGATCGGCCGGCCCCTGGCTGGGCAAACTCAGCGGCAACCACGGCCCGAAGCACCCTGGCACCAGCGTGTACACCGGGAAGGACGCCGCGACGACCACTCCCAGGTGCCAGATCGACAGCTCGCCGGCGAACAGATGCAGCAAGACCAACACCAGCGCGAAGCTCGGCAACACCATCCAGAGCAGCACCGCCTTGCGAGCCCCGTCGTACAGCGGCAGCCAGTGCGGCAGTGGCGTAGCGCGCACCAGTTCCGTGGCCCGGAACTGCTCGGACCGCTGCAGCATCTCCATGGCCTGCAGGATCACCATCGGTTGGTAGATCAAGCCCAGGCCGATCCAGATCGAGGAGGCAAGGCGGTCGCGATCGGTCGCCAGGAGCAATGGCAGTACCACCACCGGCGCCAGGCTCGGCAGCAGCTTGAGCTTGACCTCGCGATCGCGCCACAGGTACGCGGTGACCAACGTGAAGGCATGCCGTTCGACGGGGTGTGGCAGCCACCAGCGCAGCGGAATCGCCTGCGACAGGTCGCCGAGCCAGCGCCGGCCGCCTGCTTCGCCAGCGTGGGCGCCCCCTTCGTGCAACGTCATCAACCCGCGGTCGAAGGACCTGGCGAGCACGACGAAAGCCAGCCAACAACTCAGCACCGTCAATCCGACCCCGATCCCGACCGGCAACGCCGCTTCGGCGAACGGCAGTGTCCCGCACAGGAACGCGTCCAGCGCCCCGAACCACACCGGCGGCAACCACACCATCCAGCCATCGATGACGGCGAGCGACTCCTGCATGTCGGAACGCACCAGCCGGCCGCCCAGATGCACGCCCAGCACCATCGACACCGACAGCACCGCCTGCATCGTCGCCAGCAGGTTGTCGAGCCGCTCGCGACCACACCAGCGCAGGCACAGCTGGTAGACGACGACCGTGGTCGCAGCCGAGCCCACCATCAAGAGCACCGTCGAACCGGCATGCGCCAGGAACCACCGCCAGCCATAGCCCTCGACGAACGTCGCCGCGACCCAGCCGATCAGGTTCAGCGCCGTCGCCTGGATCAACGCATAGGCGACCAACACCGCCACCTTGGCGCGCAACAACTGCTGCGGCAGGACCGGCCGGTGCAGCAGGATCTCGGCTTCGTCGCGCACGAACAGCATCTGCCCCATCGCGGTGGCGAGCGACAGCGACGCGAACAACAGCGTCAGGCCGTGCAGCGACGTGGCGAAGGCGAGCGGCGGCAGCACGGCGACCCCGACCGCCGGGAACAGGCCGAGCAGCACGTACAGCGCGACGGTGCCCTTCATGCCGAACGAGAACTGCTTCTTGCCGCCGGTGGTCGGCACCCGCCCGCGCACCAGCAGTTGCCAGAACAACCGGCGCAGGATCGCCTCGGTGGAAGCGTTCCCGCGGGTTGCCCCCGATCGTCGCTCGCCCGACCGTCGTCGCCACTCATGCGAGGTTGGTCCGCGCGAAGGTCGCGGCGCGGTCTTGCACCCCATCGAGCCCGGTCAACCGGGTGAACAACTGCTCGAGCGTCGCGGCACCTTGCTGGCTCTGCAGTTCGGCCGGCACGCCTTCGACGGCCAGCTTGCCGCGCACCAGGATGCCGATGCGGTGGCACATGCGCTCGACGACGTCGAGCACGTGCGAGCTGTAGACGATCGTCTTGCCTTCCTTGGCGAGCGTCTCGAGCAGGGCCTTGAAGCCCAGCGCGGCGTTCGGATCGAGCCCTTCGAGCGGTTCGTCGAGCAACACGACGCGCGGATTGTGCAGCAACGCCGCGGTGATCACGACCTTGCGCCGCATGCCCTTGCTGTAGCTGCCCAGCAGTTTGCCGGTCAGCGTCTTCGCGTCGAGTTCGAAGAAGTCCAGGAAGCGACGGATCCGCGGCCGCGCCACCGATTCGTCGATGCCGTACAGCGAGGCGATCAACAGCAGGAACTCCTCGCCGGTCAGCGAGTCGTAGACGGCACCGGAATCCGGCACGAACCCGAGCAGGCGCTTGGCGCCGATCGGGTCCTT
>DAIMFJ010000022.1:24755-29715 GCA_036724695.1 Planctomycetota bacterium
ATCGACGCCGAACCGGCGGTCGGCAGCAGCATGCCGGTGATCATCTTCATCGTCGTGGTCTTGCCGGCCCCGTTCGGGCCGAGCAAGCCGTAGATCGTGCCGGGATGCACTTCGAAACTGAGATCGTCGACCGCCAGCTGGCTGCCGAAGGTCTTGCTCAAGCGGGTCACGGTCAGCATGGCGGTCCGGTGAGGATACCACGCTGGCGATTGCGGGCTACGGCCTTGGCGGGCAGCCGGGCACCCGCCATCATCGCACCATGACCGACCGCCAGATCGAACTCGAGAGCAAGATCGCGATGCTCGAGCACACTGTCGACGCGCTGAGCCACGAATTGGCCGCGCACCAGCGCAGCATCGAACGGCTGCGGCTGGACCTCGACGCGCTGGCGACGCACTGGAAGCGCTCGCGCGGTTCGGACCCGATCGAGCCGCACGACACCCCGCCGCCGCATTGGGGCAACGGCTGAAGCGCCGGCGGCCCGGCGAAGCGTCAGTCACCGCCGCTCGCGATCGCTTCCCGCAACCAGCCGCGCGCGAACGCCCACAGGCGCTTGACGGTCGGCGCGGACACCGCGAGCGCCGCCGCGGTCTCGTCGACGCTCAGGCCCGCGAAGTAGCGCAGGCGCACCACCTCGGCGGCCTCGGGATCGGCCTGCTGCAGCCGTTCGATCGCTTCGTCGAGGACCAGGAACCCCGCCGAATCGCGTTCCGAGCGGGGATCGGGCAGGCCGCTGAGGTCGAGCGCGGCGCGGCGCGCTTCGGGCCCGCCGCGTTTGCCGGCCGCCTTCTGGCGGGCGTGGTCGATCAGGATGCGGCGCATCGCCTCGGCCGCCGCGGCGAAGAAGTGGGCGCGGTTCTGCCACGGCAGGTCGCGCGGCCCGACCAGCCGCAGGAACGCCTCGTGCACGAGCGCCGTCGCCTGCAATGTGTGGCCAGCCCCTTCGGCCTGCATCACCCGCTGGGCCTGGCTGCGCAATTGCTCGTAGACGAGCGGCAGCAGCCGCGCGAGCCGTTCTTCGTCCGGCAGTTCGGCCTGCGTCAGCATCGAGAACGTCGGCGAGTCGGACTCGGTGGCCATGGCGGTTTCCGGAGCCGCCAGGAATACCCGTCGCGAGCGGTCGTCGGAACCTCCGCATGCGAAACTGCTCGGCGCTCGGTGTTCTGGCGGTGCTGTCGGCGGCCTGCGGAACCTCGGCCGACCGGCCGCAGGTGCCGGTGGTGACCTATCCGGCCAACCGCACCTCCACGGCGTGGGTCGACACCGGCCACGCCCGGGTCGCCGTCGACCATGGTGCGACGTGGCTCGGCACCACCGTCTACCTGTCGTTGACCTGGGATCTGGTCGCGGTCGACGCCGCTTCGGGGAAAACCCGGTGGGCGCGCGACGTCGGGGCGTTCTGGAACGCACTGACGTTCTGCGAGCTGGACGATCCTGCCGGTGGCCGTGCCTGGGCCGTCGAACTGCGCAGCAACGACGGCGGCAGCGAGCGCCAGTACCACGACCTCCGGACTGGCAAGCCCATCCACGTCCCCGCCGTACCACCGGGGCAGCCGGTGCCACTCCTCGGGGCATGGCACGGCGCCAACTCCAAGCTGGCTGCCCCACTGCGGCGCATCGTCGCCGACCAGGCGACGTACCACAGCCAGGTCTTGGTGCCGATGTTCGGCGACCTCAAGGCCCGACCGGATCTGGCGGCGATCGACTGGTCGCGGCAGGTCGTCGTCGCGATCGCCGACGGGCCGAGCTGGAACAGCGACGGCTACGGTGCCGAGCTGTTCGACTGCGGCGAGCACCTGCTGCTGCGTCTGCACGATCACAGCTACCAGACGGAAGGCCCCGACGGTGGCGGGGTCCGCGTGCAGCCGTGGGGCCTGTTCGTCTTGCCGCGCCGCACGCCGATGCCGACGGTCGTCGTGCAGCACAACGCCCAGAACCTGATCGGTGGACCGGCTCGCTGGCGCGAACTGTGCCGGTTCGACGGCGACGGCAAGGGCAGCGCATCGCGCTGAACCACGCCGACACCGCCGGGTTCAGTGCGCGGCGACCACGAACCGGTTGGCCAGCTCGCTCCAACGCAGGTGCTCGCCGACCGCGCTCCAGAAGCGGCGCGCGCGTTCGGGTTGCGTGCACAGGGCGCGCTCGGGCTGGTCGTGCGTCTCGAACCCGGTCAGGAACTCCAACGCCGACGCCGCGCTGTTGCGGCGGCAGCAGTTGGTCTCCAGTTCGTCGAGCAGCCACGGCACCAGGTCCAACGTGCGGCCACCGGCTTGCACGAGGTGGTCGGCATCGTCGAACCAACCGTAGACACCGAGATGGCGCAGGTCGTCGATCTCCTGCTTGCACCGCCAATCGCCGGCGAGGGCCAGCTGCCCGATCGCGTCCTGGACCTGGGCACCCGGCGTGCTGCGCACCCGCTGCAGCAGGTCGCGCACGCGGTCGTCGTCGACGAGACCGAAGTTGCGCACGTGCAGTTCCCGGAGCGGCGTCGCCGCCACGTCGTCGAGCAAGGCCCCGACGGCGTCGCCCTCGAGCACCATCGTGCACCACGCCCCGAACCGCTGCTCGACGTGCGGCGTCTGCCGGCGTTCGAACAGGCTATCGGCCCAGGTGGCCCCGAGCTCGGCCGGCAGCGCGTAGGCAGCGACCGCGGCGAGCGTCCGGCACGCCAACCGCGAAGGTCCACCCTCGCGCTCGGCCTCCAGCCTGCGCAACGCGGCCCGCAGATGTTCGTCGATGGTCGACGAGGCGCGGCACCGCGCCAGCAGCAGCGGATCGTCGGCGTGTCTGGCCTGCCAGTGCGCCAACACCGCGTCGTCGAGGGTCACGTCGCCAAGCTGCAGCAGCACCTCGAGGGCCGGCGCCTGCACGGCCGCGTCGTCGGATCTGCCCCATTCGTACAGGCGCTCGGTCAGATCGATTTGCGGCGAGACCTCGAACACCTCGACCGCGCTCTGGGCGAGGTTCTGCGGCGTGATGCTGGCCCAGTACCACTCGACGAGTTGCGGCGAACGCGCCGCCGGCAGCGCGTCGACGAGCCGGTCCAGGCGCGCGAAGTCGAGGCGCTCGCCGTACCGCTCGATGGCTTGCCGGAGGCGCGCCATCAGCTGCGGCTGTGGCTGGTACGGAGACTCCAGCACGTCGGCCACGGCGATCAAGCTCTCGATGGCCTCGAGCCCGGCGGCCGCATCGCTGCCGAACGCCTGAGCACACCAAGCGAGGAACGTCGCGTCGAAGTCGAACTCCAGGGCCACCGCCAACGCGTCGCGCTCGGTCGCCGCCAGTTCGCGCAACTCGTCCCACTCGTGGCGGGCGGCGAGCAGCAGCCCGGCCGGAGCGTGCGCGGGCGGCGTCTCGAGCCGTCGCTGCAGGTAGGGGTCGGGCGGCATGCGCGCCATCGTGCGCAACGCCAGCCAGCAAGCTTCGGCCTTGCCGCATTCGAGCAGCGCGGCCAGCAGCAGGCGATCCTCGGGCCCGGGCGTCTCGTCCTCGGCCCAGCGCACCCAGTACGTGCCGAACAGCGACTTGTCGAGATCGAGGAAGTCGCGTTCGAGCACGGCGCGCAGCAGCGGCGACCAGCCCGGGCGCGACACGGGCAACTGGTAGGCGCGCGGCACGTGGCGCGCATTGCGGCTACGTTCGAACGGCGCTTCGGCATCGCGCAGGTCCGCAACCTGCCAGGCCAGGAACGCATGCCCGATCAGTTCGCGGTGCTGGTCGCTGAGGCTCGCGATCGTGCCGAGATTGCCGAAGCCACCGCGCCGCAGGAACGGATCGTCGCTCTGCGCCAGCTTCGCGAGCAACGGCGCGTGCTCAGGACGCATGCAGCGGTGCATGTCGCCGAGGAAGAACGGCCGCACCTCGGCGCGCCAGCAATCCCGATCCTCAAGCAACCGGGCGACGTCGTCGGCCGACACCTGCCGGCGGATCTCACCCCAGTCGATCGCGAGCTTCTCGGCGAAGACGTGCGGCCAGACCACTTCCAGCCAACGGCGCGACGCGGGCAGGTCGAGCTCCGGGTAGGACAACAAGCGGGCGCCGGCGTACGCGATGTCGGCATCGGCATGCCAGAGGGCGGTGTGCCACAGCCAATGCCAGGCGTCGTCCTGGGTGCGGAAGTCGGGCAGCCAATCCGGCGCTTCGGCGTCGTCGGGAGCGCGCTGCCAGGCCTTCAGCGCCGCGAACGGATCACCACCCATGCGCTGCTCGAGCACGCGGCGCACGTCGGGAGGCAGCGCGTCGGGCGAACGGGGCAACTGCGCGACGAGTGGGGCCAGCAGCAGCAGGGATGCAACGACGGTCCGGCAGACGCTGAACATCCTCCCAGCGTAACCACCGTGCGCCGCGTTGCGCAGAATCGGCGATCCGCTCCAGCCCAGGGAAATCCCCCATGCTGCCGCGACACCCGCACGGGAAGTTCCCGGCCACGTCGCCGTCTCATCGGGCAACCCGGAGACACCATGACCAATACGCGCTACGCCGCCCCGCTGACCCTGTTGCTGGCCTTCGCCGTCGCGGCCCAGACCGAACCGACCGCGCCCGCCAAACCGCTGACGTTCACCATCGAAGCAGGGACGCACGGCATCCCCGAACTGACCGATCGCGTCGCGGCCTTCCTCGACTGCAACATCCTGTACACCACGGCCGAACTCGAAGGTGCCGGCAAGATCCGCACGACCCGCCGCACCGAGGTCGACGCCAAGGGCTGCTGGGAGCTGTTCGGCACGCTGCTCTACCACAAGGGTCTGGCGATCGTCACGATGGACGAAGCGCGCGGCTTCCACGAGATCATCGCGATGTCCGGCCAGCGTCAGCGCGAGATCGCCAACGGGGCGATGTTCGTCAAGGCAGAGAACATCGAGGCGTACGCCGGCCACAAGGCGACGCCGATCCTGACCACGGTGCCGCTGAAGAACATCAACGCGACGATCGCCACCAACGCGCTGCGGCCGTTCTTCGC
>DAIMFJ010000023.1:0-9980 GCA_036724695.1 Planctomycetota bacterium
TTCATGCCGCGGAATTCGCGACCGCGGGCACCAGGGATGCAGGCCGGCGCGGCCTTCCCCCGCCGAATCCATCGTAAACTATTACTTAACAACGTCTTCTGTCATCGCGAATGCGCCCGGAAGTGCCGCCGTCCGACGCCGGCCGCCGCCCGCCGAATGCCTCCAGCACGCGGCATGGCCCGACCGAATCCCTTGACAGTCCGTTCCCACCGCCCCTAACAAGGGCGCCGGACCCCCCCATTCATGGCGCAAAAAACCGCACAAGGCACCCCGCTGGTGATCGTCGAGTCGCCGGCCAAGGCGCGCACGATCGGCAAGTTCCTCGGTTCCAAGTACAAGATCGAGGCCAGCATCGGACACATCCGCGACCTGCCGGGCGACGCCAGCGAAGTGCCAGCCGCCTTGAAGAAGGAGAAGTGGGCCAAGCTCGGCGTCGACGTCGACAACGACTTCAAGACGCTCTACGTGGTGCCGGCCGACAAGAAGGACCACCTGAAGAAGCTGAAGGCCTTGGTCAAGGACGCCCCGATCCTCTACCTGGCGACCGACGAAGACCGCGAGGGCGAGTCGATCTCCTGGCACCTGGTCGAGGAGCTGCAGCCGAAGTGCGAGATCAAGCGCCTGGTGTTCCACGAGATCACCAAGGAGGCGATCCACGAGGCGCTCGCGAACCCGCGTAGCATCGACATGGACCTGGTCGAGGCGCAGGAGACCCGGCGCATCGTCGACCGCCTGTACGGCTACACGGTGTCGCCGTTGCTGTGGAAGAAGATCAAGCCGAAGCTGTCGGCCGGGCGCGTGCAGAGCGTCGCGATCCGCGTGCTGGTCTAACGCGAACGCGAACGCATGCGTTTCGTCAGCGCCGAGTACTGGGGCATCGAGGCGACGCTGGCCGGCCAGCAGGGCGACACCACCCCGTTCCCGGCGACGCTGCAGAGCCTGGGCGGCAGCCGGGTCGCGACCGGCCGCGACTTCGATCCGGACACCGGCAAGCTCAAGGGCCAGGGCGTACGCGCGCTCGGCAAGCAGGACGCCGAAGCCCTCGCCGCCGAACTGCAAGGCGGCGCGGCGACCGTGCTCGAGGTCGAGCAGAAGCCGTACACCGAACGCCCGTACCCGCCGTTCACGACCTCGACGCTGCAGCAGGAGGCCGCGCGCAAGCTGCGGTTCGGCGCGCAGCGCACGATGCGGGCCGCGCAGCGCCTGTACGAGAACGGGCACATCACCTACATGCGCACCGACTCGACGACGCTCAGCACGCAGGCGATCGCCGCGGCGCGCCAGCTGATCGCGCGCGAGTTCGGGCCGCAGTACCTGCCGGACAGCCCGCGCAGCTACCAGACCAAGGTCAAGAACGCCCAGGAAGCGCACGAGGCGATCCGGCCGGCCGGCACCGAGTTCACGATGCCGAAGGACCTGCCGGGCGACGTCGGCGCCGACGAACAGGCCGTCTACGAGCTGATCTGGCGGCGCACGGTCGCCTGCCAGATGAAGGACGCGCGCGGCCAGCGCACGGCGATGGTGCTCGGCATGCCGACCAAGCAGCACGGCGAGGCGCGCTTCTCGGCCAGCGGCAAGACCATCGAGTTCGCCGGCTACCGGCTGGCGTACGTCGAGGACCTCGACGCCGCCGAAGCCGCCGTCGCCGAGGCCGAGCGCGTGCTGCCCAACCTGCAGCGCGGGCAGCGGGCGACCGCCAAGGCCCTCACGGCCGGCGGCCACTCGACCCAGCCGCCCGCCCGCATCAGCGAAGCCGGCCTGATCAAGGAACTCGAGGCGCGCGGCATCGGCCGGCCGTCGACCTACGCGGCGATCATCGAGACGATCGTGCGGCGCGAGTACGCGTGGAAGAAGGGCACGGCACTGATCCCGACGTTCACCGCGTTCGCGGTCGTCGACCTGCTCGCCTCGTACCTCGGGTGGCTGGTCGACTACCAGTTCACCGCCAAGATGGAGGACGATCTCGACGAGATCAGCAACGGCCGCGCGCGCCGCCTCGACTACCTCAAGCACTTCTTCCTCGGCAACGGCCAGCCGGGCCTGCGCGAGAAGGTCAGTGGCGTCGACGAGCACATCGACCCGCGCAAGATCTGCTCGATCCCGCTCGGCAACAACGCGGCCGGCGAACTGGTCGAGGTCCGCGTCGGCCGGTACGGACCGTTCCTGTCGAGCGGTGACAAGCGCGTCTCGGTGCCCGACGAGACCGCCCCCGACGAGATGACGCTGCCGCGCGCCATCGAGCTGCTCGACAAGGGCGGCGACGGCCCCAAGCAGCTCGGTGTCGACCCCGACTCGGGCAAGCCGGTCTACGTGAAGGTCGGGCGCTTTGGCCCCTACTTCCAGCTCGGCGACGCCCCCGAGGGCAAGGGCAAGAAGGCCGAGAAGCCGAAGATGGCCTCGCTGCTGGCCGGCATGGAGCCGGACACCGTGACCCTGGCCCAGGCCCTCGCGACCCTGTCGCTGCCGCGCACCGTCGGCGTCGCCAAGCCACCCGAGGGCGACACCGACGAACCGATCCTCGCCGCCAACGGGCGCTTTGGCCCGTACCTCAAGTGGGGCAAGGAGACCCGCAGCATCCCGGCCGGCGACACGCCGCTGTCGGTGACCCTCGAGCAGGCGCTGGCCCTGTTCGCCCAGCCCAAGACCGGTGGCCGCGGCCGCGGTCGCGCCGCGGCCCAACCCAAGCGCGAACTCGGCGAGAGCCCGGTCACCAAGGCCCCCGTCAAACTGTTCGACGGCCGCTACGGCCCCTACGTCAGCGACGGCACCACCAACGCCTCGCTGAACAAGGACGAGAACGCCGACGAACTGACCCTCGAGCGCGCCCTCGACCTGCTCGCCGCCCGCGCCAAGAAGGGCCCCGCCAAGAAGCCCGCCCGCCGCAAAGCCGCCAAGAAAGCCGCCAAGTAACCCCCCTGCGCATACCTCACCCGGTCCCGAATGCGCACGCAACTTCCTATCGCCCTGTAAGGAAGCTGCTTACGGTAGCGACGGCGTCCGACAACCGCAGTCGCCCCCAGACACCCTTGCACCTCGCCCGCGGTGGCCGATGATCGGCGGATGACGTCCGCCGCCGCCCCCGTCGACCCGCGCCTCGACCTGTTCGCCGAGATCGACCGCCTGCGCAAGGAGCGCAAGGCGGTGATCCTGGCGCACTACTACCAGGACCCGGACATCCAGGACCTCGCCGACCATCTCGGCGACTCGCTCGAGCTGGCCAAACGCGCGCGCGACGCCAAGGACGCCGAGGTGATCCTGTTCTGCGGCGTGCACTTCATGGCCGAGACGGCCAAGATCGTGAACCCGCAGAAGGTCGTCGTCATCCCCGACCTCGAAGCCGGCTGTTCGCTCGCCGAACAGTGCCCGCCCGACCTGCTGCGCGCCTGGAAGGCCCGCCACCCCGAGCATGCAGTGGTCATGTACATCAACTGCAGCGCCGCCACCAAGGCGGAAGCCGACATCATCTGCACGTCGAGCAACGCCGAGAAGGTGATCGCCAGCTTCCCGCCCGACCGGCCGATCCTGTTCGGCCCCGACAAGAACCTCGGTGCCTTCCTGGCCAAGAAGCTCGGCCGCAAGCTCGACCTGTGGCCCGGCGCCTGCATCGTGCACGAGACCTTCAGTTCCCAGAAGATCGCCGCCCTCAAGGCCCGGCACCCCGACGCGAAGTTCATCGCCCACCCCGAGTGCGAGGACCACGTGCTGCAGCTCGCCGACTACGTCGGCTCGACCAGCAAACTGCTCGAGTTCGTGCAGCGCGACAGCGGCCGCAAGTACATCGTGGGCACCGAGATGGGCATCATCCACACGATGCACAAGGCGGCTCCGGACAAGGAGTTGATCCCAGTGCCGTACGAGGACCGGACCGCGGCCTGCCAGGGCTGCAACCAGTGCCCGCACATGAAACGCAACACCCTCGAGAAGATCTACCTCGCGCTGCGCGACCTGCAGCCGCGCATCGAGATGGACGAAGCGCTGCGCGTGCGGGCCCTGGCGCCGCTCGAGCGCATGCTGGCGATCAGCTGAGCCCACCGCGGCTACCGGTGCCACAGCCCGGGCAGCAGGTGAATCCGATGCGGGTTCCTGCTTAGATTTTCGCCGCGAACGAATGGGCACCACCACCAGTCCGCCGCCCCCCTCCGGCGGAAACCCCCTCGGCGACGAACTGCGCGGCGCGCGTCATGCGCAGCCGTGTGCCGTCGTGATCTTCGGCGCCACCGGCGACCTGACCAAACGCAAGCTGGTCCCGTCGCTGATGGGCCTGGCCAAGGACGGCCTGCTGCCGAACGGTTTCGCCGTGCTGGGCTTCGCGCGCCGCGAATGGACCGACGAGCACTTCCGCGCCGAATTGCGCGACGGTGTGCACCAGTTCGGCCGCTCGGACACCACCGCTTCGTTCGACCGGCTGGCCGAGCGCTTCGAGTACCACTGTGCGAGCTTCGAGGACCCGGCCGGGTACCACGCACTCAAGGCCCGCCTCGACCAGCTCGACGCCCGCTTCGGCACGCGTGGCAACCGCATCTTCTACCTGGCGACGCCGCCGAGCTCGTACTCGAGCATCCTCGCCAACCTCGCCGCCGCCGGACTGTCGCAAGAACAGGACGGCCGCACCGCGCGCGTGATCGTCGAGAAGCCGTTCGGTCGCGACCTGCAGTCCGCCGTCGCACTCAACGATCAGGTGCGCGCCGCGTTCGCCGAACGGCAGGTGTTCCGCATCGACCACTACCTCGGCAAGGAGACGGTCCAGAACATCCTGGCCCTGCGCTTCGCGAACGGCATCTTCGAGCCGCTGTGGAACGAGAAGTTCGTCGACCACGTGCAGATCACCGTCGCCGAGTCGATCGGCGTCGGCGGCCGCGGCGGCTACTTCGAGGAGTCCGGGATCATCCGCGACATGATCCAGAACCACCTGATGCAGGTGCTGACGCTGATCGCGATGGAACCGCCGGCGGCGCTGACCGCCGACGCGGTCCGCGACGAGAAGGTCAAGGTGCTCAAGACGATCCGCTCGTTCGCGCCGCACGAGGTCGCCGCCGCGACCCTGCGCGCGCAGTACACGCGCGGCACGTTCGCCGGCGAAGAAGCGCTCGGCTACCGCGAGGAGGAAGGCGTCGCCGCCGACTCGCAGACCGAGACCTACGCCGCCGTGCGCCTGCACGTCGAGAACTGGCGCTGGTCGCGCACGCCGTTCTTCCTGCGCTCCGGCAAACGCCTGCCGCGCCGCGTCACCGAGGTCGCGATCCAGTTCAAGCAGCCGCCGCACCTCTTGTTCGAAGGCGGCCGGCCGCTGCAACCCAACGTGTTGCTGCTGCGCATCCAGCCCGACGAAGGCGTCGCGATGCGATTCGGCGCCAAGGTGCCGGGCCCCGACGTGCGCGTGCGCGACGTGCGCATGGACTTCCGCTACGGCACCGCGTTCGGCGGCGAGAGCGCCGACTCGTACGAGCGCCTGCTGCTCGACGCGATGCTCGGCGACGGCACGCTGTTCGCTCGCCGCGACGAGGTCGAGGAGGCCTGGCGCATCGTCGACTCGATCGTGCACGGCTGGCGCCAGTCGAACGAACGGCCGCTCGAGTACGAGGCCGGCACCTGGGGACCGAACGGCGACGACCTCCTGCTCGGCCCCGGCCGTGCCTGGAGGAAGCCGTGATGCCGAACGCGCGCATCGCCCACCACCGCACGGCCACCCGCCGCTGCGCGCCGCGCGAACTGCCCAGCGCGCTGCGCGACATCTGGCGCGAATGCCTGGTCGGCGCACCGCAGGCCGACGTCGCCCGGGCACTGAACTGCAATCTGGTCCTCGCCGTCGCCGCCGCCGACGAAGCGGCCGGCCGCGACGCACTCGCGCGCCTGCACGCCCGCACACCGTGCCGCGCGTTCCTGTTCGTCGTCGACGACGGCAGCGGCACCGGCCACCACGACGCCGAGGTCGCCGCGGTGGTGCGCACCCGCGGCCCCGAACGCGACATCGTGCTCGAGGAGGTCGTCGTGCGGCTGCCGCGGCAGCGCCTCGCCAGCCTGCCAGGCCTGGTCCGACCACTGCTGGTCAACGACCTGCCCAACCACCTGTACTGGCAGCTCGACTGGCCGCACGACCAGGTGTTCGCCCGCGCGCTTCACGACCTGTGCGAGCACGTCATCGTCGACACCAGCCGGGCCGCCGAGCCGCGCAGCGCCGTGCAACGGGTGCAGGCGCTGCAGCAGCGCGGCCACCGCATCACCGACCTCAGCTGGCTGCGCACCAAGCCCTGGCGCCGGGCCCTGGCGGAGGCCTTCGAGCGGTTGCCGGCCGGACCGGCGCTCGCCGAACCGGCGCACCTCCACGACCTGCCCTGCCACGGCAGCGTGCACTGCCGCCCGGAGAACCTCGCCCCCGCCCTGCTGCTGGCCGACTGGCTGCAGCGGCGCCTGGGGGCCGCGCTCGAATTCGTGGTCGGCGACGCGATCGCCATCGAGCGCGTGCGGCTGTGCACCGGCGACCATGAGATCCAGGTCGAACTGGCCGGTCACGAACTGCACGTCGGGGTGGCGATCGGCGACCGCCGCCACGAGCCGTTCCGCCACCCGGCCCAGCGCAGCAGCGAGGGCGAACTGCTGGCGGCCGCGGTCGACGTGCACTGATCGCAGTTCGCGCGTCGCCTGCCGCCGGGTATCGTCCCGCCATGACGTTCCGCCCCGCCGGCCTGCTGCTCGGTGCCCTGCTCCTCGCCTCCTGCAGTTCGCTGCACGACGACTTCAGCAACCAGCTGCTGCAGCCACCCGGGTACTTCCTGGCCGAACCGACGGCGCTGGGGCTCCCGGCCGAACCGTTCACGCTGCCGCTCGGCGGTGACGCGACCCTGAGCGGCTTCTGGCTCGCCAACCCGGCCGCCGAAGGCCGCACGGTGGTGTTGTTCCACGACGCCGACACCAACGTCGGCGCGCTGCACCCCTGGTACCGCTACCTGTTCGAAGCCGGGTTCTCGGTCTGCGCGTTCGACCCGCGCGGCTACGGCCGGAGCGGCGGCACGCCCGGCCTGCGGGGCTGGTTGTACGACGTGCCGACGCTGCTCGAACACCTCGAGGACCACTGCGGCGTCGACTGGAGCAAGACCGCGTTCTACGGCACCGGGCTCGGCGCCAACGTGGCACTCTGGGCCGCCCGCCAGCGCCCGCGCTGTGCGGCGATCGTGGTCGAAGGCCTGACGAGCGTACGCGCCCAGCTGCAGACCAGCGACGAGCCGCCGTCGGCGCTCGACGCGTACCGGATGGGCTTCGCCGAATTCGCCAGCCTGCCGGAGAACTTCGAAGCGGTCGACAACGCCCCGGAACTGCGCCAACCAGCCCTGTTCGTGCTCGGCGCCGACGAACCGATCCGCCATCGCCGCGCGCTGCTCGCCGCGTTCGACGCCTACCAGGGCCAGCGCTCGCTGTGGGTCCTGCCCGAGACCGGCCGCGCCCCGCACGGCATGTCGACCCACGACGGCGACTACCAACGCACGATCGCGCAGTTCCTGCAGGAGTGCCTGGCCCTGGGCAAGAACCCGCTCGCCGCCGGCTGGCGCAAGGTCGGCAACGCCAGCGACGGCGCGGCGTTCTACGAACTCGCCGTCGACCAGGCGCGCCCCCAATCGTCCGACGGCCAGCCGATCGCCGTCGAGGCCGCCGCGATCAGCGGCGACACGATCGTGTTCGGCACGACCTGGCTCGACGACCAGAGCGGCCAGGGCAAGGTCCGCGTGAAGCTGGCCAACGCCCCGAGCCACGTCGGCGTCGCGCGCATCCACGCGCCGGCCTCCGACGACGAAGGCGGCGCGCAGCGCAGCCTGTCGCCGCTGGCCAAGGCCTCGCGAGCCCTGAATCCGCTGTTCGGGCAGGTCGAGACGCTGCGGTTCGGCGAGCCGACCCTGGCCGACGCCAAGCAACTCGCCGACGCGTTGACCGCGCTGGCGGCGACGACGCCGTTGCCGCCGGTGCTCGAGAGCGAACTGGCCGACGTGTTCGCGAAGATCGGTGGGCAACTCGCCGGCAGCAAGGAAGCCGCGGATCGCGAGGCCGCCACGGCGTGGCTCGAACGCGCGGTCGCCGCGGCGCCCGCGCACCCCGAGCTGCACTTCTGGGCCGGCCCGATCACGACCTACGGCTACCCGCAGCACGAAGCGGTCGAGGCCGCCCGCCGCCGGCTCGGCGGACGCTGAAGTCGCGGCGGGCTCAGTGCGCCGCCGGGGCGGCCGGCGAGTGCGATTCGGTGCCATGCTGGCCGGGCTTGTCGACCTTGGCATGCGGGTGCCAACCGAGGATCAACCACATCGCCAGGAAGCCGAGGAAGTAGCCGACGACGACGTGCCAGCCGTTGACGAGCCACGCCTTCGCCGACTTCGCCTCGGTGAACAGCCCCGAGATCGCCACCCCGGCCGAACTGCCGAACCACAGCATCGAGCCGCCGTAGCCGACGCAGAAGGCCAGGAAGCCCATGTCGTAGCCACCCTGCTTGAGGGCGAGCGCGGTCAGCGGGATGTTGTCGAAGAACGCCGACACGACGCCGAGGCCCGCGGTCGTCAGCGCCGTCGGGTCGGGCAGGTTGTCGACCGGCATCATCGAGGCGGAGAGCACCAGGCACAGCAGGAACGCCGCGCCGATCGCCGCGCCGGGCACCACCTTCCAGTCCGGCTTGCGCAAGAGGCCGCCCACCAGGATCGCCGCCCACACGCCGGCCGCCGGCAGGTCGAGTGTCAGGTTGGTGACGATCGCACCGACCAGGATCAACCCGACGATGCCGAGATGGCTCAGATCGACCGGCTTGGTGGCGTGTTCGGGCCGCACGATCGCCTGCAGCCGATGCTGCTGGCCCGATGCGAACCAACCGAAGAACGCCACCGCGACGACCGCGCCGACCGCCGCCTCGAGCACGTCGAACGGCGAGTAGCCATCCAGCCAGATCATCGTCGTGGTGGTGTCGCCGACCACCGACCCCGCACCGCCGGCGTTGCTGGCGGCAACGATCGCCGCGAGGTAGCCGATGTGGACCTTGCGCTTGAACAGCGCGATCGCCGCCGAACCACCGATCAGCGCGGCCGCGATGTTGTCGAGCACCGCCGACATGCACGCCACCAGCACGAGCAGCAGGAACGCCCCCTTGCGGCCGCTCGGCAGCACTTCGGTCAGCTTCTCGGGCAGGTTGCTGCGTTCGAAGTAGTCGGCCAACAGCGAGAAGCCGACCAGCAGACCACCGAGGTTGACGATCGTTCGCCACTCGTGCAGCAGATGGCCGCCGAGGTCGAACTCGGTCAGCGACAGCCGGGCCAGCAGCACCAGGCACAGGCCCGACGCCGCGATCTTGACCGCGTACTTGTGGAACTTCGCGATCCCGAGCAGGGTCGCGCCGAAGAGAGTGAACAGAACGGCATCGGACATACAGGGCAACTCCGCGGCAGCGTTCGGCTGTCGCCGCCGGGTACTGGTGCGCAACCGGCATCGCAGCATCGGCGCCCAGAGGCCGTTGGCCTGAGCCAGCGAAATGCCGGCTGGGTGGGCGTGCGATGTTGACTGCCAGGATTACCGCGCCGTCGCCGCATTTTCCTGCGGGCCGAACGGCCCAGGGCCGGCGCCGGCCTCCGCAGCCGCCTCGATCGTAGTGCGTAAACTGCTTTCTCGAATACGTTTACGGAACGCTAGTGAAGCGCGAGGTCGACCCAGACGAGGCGATGGTCGCTGGCCGCGACCAACCCGTGGCTCGCTTCGAAAGCCCGCGGCCAGAACACCCCGCTGCGCAACACCCGCAGGTCGCGCGACGGCAGCACGTAGTCGACGCGCAGGTTGCCCGGCCCGTTCGGTGGGGTGTCGTCGAAATCGCCGGTGTCGAGCGCGGCATCGCCCTGGTGGGCGGCGTTGGCCCCCCACTGGCGCTCGCTCTGCTCGACACCACCCTGGCTGCGCGGCGCCGGATCCTGCACGCGCGGATGGCCCAGCAGCGCCAGCAACGCCTCGCGGCGCGCTTCGCC
>DAIMFJ010000023.1:9990-12413 GCA_036724695.1 Planctomycetota bacterium
CCGTCCCGCGGATCGCAGTTCAGATCCCCCAACACGACGAACGACGCACCTTCGGCGAGTCCGCCTTGTTGGCCGGCATCGTCGACGATCCACTCGCCGCGCCCCGGCGTCAGGTAGTCGACCCAGAACCGCACCTCGTCGTGGTTGCGTTTGCCGTTGCGATCCTCCGGCCCGTCGAACACCGGCGGCGTCGGATGGCTGGCGAGCAGGTGCACGACCTTGCCGCCGTCGACCGGGCCGATGCCGATCGGCACGTCCCAGTGGCTCTTCGACGACAGCCGCAGTGCCTGCCACGTGGCGTCGTCGTAGCCCTCCGGCCGCAGCGCGTCGGGCATCGCCGACCAGCGCAGTTCGCGGAACGTGCGCACCCGCTCGGTCAGGATGGGGAAGCGCGACAGGATCGCCATGCCGTACTGGCCCGGGAACGCGCCGTAGCCGAACGCGTCCGCCGGCCCACCACTGGCGCCGTCGCCGTCGAGATCGCGGCCGCTCGGCTCGCCGGTGTTGACCGACGCCACGAACCGATACTCGAACGCGATCGGCCGCTGGCCGTTCTGCGACACCGCCAGGTATTCGTCGCAGAAGCTGCGCAGGGCCGCGCCGCCGGCGTCCCAGTCGAGCTCGCACAGCAGCACCACGTCGAGCGCCTGCCGCTGCACGATCTCGGCGAGCTGCCGGGCCGCCGCGTGCCGGCCGCCGCGCAGTTCGTCCGCCAACTGGCCGGCTGCCGGGCGGTTCAGCGCGACGTTGAAGGTCGCGACCCGCACGCCGGCCTCCGGCGGGCGATCGCGCTGCAGGACGTACAGCACCAGCGGCACCGCCAGCACCAGACAGACCACCGAACCGATCGTGTAGTTGAACTTCATCCGCCGTCGCCTGGGTTGGGGGCCGCGCTCCGGAACATCGCCGCGGCATCGGGCAGCCGCGCTTCGGGCCCGATCGCGACCACCGTGTCACCGGCCTGCATCACCGTCTCCGGCACGACCCGCTCCAACGTCTTGCCGTCGCGGCGCACGGCGACGACGCTGCAGCCGGTCCGGCGCCGCACCGCGACCTCGGCGAGGCTCTTGCCGTCGGCTGGCGCGCCCGGTTCGAGCCGCCACACCGCGAAGTTCACGCCCGGCACGTAGTCGACCAGCCGGTCGATCTCGCCGGCCGCCGGTGCGGCGATGCGGTCGCTGCCGTGTTCGCGCCGCACCGCCTGCACGCGGCGACCGATCTCGTCGTCGGCGACCAGGAAACGCCGCAGCACGCGCACCAGCATCTCGACCGACGCCTCGAGCTCCTGCGGCACGACCTCGTGCGCACCGGCCTTGCGCAGCGCGTCGACCTCGGTGTTGTAGACCACCCGCGCGACGACGTGCACGTGCGGCGCGATCTGCCGCACGACCTGCGCGATGCGCGCGGTCGCCGCGGTGTCGTTGACGGCCAGCACCAGCAGGTGCGCCCGTTCGATGCCGAGCGAACGCAACGTCGACACCCGCGTCGCGTCGCCGAGCACGATCGGCACGCCGTTCTGCTTCTCGGCGCGCACGGTGTTGGCGTTCATCTCGGAGACGACCACGGGCAGGCCGAGCGCGCGCAGGCCCTGCACCACCGCCCGCCCGGTCGGCCCGAAACCGACCACGATCGCGTGGTCGTGCAGTTCGTCGCCCTTCTGGCCGCGGCCGTCGTCGCCGCCGCGCGCGCGCCGCGCCAACGCCGCGCCGAGCGCGTAGAGCAGCGGCGTCGCCGCGATCGACACCACCGCGACGACGACGAAGATGCGTTCGGCCGCCGTGCCGAGCACGTCGACCTGCCGACCGAGCTGGGCCAGCACGAAGCTGAACTCGCCGACCTGCGCCAACGTCAGCCCTGCGCGGAGGCGCACCCAGAACGGATGGCCGAAGCGCCACGCCGCGAACACGACGATCGTCGCCTTGCCGACGATCACGCCGAGCACCGCCAAGGTCACCGCCCCGGGCTCCTCGACGACCACGTGCCAGTCGAACAGCATGCCGATCGACACGAAGAACAGGCTCGCGAACGCATCGCGGAACGGTTCGACCTCGGCCGCCGCCTGGCCGTGGTGGTCGGAATCGGCGAGCAGGATGCCGGCCAGGAACGCGCCGAGCGCCAGCGACATGCCGAAGTGCGCGGTCAGCACGGCCATGCCCAGGCAGAGCGTCGCCAGCAAGAGCACGAACAGTTCGCGGCTGCGGGTCCGGCACACCAGGTTGGTCACATGCGGGAGCAAGAGCCGCACCACCGCCACCGCCGCGCCGAGCATCGCGAAGTCGCCCAGTGCCCCCCCACAGGGTCTTGCCGCCGCCGCTGGCGTTCGCATGCGCACTCGCCAGCAACGGGATCAACAGGATCATCGGCACGACGGCGAGGTCCTGGGCGATGCAGATCCCGAGCGCCTGGCGGCCGTGCGGCGAACT
>DAIMFJ010000023.1:12423-29435 GCA_036724695.1 Planctomycetota bacterium
GAACTCGCCGTGGTCGACCAGGATCTTGCTGACCGCCGCGGTGCTCGACAGGCTGACCAGGAAGCCGAGGAAGATCGACTGGTCGAGACCCAACCCGAGCGCCAGACCGACGCCGGCACTGGCGATCACGGTGCCGACGACCTGCAGGCCGCCGAGCAGGAAGATGGTCCGGCGCATGCGCGCCAGCTGGGTCAGCGGCACCTCGAGACCGACCGCGAACAGCAGCACGACGACCCCGACCTCGGCCAGTTCGCGGACCATCGCCTCGTGGCGCACGAGGCCGATGGCATTGGGGCCGACCAGCACGCCGGCGACCAGGAAGCCGACGATCGGCGGCAGCCGGAGGCGGTGGAAGGTCACCGCGACGCCGACGCACAGGGCGAACAACAGCGCCAGTTCGAGCAGGACCTGTTCGAGCACGGCACTGAGTTACCGCGCCAGCCGGCCGGGGCAAGCGCGAACTGGCTTGGCGTGGCCTACGCCCAGCAGCCCGTGGCGCGGGAACCGCTTCCGGCCCATTCGACGCTTGCCCGGGGCGACAGCCGCGGCCACATTCCTGTGCGCATGACCTCCTCCTTCCTCGCAGCACTCGGCATCGGCAAGACCAACAGCGGCGCGTTCGACGGCACGTGGCGCAAGACCAAGGGCGACAGCCTGGTGGTGCGCTCGCCGATCGACGGCAAGCCGATCGCGACGGTCGCGCTGGCCGACGCCAAGGACTACGCCGCGGTCAGCGCGGCGGCCCACGCGGCGTTCCTGCGCTGGCGCGAACTGCCGGCCCCCAAGCGCGGCGAGTACGTGCGCAGGATCGGCGAGGCGTTCCGCGCCCACAAGGAGGACCTCGGCAAGCTGGTCGCCCTCGAAGCCGGCAAGATCCTGCAGGAAGGCCTCGGCGAAGCGCAGGAGTGCATCGACATCGCCGACTTCGCGCTCGGGTTGTCGCGGCAGCTGTACGGCTTGACGATCGCCAGCGAACGGCCGCAGCACTCGATGCGCGAGACCTGGCACCCGCTCGGCACGGTCGGCATCATCACCGCGTTCAACTTCCCGATCGCGGTCTGGGCCTGGAACGCGATGCTGGCGCTGGTCTGCGGCGACAGCTGCCTGTGGAAGCCGTCGCTGAAGACGCCGCTGACGGCGATCGCGATGACCAGGATCGCCGCCAAGGTGCTCGGCAAGGACTACGCCGCGCTGGTCGGCCTGGTGATCGGCCCGGACCTGACGGTCGGCAGTGCGCTGCTCGACGACCCGACGGTGCCGCTGGTCTCGGCGACCGGCAGCACGCGCATGGGCCGCATCGTCGGCCCGCGGGTCGCCCAGCGCTTCGGCCGCACGCTGCTCGAACTGGGCGGCAACAACTCGATCACGGTGCTCGCCGACGCGGACCTGTCGCTGGCGGTGCGCGCGATCGTGTTCGGCGCGGTCGGCACGGCCGGCCAGCGCTGCACGACGACGCGGCGCCTGTTCGTGCACGCGAGCATCGTCGGCGAACTGACCAAGCGGTTGGTCAAGGCCTACGGCCAGTGCACGATCGGCAACCCGCTGGACAAGAAGACGCTGGTCGGCCCGCTGGTCGACGAAGCCTCGGCGAAGGCGTTCGACCACGCGGTGGCCGAAGCCAAGGCGCAAGGCGGCAAGGTGCTCTGCGGCGGCAAACGCGCCAAGGTGAAGAAGGCCCTCGCCGGCGGCGCGTACGTCGAACCGACGATCGTGCTCAGCGACGCGGTGCTGCCGGTCTCGCGCGAGGAGACGTTCGCGCCGATCCTCTACGTGGTGCCAGTGCAGAGCGTCGAGGAGGCGATCGCGAAGAACAACGACGTGCCGCAGGGGCTCAGCAGTGCGATCTTCACGAGCGACGTGCGGGCCAGCGAGCGGTTCCTGTCGGCGATCGGCAGCGACTGCGGCATCGCGAACGTCAACATCGGCACGAGCGGGGCCGAGATCGGCGGCGCGTTCGGCGGCGAGAAGGAGACCGGCGGCGGGCGCGAGTCGGGCTCGGACAGCTGGAAGGTGTACATGCGCCGGCAGACGAGCACGGTGAACTGGGGGAACCAGTTGCCGCTGGCGCAGGGGATCAAGTTCGGGGATGGGTAGGCGGCGGGGGGCCGGGGGTTGGGTTCCGGGGGGATGGGTTCCCTGGGGTAGCGGGGCGGCGGCGGGGTTCGGGGGGACGGGGCGGCGGGCGAGAAGACCTCTTGCCTTTCGCTGGACAGACGCTACGTTTTTCCGCCCGCGCAGTCCGATAGGGCTGCGGCGAGGCCCGCTCCGGCGGGTCGCGCGCGGGTGCGGTCCTTCGGGGCCGTTCGGCGGGCCGTTAACTCAGTTGGTAGAGTGCGATCGTCACAAGGTCGAAGTCGCAGGTTCGAATCCTGCACGGCCCACCATCTAACTCGTTTCGTCGCGTTGTGAGCGCGACGCGAGTTGACCGAGAGGAGAGGTTTCAGCACCGGAAGTTGGTCTCGCGTTGACCACTCGTCCAGATGGAGCCTCCTCATGCGTCGCGAAACTCCTGCCGCCCGGCGTAGGCGACTTGCGTTCCAAGCCCGCCACGAAGCAGTTCGCCAGAGCCGAGCCCAGCAGCTCCTGGGTCACGGAACTACCCATCTCCGCAGCGACGACGATGGTCGTCCGAGACCTGCGGCCATGGGATCCGAACCAACAGCGCCGACGGCTCCAGGCAAGCCGTTCCCCAACCTCCGCTACCACAAGAGCACGCAGAGGTTCTACATCGACTACGAAGGTCGCTGGCGCTACTGGCCCAAGGGGACCAGCAAGGCGATCGTTCAGGCGGACTACGACGGGATGCGGGCAGCCTACGAGGCAGGCCGAGACTTCGTGCTGCCAGGCCTCGAGAAGGCGGCGACGAGCACGATCGACACGCTGATCGATGCCTACCTCGCGCACTGCGACGTCTACTACGCGAACTCGCAGGCGACGATCGGCAACATCGAGCGCGCGATGCTGCCGCTCCACGAGCGGTTCGGCAGGCGCCCGCTCGAGGGCTTCGGTCCGCGCATGCTGCGCGACCTGCGCGACGACTTGGTGCGCGACGGGTTCTCCCGCAAGGTGATCAACGCCCGCGTGCAGATGATCGTGCGCATGTTCAAGTGGGCCGTCGCCGAGGAACTCGTGCCGACCGCCGTCTACGAGTCCCTACGCGCCGTCGAGGGGTTGCGCATCGGTCGCACCTCCGCACCCGAGGGACCTGGTCGGCGCCCGGTGCCGTGGGAACATGTCGAGCCGGTGCTCGCGCACGTCGCCCACGAGATCGCCGCGATGCTGATCATCCAGGCCGAGAGCGGGGCCAGGCCCGGCGAGGTCGTGCAGATGCGACCGAGCGACCTCGACCGGACCGGGAAGGTCTGGACCTTCAAGCCACGCCGCCACAAGACGCAGCACCTCGGGAAGCCCCGGCTCGTGCCGCTGTTCGCGCCCGCCCAGGAGGCACTCCGCCCCTTCCTGCAGCGCGTGCCGCCGCTCGAGCCGGACGACTTCGTCTTCAGCCCGCAGCGTGCGGAGAAGTCGCGCAGGCGCCAGCAGCGCCAGAAGCGGCGAACCAAGGTCCAGCCGTCGCAGCAGGCCAGAACGGCGAAGCCACTCGAGGCACGGGTGCGCCCACCGCGCGAGGGCTACGACGTGAACACCTACGCCCGGGCCGTGCGCCGTGGCGTCGACGCCGCGAATGCGGCTCTTCTTCGCGAACACGTGGCGGCTGCCGTCCTGCCGCTCCTCGACGAAGCGAACCGTGAGCGGGCGGCGAAGGAGATCGCGGCCGTGCCGATCCGGTTCCTGCACATCGCCACATCGAAGGACGACAAGGTCCTTGCTGCCGAGGAACAACGGCTGCGCCGGGTGCTGCGTCGTAGCTTCCCGAAGGGCCAGGCACCGGACGCGGCGATCGACGCCCTACTCGTCGCCGCGAAGACCGGCATCGAGGCGGCCAAGGCCAAGCTCATCCCCTACTGGAGCCCGTACCAGCTGCGGCACCGGTTCGCGACCGTCGGCGAGGAACGCTTCGGCGAGGCCGCCGTCTCGCTCGCCATGGGGCATGCGAGCCTGCGCATGACTGAGCACTACATCGAACGAAACCTCAAGGCCGTCTTCGAGAAGATGGCGCAGCGCGGCTAACTAACGATTCGTCACTGTCCGGCCGCGTACCCCGGCTTGACGCGGAAGTCTGGACAGCTTTCGCTTGCACGATGCCAACCACTATTCGCCGTCACAGCGCAGTCGATTACTCTCGCTTGCCGCCGGTTCTGGAAGCACACCGAACGTTCGGCGCTGAACAAGAAGCCGCCGTCCAGGCACTGGGTGAGATCACCGTCGCTTCGAATCTGGAGGACCGATTTGGAGCGTGCATGCTGCACCAGCACTTCGAGGTTGCTGATGACGAAATCATGGTGGAGCGAACCACGGACGTCCCACGATGGCCTCTTCGCACAGTCCCGACAGCGGCCACTGCTAGCCTGATGCCCGATCTATCTCCGGCGATGTTGATGCTCGAAACCGAAGACGGACCTGGCCCGTCGTGGGTGGGACTGGAGTACACTTCGAGAACGAACCTGCCGCCCTTGTCGCCGGAAGAACTGCGCTACCTCGAGCGCGCCGCTAGGCTCCTCCACGCGATGGGGCAGCACCGTCGCGTCGGCATCTTTCGTTCGTATCACTTGTTCGGCCGCGACCCTGCTCTCTCGCTTATCGAAAACGCCTACGAGTCTGAGCGCGTTCTCGCCTATGAGGTGTCCTCAAGCAATGACGCGGAGGCCCGCATCATTGATACCCGATGGATGTGGACCGCGGTCCCGAACTCCACTTCCGCAAAGTGCGCGGTGCACGGCGCCGTCGACTACCGCACATGGGACGAGGCTTCCACGCATTGGCCAACGCAAGCGGGCCAAGACCACATGAGGCCGGTTCTAGGGTGTCACTGGGAGACGACGACCAAGTGCAGCTCGGGTTGCCGATCTTTCTCTGTCAGCCACTGTCACGCCTATTCTGACCGCTCCGGCCATCACTCGACTTCGGAGACGCGCCACGACAGCACGCATTCCTCTCATACGGATTCACGCCATCGTCAAGTGCACTAAGCTTGGGCCTTCGTGACAAGCTTGCGACGCCGCTCGACGGTTTCGGTGGACGCAGCGAGCGCTTCCTCGTATCGACCCAGCTGATTGAGGATGGCACTCAGATTGTTCAGTGCGCCGGATAGCCCGCTGTCGTCGTGGAGATTCGCAAGTTGCCGTCTGATGTCGACCGCCTCCGCACAGGCTGCCAACGCGTCCTCGTAACGCCCCAAACTCACCAGCACGTTGCTTAGATTGTTCAATGCTGCAGCGAGATCTGCGAGTGCTGCGCGCTTGTTCGGTAAAGCGCCTTGTGACGCCGCCCTAGTCCTAGTTCGCTTGGATGATTCTCGGCCTGCCTGCTTCATGCTGCCCCCTAATGCTATTGGTGGTGTAACCGCCAATTGCATTAGGCTTCTTCACAGTTGGCGATGTTCGCAGAGTTATCACACGGGCCGCCAGATAGCGCAAGTCATACAGCGTTGCGTCCGCGCCCACTCCATGTCGCAGCAATCTTAGTGAACGGCGAGTTTCCCGCAGGAGAATCCTCCGGAACCACAGCCCCTCGCACACCACGAAACGAGCTACACCCTAAAAAGCCGATCCGAGCCCACGAGCCACCTATCCACAGGTCAGCGCCACCGGCAGACCCGTTTAGAAGATGTTTAGATATAGTTTAGATAGAGTTTCGGTCCGCCAAGCTGCTGGCATCATTACCGAATACGGAATTCGGGTGGCGCGATAGTACGAGGTCCGGTGGCGCGATAGTACGACGACGGTGGCGCGATAGTACGAGGTCGGGTGGCGCGATAGTACGACGTCAAGCTGTCGCTCAGGCTGACTTATCCACAGGCAGGACTCCGTCCCGATCGAACACCCCGGCGAGCGGGCTGCGCCGGTGCACGGCGCGACACCAGGCCAAGAACGCGGCGTCCGGGTTCTTCACGTCGAGTCCGTTCTTCTCCGTCGCTGCGCGCCAGTCCGACTCGAGCGCATAGACGTCGTAGCCTGGAGCTTCCGACTTCGCGCGCTCGTAGGTGTCCGACTTCAGGCGCAGGAACGCCACCGACTCGACCGGTTGCGGTTCCTCGAGCACCACCGGTGCATGGGCCTCTCCAGACTGGACGGCGTGCAGCATCGTCTCTCCGCGTTCCTCCTCGACCCGCAGCGTGTAGCCGAGAAGTTCGCCTTGCGCGGCGATGTCGCGGATGTCCCGTGCGAAGTACTTGTAGTCGCGGGTGCTGCCCGATCGCTCGTGAAGCGTGCGCAGGCGCCACTTCCAGCCACCAGGGTTTCGGCCAGCTCCCTTGCGGATCAGGCGGTAGAGCCAGCGCTCCAGGCCACCGGTTAGCAGGAAGTAGTCGCGGTGCAGCGAGAGCACGAGGTTCTTGTTCGAGATCGCCTCGAAGATCCACTCGGGGAGCACGACGATGGCATGCGCGATCCTGCCCTGCTTGTCGCGCTCGATCTCTGCGTACTCGATCCAGCTGAACATCGTCGTCCGTTTGCCCTTCGCCCGGATCGTGGTCACGACAGTCGTGTTCTTCAGCCTGGCGATGCTCTCCTCGAGCCGTGCGTAGGACGCGCCGCCGTCCGCGCGACGCGCGTCCTTCAAGAACTGTTGCCGATGAAAGCGAACGCGCCTCGAAGCTGGCAAGCCCAGGTCCAGCGAGTGGCGGATCTGCGAGAGCAACCAGAGCACCAGGTCCCAGTCCCAGATGTTGGCGATGCCGTACGGCTCGCCGCCGGTGACGGTAATGCTCAGGTTCTCGGACTCGAACCGGATCGGCTCGAACCGTGGGTTCTTCGACAAGCTCAGAAACGGCACTTCCATCGTCTCGCGTGCGTCGCGCGTCGCAATGTCGGTGAACATCGCTGAGAACAGCTCGAGCTGGTTGTCCTGCGGCGGTGCCGCGCGAAGTGCCATGAAGATTCCCCGTTGACCGATGAATGACTGCAATGCAAGTGTTGCAGTCAATGGAGCCAACACGCAATAGGAGAAACAGCATCGCCACCATCGCCCGCAAGGGCGGCGTCGGGAAGAGCACCCTCACCTGCCTACTCGCGGCGGCGTACGCCCGGAGCGGGCTCCGCGTGCTCGTCGTCGACCTCGATCCGCAGGCGAGCACCACCCGGGTGTTGGTGCCCGAAGGAACCGCGCATGCACGCGCGCTTGCCGAACGACTGCTCAAGGGCCAGGACATCGCCGACCTCGCGGTCCCCTCCTGCGTCGACGGTCTCTCGGTCGTCGGCTGCGCCGAGATGCTCTCGGTGACCGAGTCCCAGCTGCTCGCGGATCCGCTCGGCGTCACCAAGGTCGTCCGCAGCCTCGGCACGTTGGATCAACTGGACGCCGACCTCCTCCTGGTCGACACCCCGCCTTCCCTCGGCCCCTTCACGTTCGGGGCCCTCATGAGCTGCCCGCATGCGCTGATCCCGACGATCTGCGAGGACTCGAGCGTCCGCACACTGGGAAGCGCCGTGCGCACCGTCGCCGAGACCCAGGTCGCCAACCCCGACCTCGCGGTGCTCGCCATCGTGGCCAACCGCATGGAGAAGAACACCCGACACGGCGTCACCGCGCTCGAGACGCTGCGCGCGGCCTTCGGACCCCAGCTCGCCTCGACCGTCATCCCCAAGGCCGCAGCCATCGCCGAGGGCTTCCAGCCCGGCCTGCCCTTCGACGAGCGGGCGCCGGTGAACGAGTCGATCGTGTCGCTTGCCGAGGAGCTGCTCGGACGCATGAGCGGCGGCGCTGACGCCGAGGTTGCGCCGACCGTGCCAGTTGCAGGCATCGAAGTCGACGAACGTGATGCGGTCGTTGACTGCAATGCAGTGGATAGCGCTCCGGCGGCGACGCGCGACCCAAGTTTCGACTGTAGGTAGCGAAGAAGGAGAGACCCCATGAACCGACCCCGTGCCACCCGAACCGTCGACGCGAACCTCGTGCGTCGTCTGCAGATGGCCGTCTCGAGTGCCACCGAGGCGCCCGAAGAAGGCAACCTCGCCCTCGAACCGGTCGCGGTCGAGCACGCGCCCAGGAGCGCCGCGACGACCGGATCCATGCCGGACTATGGGTCGGTGAAGAATCTCGTCTCCAGGAACCGGCCAGCGGCCTTCTCGCCCCGTGCCCAGCGCACCACGCTGTCGGTCCCGACCAGTGTCGGCCAGAAGGCACGGCAGCTGACGATGGCGATCACGGCGGCGGAGCAGCAGGACGCCTCGCTCGGTCAAACGCTGTCTTGGGCACTCGATCTGCTCGAGGCCGAACTCCGTAAGAAGGACATCCCGATCACCGAGCGGCCGGTCCGGCTGCGCTCGGGACCCCGCGACCGGTCCTGAAGCAGTCGTTGCAGTCAATGCATGCGTCGACCGCGTCGACTGCATCGCGGGCATCTCAGGCGCTGCGACCCCGCGACCGCCGCAACCGCGACCGGACCGCCGAGTGCACGTCTTCAACGGCAGGCATCCAGTCCGCGTCGACGACCTGACCGGCACCATGGGTGCGGCGCGACACCCAGGCCGCGAACCCCTCGATCGTCGTGAACCACTCCCGTCCGATCCGGGTCGCCTCGAGCTGGCCGCGCGCGATCGCGCGGTAGACGGTCTCGAGGCACATGCGGCGCTGTCCATGCTTCGGCACCAGGTCGCGCACCAGCCGAGCCGGGAAGGCGTCGGCCGGATCGAAGCCCAGCTCGAGGAGGCGCTCGCGAGCGCGGGCGACGATGCGGACCGTGACCCGGTTGCCGTCCGGCAGCTCGCGGCTTGGCCGCGGGGCAGGTAAGTCGTTCGCTGGAGTGTCGTCGGGAGAGGGCATGACGGCTCTTCCTCTATAGATGCGAGCCCGCCAACCAGCTGGGCTGCCGGCCGATTCCCGGCCCCGCCGCGGCCCTGCGAACGCGGATTGAAACGCCGTTCTCGGCTGTGCTAGGTTCGGCCTGCTGGCCGCAAGGCCGGTGGTTCGTCATCGCCGCGAAACGTTGCGCTGACGTCATCCAGTCGGGAAGCCTCGCCACGAACCTGGCTACCAACCAGGGACCGGTGCAACCTAACCCGTTGCAAGAAGAGGCTGCTCGTAGCGCTGGGTGCATGGAGACATGCTCGCCCAGCACGACGGGGGCTCGTCGAAGTAAACGCTCTCCGAAGTTCTGCTTCGGTGCCGACCAGTAAGGCCCGTCTCTGAAAGGAGATCAAATCGGGCATGGAAAGCGACCTGAAGCTGCAAGAGACCCAATCTCGACGTTCTACCCAATACAGGTTGCCCTGGCCGCTCACGAGCGAGTCGGGGCGACGCGGACAGACCTTCCGTCGAGGAAGGCCGTGTTCGACGAAGTGGTGCAAATCCACCAACGGGGGTCCGGGGCCGGAAGGTCCGGCCCGATCAACCGTTGCTCGCGTGGGGAGTCATCTGCCCGGTAACGGGCGGGTGCCGGGAACATCGATCCCGGCGATCGGCGGAAAGCACGCCGACGGCGAATAGCTCAACCATGAAAGGCCCGAGGATGAGACCGAAGGGCTTGCGAGTAAGGACGCATGGAGACGGAACCACACCGGGAACGGCTGTTGTTCGACGGTAAGGGAGCGCTTCTAGGTTCGGCTCCCCGAAAGCGTGACGCGCCTGAGCCGTCGGCCAGAGGTCCGGCGACCGAGAGTTCGGTAGGACGCTGGCAGCGGAATGGCGACGACGGCGCGGAACGTGACCAGGCCCACGGGGAACCGTGGCGACCTGCGACAACGCCTGAGGGATCACACCCTCTACCAACGTGACCATGAGTCCGACGTCGAGCACTAACGCGGGAAGCTCTGCAGTTGCCGAAGTGGTGCTTCGGAACCACGGGGAGCGACACCCCGAGGTTGCTGCAGAGTGGGAGCGTGCCGCAAGTAGGACGGACCGGAAGGTTCGCGATGCTGCGTTCGAAGGGACGCACGGGGCAGGGGAGCGCGCACAGGGCGCTCACCGGCTTTGCACGGCAGGGTAGTCGTGGCTCGTCCGGCGGAACCCAGGTGGTGCTGGGGCCGAGAGCCGGGACGAAAGCGGCGACGAGCGACAGCTCGTCTGGATGACGTGCCAAGGCATGCGCCTTGGTTCCTTGGATGGACGCGAAGCGGCCAGAGTGGACTGGTTCGGGAGAACCGGTCCCTTGTGGCAGCGGAATGCGGATGCGCACTCGTGATCTGCCCGCCGGGCAGTGGTGCGCATCCGCGACGGTTTCATGCGCAACCTCTATGGATTGCGCGCAGGGCCTTGAGAACCTAGGCCCGCGCGCGCCAGAGCAGTTGCGAGAGGAGGTTCGGAAGACGGTCAAGAAGGTTCGCATCGAGGTTCACGGGCGCTGCCAAGTGCTCGAGAAGGTCCGTGGCTTTCGCGGGATGTGCCCATGAACATCCTGCACCCTTGGAACGGAGGGCGAACTGGAGCGCGTCGTCGCGACATCGCTGGAAGGCTTCGTGCAGCAGGTCGCCGTCGCGGCCGTCAGCCGAGGCTACGTGCTCTACGTCATGGGCCGGGTGCCGGTCGGCAAGGACCCGGCCACCGTCGACGAGAAGCTGGTGCGGACCTACGGCATCGACATCTCGAAGTGGGCTCGCGCCCGGCGCAAGGCGCAGGGCAAGGCGAACCTCCTCTACGTCCGGTTCGAGACGACGTGGGTGATCCTGGCGACGCCGGGCGAACACGAGAACTTCTTCCGCCTCGAGCATGCGAACGTCCGAGACGCCCGCCGCACCCCGATCCGGGTCGGCGGCTACGCCATCTCGTACCGTGGCGGGCACGCCAGCGTCCGCATCGACCAGCGGCGCTACCGGGAGCTGAAGGCCTACCTCGTCGATCTGGCCAAGCACCGACGCCGGGAGACCGTCGAGGCCGCGTTCCAGCAGGTGCCGTTCGTGCCCTACGCGCCGATCCGGCGCCAGCTGCTCGCCATCTTCCGGGAGGTGAACCGGGTCAGGAAGGCCGCAGGATTCGCGCAGCTGTCGAAGTGGTGCCTGCGGCTCGAGCGGCGGAACGTGCGGGTGTTCGAGCACTCCAGCGCCAACATCGCCGACCAGGATCGCCCCGCTGGGACCGCGCGCGATCGGCCACCGGGTTATGCTTGCGTTTCCACCGAGCCATGAGCAATGCTTGCTAGCAAGCGCACTTACGGAGCCGCCCGATGGTGAACCTCGGACCCAAGAACTACGACCAGTGGAAGCCCGAAGAGCTGCTCGGCACCCTCAACAGTGTCGAGCAGAAGAACGCGCCCAAGACCCTGTTCGTCGCCGGGGATGTCGACCTGCTCCGCTCCGGGCTCCGTATTTCGATCGTCGGGACGCGTGAACCGTCGCCCGAGGGAGGCGAGCGCGCTCGAGCCCTCGCGGGGACCCTGGCCAAACGTGGCATCACGGTCGTGAGCGGTCTCGCGAAAGGCGTCGACGCCATCGCCCACAAGACCGCGATCGAGGCAGGGGGCCGCACCATCGCCGTGCTCGGGACCCCGCTCGACGTCTGCTACCCGGCCGAGAACCGAGAACTCCAGACCTGCATCATGCGGGAACACCTCGCGGTGTCGCAGTTCCCCTCCGGCATGCGCGCCGGAGCGAAGGCCTTCCCGATGCGCAACCGGACGATGGCGCTTCTCTCCGATGCGACCATCATCGTGGAGGCGGGCGAGGGGAGCGGCACCCTGCACCAGGGTTGGGAAGCTCTGCGCCTGGGGCGCCCGCTGTACCTGCTCGAGTCGCTAGTGAATCGAGCCGAACTCACCTGGCCCCGCGAGATGATCGGCTTCGGGGCCGAGGTCTTGTCGCGTGAGAACCTCGACGAGGCTCTCGCCGAGATCCCCGGCCGGGCGCGGAGCGAGCTTGCTTTCTGAGGTCCTGTTCGCATCGGCTCTCGTCTACTCGCCGCGCGGCCAGGCACCGGAGTCCAAGAAGTCGCGCGAGCAGGTGCGCGACCCGCTGAAGCGCGGAGACTCGGAGTTCCTCCGGTCGGTCGAGGAGCACCTCCGACCGTTCCTGCCGCCGGAACTCGTCGCTGCATTCCTCGCCCCGGATGTCGTGCTCGTTCCGACCCCGCGCCGGGCGCCGCTCTACAGCAAGGACGCGCTCTGGCCCGCGAAGCTGCTCGCGGAAGCTCTCGTGCAAGGAGGCCTGGGCGCGCGGGTATTCTCCTGCTTGGAGAGAACGAAGGCCGTCCCGAAGTCGGCCTTCGCCGCGCCGGGCGAGCGCCCAGAGCCGCAGCAGCACTACGATTCCATGCGCGTGACGACCGAGTTGCTGGACCGACCAAGTCGCATCACGTTGGTCGACGACTTCGTCACGAAGGGCGCAACGCTGATCGCAGCAGCGTCCCGCGTGCAGGAGGCGTTTCCCGATGCCGAGGTTCGGGCCTTCGCACTCGTGCGGACCATGGGGCTGATCCCAGACATCGAGGAAATCGGGGCCCCATGCACGGGACGCATCACTTACGACGGGGCGGACGTGCACCGCAAGCCGTAGAGCGATGACTCACGGCCCAGGCCACACTTCCTTCGCCACCGACAGGAGGTGCGCACCCCGCTCCATGATCTGCGGCTCACCCCACTCGAGATGGGTCTGGAACCAAGTGTTCAGTCGCAGCTCGCTCTGGCTTGCGATGTCGGGGCGCTTCTTCGCGTAGGAATCGTTGCTCACCGAACTGTTGAGTTCCCGGGCAAGCAACGTGAGGTTGCCGAAGGTGTGAAGCACCCGATTCCGCCAGGCGATCAGATCCTCGTCGCCGTCATCAGGCGTTCCGGCTGGCGGCGGCCAAGCTGCCTCCCACTCCTGAGGCAGGATGTGCTCGACGGTCACCTCGGGCAGTGGCAACCCTTCCTGCTTCGTGGTCTTCAGTCGAAGCTCGATTGCCTCGAGTACCATCGCCGTGCGCGCGGGTCCCATCTCGTAGTAGGCAGGAACCGACAACCACGCTCGCTCGAAAGCTCGATCGTCGGGCCACGCACTGTCGCCCGTCGCGCTGGCGAGGTAGCTGCGAATACTGGCGCGGTCGATGCTCTTCGCCTGGCGGAGCTGCGCCAGAAGGGCCAGAAAGAACCGGTTGTAGTTCTTCGTGGTTGCGCCCGTGACGAGGCGTCGGACAAGGTAGGACTCGATGTCCGCGAGGATGCCGGGGAGGTCATCCTTCACGACGCGCCCTCGCGAGTGCACGAGCAGGAAGAGTGCGACGGGGTAGACCGTGCTGGTGTCGAGCACCCTCAGGCGTCGCCCGAACGTCGCTTCGCGCGACTCGCCCTTGGGAACGAACAAAGCCGCGAAGCCGTCGCTGAGGTGCCGCATCTCGCGGAGTTCGGCCTCGACGTCGCGTTCCGCCGCGCCCGGAGCACCCCACCACTTGCGAAACTCCTGGTAGAGATGCCCTATGGCGATCTCGCGGCCCGACAGCAGCTGGAGGTAGTGGAAGAGGAACAGGTCGAGCCGCGGTCGCCGTAGTCGGCCCTGCCGTTCCGTGCGCTTCCAGAAGCGTGATTCGCGGTCGTCGTCGTCCTCCGCAAGCCGTTCGTCGTAGTCCTTCCACCACGCCTCGTAGAGCGCAACGGAGTCCAGCTTCTGCCGGTTCGCGCGAAGGAACAGGAAGTTCCGAATGAGGTCCGAGGGGAGGAGGGGCTCGCCGCGGGCGTTCAGCGTCTCGAAGATGACCTGCGGGTCGTCGGTCTCCTCGAGGTCGATGTGGACGATCTGCAAGTGCTGGCCGATCGTCTCGAAGAGAGCGACCGCGTGCTCGTCCGAGTGCGTGCCCACATCTCCATTCGCTTCCGTCGACGAACAGAAGCTCGCGATGCGACGGTAGAAGAAGAGGTAGGCTTCGACCAAGGATGGACGCGGGTCAGGCTGGCGCTGATACTTCCGTCGACGCAACGGAAACAACTCCTCGAGCGTCTCTGGCGACCGAGCCGTCATCACCTTCACGTAGACCTCGCGGTCCGAGTTCGTTGGCCAGACTTTGTTCCTCTCCTCGGCGTTCGGCACACCGGCGTTCTCCGTGAGCCGTGTGAGCGTGCCATGCAGCGTGTCGTTGCGACCGACAAGGTAGTCCCGGAACGCCGCGAGGAGGACCTGAAGCGTGGTCAATCGTTGCTGGCCGTCGATGACCTCTCGCTTGTCGATTTCGAGGCCGTAGGTCCGGACCTGGCTGGTGACGATGGCTCCCAGGAAGTGCGCCGGAAGCGGTCCGCGCGGTCCAGTGCGCATCTGCTCGAGCACGGCGAGCGCGCGTTCCTCGATGTCGAGCCAGAGCGGCTCCCACTGCTTCTCGAGACTCCAGACGTAGGGTCGTTGGAAAAGCGGGACGACGTGGAGACGAGGCTGGCCGAACAGCTCAGAGAGGTTCTTCTTCGTCGGTTGCACGAGGCTCTGCCTTCTTGGCGGTCGCAGGGAAACGGAGGGTTCGGGGGAACGAGCGTGTGGATTACGGGGTCGAGCCCGGCACAAGTGCTCCAGCCCCAGGCGGGCGCCCTGGCCGTTGATTCACCTGCCAGGCGAAGACGTGCCCGACCGAGTCCGCACCACTCCTGATGCTGGCCTCAGCCAGAAGACTTACGACCAGTCCGGCCGTGAACTGGGCGTTCGTTGGCACTCGCGATTGGTAGTTCGGGAACGCCTTCAGGAGGTCGTCGTGCGACTTCGAAATCGGGCTGCCAATGGTGCGCTGCAGCATGGTGGCGAAGAACTGTCGCTGCACTTCAGGTGTTCCTCCCCTGGGATGCACGGTATCGAAGACTTCTCGGACCATGTCGTCGGTGAACCCCACGACCACGAGCTTGGCGTTGAGGTTCCCGGTTACGACCGAGGCCACGCGGGCACAGTCCTCGAGAATCGAGCATCGCGCCGTCTCGCGCTGCACGCTCGAAGTAATCCACTTCACTTCGACGACGCCGTACCAAACCTGCGCATCAACAGACCGACCAAGCAGCCCGGCGTCGACGCGCTGGCCTCCGGTCCAGTTGGTAGGCGAGTCGCTCACGGTGACTCGGTAGTCCTGCTGCGCCTGGAGAACCTGGCACATGACGAACTGCGCCGTATCCTCGCCTGGCATGTCGAGAAGGCGCGACGCGTGGACAAACTGGAAGTAGCCGGCCAGCCCATCGACGATCCTGGTGGCCAGCTCCTTGCGCGCGTCGGTCATGAGTGGAAGAGAGTGCCGGGGAGAGCTTCGGGAAAAGGGGAAGAAGGAGAGTCAAGCTTTCACGTCCAGGCGGACAACCCCGGCACGGGTGTTCGACTCGCCACGCATCAGGCGCAAGTCCCGCTCGCGTAGCATATTCCGACAACCAGCGTACGGCTCCTCGCTGGCACGTCAACAAGCCTCGGACGATAGAAGCCATCGCAACCGCAGAGTGCGTTAGCCCTCTCCGCGCCGCCCAACCTGCAGGGCAAGGCCGTTCGGGCGAAGCCGTCGAGATCCAGCACGGCTGCCACCGTGCACACCACCAACCCCCTCTTCCAACCTCTCTCCAACCCCCTGCAGGCCCGAACGCGAGTCGGTGCACTCGCCCGCAAGCTGAGGCCCCCCGGTTTACCCGGGGCCTAAGCGCCGCGGGAAACCGCTCGAAGGGCGAGGGGTAGGCAACCGAGAGCGAAGGCAGTGCGGGGACCGTGACGACCGCACGAGAATGTTCTTCGACGACCACATGCGCCGGTCGGCGCGGTCCTCGCGCCTGAGCCGGTTGCCGGTAGCTCGCCGACGGCGTTCCACAACCCATCCGAGCCATGCCCAGGAAGAAAGGGCGGGAGTCCGTGCCAGGTGAACCTGAAAGGGTCTCAACCGCCGGACCGGTCAGACGATCCGGTCCCAGAACGCTACGAGTTTGCCGTACAGCTCCGAGCGTTCGTCGAGCATCGGGAAGGGCGAGTGGCCCCCCTCCATGTCGCTCTCGAACGCCTCCTTGATGCGCCAGGCCTCAGGCTCGGTCAGTTCGTTCTCGCCGACATCGAGGGCGAGCAAGGCGGCGGACCACGAGTAGCGGTCGCCGACGAACGCGATCGTGCCGACATCGGCCTCGGTAAGCACCAGCCGGTGCGTCACGGCTGCACCTCGTCCGTCCCTGGCTCGCGGATCTCGAGTCCGGCGTGACGCAGGTGGTCGGCGATGGCTTCGAGAGTGCCTGGCGTCCAGACCCGACCGTCCAGCTCGCGCTGGATCGAGCGGGCGGTGGACGCGAGCACGAGATCCTGCACGGCGCGCGATTCGGAACTCCATGCACGGGGCAGGAAGCCCTGCTTCTGCAGCCACTCGTCGAGACCAAGGAAGGTCTCGGCAAGCTCGTTCGCAGTTGCCTGCAGCGCCGTCCAGTCGAGGTCCTCGGCGTCGCCTTGGACCAGTCGTTCGGAGAGCTGCACGAGGCGCCGTCGGGCAGCGTCAGGATCCATGGACAGCCTCCCGGCGTACGAGCACGTTCGTCGCGCACTTGGCGCACCAACCACGATCCGAGTCGCGCTCGGGCTGCGCCTCGGCGTCGAGGTCCCACTGCGTACGATCGTCGATCTCGTTCGCGCGGACCCACACCGGAAAGCACAGCTCGACGTCCTTCGAACCGCACTCCGGACACACGAAGCGCCGGTCGCTCGGGGTGCCGTAGAGCGGCTGCTGGAAGCGCTGGATCGCCGCATCCGCGACGACCATGCACCGTTCCGCGAAGCACCGCGCCGCCTCGCGGAGCTTCTTGTGCTCGGCGGGCGTCACTGGCGTCTGGCCGGTGATCAGCTCCGTCCACACCCCGAATTCCTCGTTCCATTCGAGGATGCCGAGGCGGATGGCAGCTTGCAGGAACAGGTCACGCGCCAGTTGTTGGCGCACGGCGGTCACGTCGAGCATGGGTCACCTCCGGGGGGCTGGATCTGGTCGAGCACGAGCCGGGCGGCGAGCCGTCCAGCGTCGTTGAGTTGTCGCTGCCTCGCCCCGGCCGTCTGAGACCTCCTGAAGCCCCGCGCCTTCTG
>DAIMFJ010000024.1:0-28501 GCA_036724695.1 Planctomycetota bacterium
CCCAGCGTCGGGAAGTGGTCGAGCACACGGAAACCCTCCAGGCGCCAGCCGAGGAACGGTGCGTAGGTCTGGATCGGCACCCAGGTGGTGCCGTTGTCCTGCGTGGCTTCGACGACCAGCCGGTCCTCGCCCGAGCTGCAGGTGAACCACAGCGCGTAGCGCACGATCGCGTTGCTGGCCGCGGACACGTCGATGGTCTCGGTCAGAAGGCGCGTCGGGCCACCGTCGACGTCGTTGCCCTGGCTGTTGCCGGTCACCCAGCACTGGCCGCTGCCGTCGTAGTCGAGGGGCGGGCCGCCGTTGTCGTTCGGCGTGCCGCGTTCCCACGAACCGCCGGTGACGTTGGTGTCGGCCACGGTCCAGCCGGGCGGGGCGGTGTTGAAGTCGTAGTTGCGGACCGTGGCGAAGCTGGTCGCGACGGTCGCGAAGTACGAGTTCAGCGGCGCGCCGAGCGGGCTGACGTAGTTCTGCAGCACGTTGTCCTGGGCCGAGAAGTAGTAGTACAGCGTGTCCTGGCAGCTCAGTTGCGGCACGGTGACCTCGAACAGGTTGTTGCCGAGGTCGGTCGGCGCGACCTGCTGGAAGCTCGAGCCGGTGGTCGACCAGTGGAACATCGCACTGCCGGGTTGCAGCGGCGACGTGCCGGTGATCTGGAAGCGGATCGTCGAGTTGCCGGCCGGCGACACCGAGGTCGGCAGCCGGTTCGGGAACTGGAACGCGATCGGCGGGCAGAAGCAGATGCCCTGCGGCGACGACAGCGCACCCTGCAGCGCGGTGTTGTTGCCGGTGGTGCCGAGGTTGGCGCCGCCGGTGCCGGTGCAGCCGCCGTGGGTGTGGATCGCGATCGCAGTGCTGAGGCCGTCACCGAACACCGGCGAGCCCGAGTTGCCGCCGGTCGTGTCGGTCTGGTACTCGGCGCGGGTGCCGACCAGTGCCGAGTAGGGGCCGACGTGGGTCTTCTGGACCTGTTCCCAGGTCGCGGAGACCGGCGGGCTGACGATGCCGTAGCCGGTCACGCGCAGCGGTTGGTTGTTCGGCGTCGGCGGGACCGAGGTCAGCGTGAACGCCTGGCCGCCGTTGGCCTGGTACGGCGTCAGGCCGGTCGTCGAGTTCGGATAGACCCCGAAGTAGGCCCAGTCGTTGCCCGGGCTCGAGCTGCCGCCCGAGCTCTGCACCGACGAGTAGTCGACCGCGTACTGGTCCTGGGGGCCAGGGTGCACGATCGCCCCGGTCGGCGACGACAGCGGGCAGTTGAACTCCAGCACCTGCATGCTGATGCCGGTGCAGTGGCCGGCGGTCAGGAAACACTTGTTGCAGTCGTTGATCAGCCAGCCCGTGCAGCCGACCGGCACCAGGCGGCCGACGCGCGGGTCGTTGCTGAGCACGCGGTCGTCGCTGGTGCCGCAGATCGAGTCGTTGCCGACCGGTGCCACCGGGCCGGCGGTCGCCTTGCCGATCATCAGCCGGTTGGCGCCGGTGCCCGGGCAGGCGAAGATCTCGACCAGTACGGCATCGCCGTTGAAGTAGGCCGAGGTCATCTGCCACTGCTCGACGTGGACCAGGTGCTGGGTCTGGAACTGGCCGTCGCGCAGCGAGGTGATCTTCAGGTACGAACCGTCGCTGCCGCGGTCGGGGGCGCCGGACAGCAGGATGCCGCTGTACTGCAGCCGCACCCAGCTGGCCCCCGGCACCGTCACCAGGGTGCTCCAGACGGGTGCGGCGACGCCACGCAAGTCCATGGCTGGATTGGAGTTGGATACGAACCCCGAGTCGATGGCGAGGGTCTGGTCGGTGCTTTGCAGTGGCGCTGCCTGGGCACGCGCGGCGGGGGCGGCGAGGGCCGCAGACAACACGAGGGTGAGTAGTTGGAAGCGCACGGCGATCCTCGGGGCTGGCCGGGGGTTGGGGCGGGACGAACGACCGTCAGGATAGCAGACTTGCGAGGCCCGGTGACTCGGGGTGGACCCCTAAGTGGGTACAAAAAGCTTGAGAACTTGCCCCCGGTTTCGGTTGTCCTGTCGCCGGCGAGTTTCTAAGCAGTGAAGTCCTCTCCTGCGCAGGACTTGCCCCTCGGTCCGGCGCGTGGTCTGGTCCGAGCGCGAGTCGCCCTTGCCATGGGGTGCCTGGCGCGTGGCCCGGACGATCCGAGGGGTGCCGTTCGCGGCGACCGTTCCCCTAGCAGCGTCCTTCCGTGCGCACCCTCAGCCTTGCGGCGCTCCTGTGCCTGTTCTGGTTGGTGACCTCCGGTCGCACGGAACCGCTGTTGCTCGGCTTCATGGTCGTGGCCGGCGCGATCGTCGTGCTGCTGAGCCACCGCTTCCGGACCGTCGACGCCGAAGGCCACCCGATCCACCTGCTGCCACGGGCGTTCCGGTTCTGGGGCTGGTTGCTGGTGCAGGTGCTGAAGAGCAACCTCGACGTGCTGCGCATCCTGGTGCGGCCGACGCTGCGGATCGCGCCGCGCATCGTGCGCGTACCGACCGCGCAGCGCACCGACCTCGGGCGCACGATCCTGGCCAACTGCATCACGCTGACGCCCGGCACGGTGACCCTGGAGGTGCACGACGAGCACCTGATCGTGCACGCGTTGACCGAAGCGGCAGCGGTCGACGTGCTCGGTGGCGAGATGGATCGCCGGGTCGCGGCGATGGTGCAGCCGGACGGTGCGCCGGTGGTGCGCGGAGGCAGCGCATGAAACTGCTCCTGCTGCAGGTCGCGTTGGGCGTGCTGGTGGTCGCGATGGCGTTCGCGTTGGTGCGCGCACTGCGCGGGCCGACCGTCAAGAACCGCATCCTCGCGGCGAACTCGTTCGGCTCGATCACCGTGCTGTGGTTGGCGGTGTACTCGTTCGTCAGTGGGCGCAGCGACTTCCTCGACATCGCGATGATCTACGCACTGACCAGCTTCGTGGTCGGCGTCGCGGTCCTCAAATACGTCGAACGCGGCGATCTCGGCGTCGGACCGGAGGATGCGCGATGAGCTGGCTCGAAGTCGTCGGTGCGGCGATCGCCCTGGTCGGCGCGTTGGTGGTGCTGGTGGCGGCGCTCGGCCTGGTCCGCATGCCGGACCTGTTCACCCGCATGCACGCCTCGGGGGTCATCGACACGCTGGGGGCGCTGCTGGTGTTCGGCGGGCTGTCGCTGATGGCCGGTTTCTCGACCGAGACCTCGCGCATGCTGCTGACGTTGGCGTTCCTGTGGCTGACCGGCACGACCGGCTGCCACGCGCTGTCGAAGTCGGCGCGCGCCGCCGGCGAGCAGCCGCGCGTCGCGCCGGACCTGTCGGTCGAGCCGCCGGCGACGCCGAGCGTCGAGAAGGAGGGTGGCTCGTGACGATCCTGTTCGACGTGGCGTTGTTGACGCTGCTGGCGACGGTCGCGGTCGCGGTGGCGCGCATGCGCGACCTGTTCGGCGTCGTGATGATGTTCGGCATCTACAGCCTGCTGTCGGCGATGCTGTTCGTCGTGCTCGACGCGCCCGACGTGGCGATGACCGAAGCGGCGGTCGGGGCGGGCATCTCGACCGCGCTGATGATCGTCACGCTGAGCCTGGTCGGCCGTTCCGAACGTGCGCACCGCCGCAAGCCGTTGTTGCCGCTGGTCGTCGTGTTGTTGACCGCCGGCGTGCTGCTGTACGGCCTCGGCGACCTGCCGGTGCTCGGCGATCCGAATTCGCCGGTGCACAAGCACGTGGCGCCGTACTACCTCGAGGCCGCGATGCGCGAGACCGGGGTGCCGAACATCGTCACGTCGGTGCTGGCCAGCTACCGCGGCTACGACACGCTCGGCGAGACCAGCGTGGTGTTCGCGGCCGGCATCGGCGTGCTGGCGCTGCTGTCCGGGTTGCGCCGCAAGTCGACGACGCCGATCGAAGGCGAAGCGGGGTCGATCGACGGCGGGGCCGGGCGGCGGTCGGGAGGCGCGGATGCCTGACCATCTGGTGTTGCGCGTCGTCTGCAAGATCGCCCTGCCGGCGATCCTGATGTTCGCGATGTACGTGCAGGGGCACGGCGAGATCAGTCCGGGCGGCGGCTTCCAGGCCGGGGTGATCTTCGCGTCGGCGTTCGTGCTGTACGCGTTGATCTTCGGCATCCGCAGGGCGCGCGAGGTCGCGCCCGAGCCGGTCGTCGAACGGCTCGTCGCCGGTGGCGTGTTGATCTACGCCGGGGTCGGCGTCGCGACGCTGCTGCTCGGTGGGCGCTTCCTCGACTACGACGTGCTGATGAAGTCGCAGGTCGCCGGCCAGCACCTCGGCATCATGCTCGTCGAGATCGGCGTCGGCGTGACCGTCGCCTCGGTGATGGTGACGATCTTCTTCACCTTCGCGGACGTACTGCCCAAGCGCGCCGACGTGCACGAGGACGGACCATGACCTTCGCCGAGTTCTTCGGTCACTACAACCACTGGATCGTGGTGCTGCTGATGATGCTCGGCCTCTACGTGGCCATCCAGAGCCCCAACTTCCTGAAGAAGCTGGTCGGGCTGAACATCTTCCAGACCTCGGTGTTCATCCTCTACGTGTCGATGGGCAAGGTCGACGGCGGCACCGCCCCGATCCTCGTCGAGGGCGCCAAGGTGTACAGCAACCCCCTGCCGCAGGTGCTGATCCTGACCGCGATCGTGGTCGGCGTCGCGACCACCGCGCTCGGCCTGGCGCTGGTGGTGCGCATCCACCGTGCCTACGGCACCGTCGAGGAAGACGACGTGCGCGCGATGGAGGGCCGATGACCGACGGCCTGATCCTGCAGATCGTCGTGCCGCTGATGTCGGCACCGCTCTGCGTGTTGTTGCGCAACGGGGTCGCGGCGGCCGCGGTGAGCCTGTTGGTCGCCGTCTACGCGTTCGCGAACGGCATCGTGCTGCTGCAGACCGTGCAGGAGCACGGCACGATCTCCTACCTGGTCGGCGGTATCGCGATCCCGTACGGCATCGAGTACCGGCTCGACGCGTTGAACGCGTTCGTGCTGGTGGTCGTCGCCGGCGTCAATCTCGCCGCCACCGTGTACGCGGCGGTGGTCGCACGGCACGAACTGGTCACCGCGCGCCGCGATCTGTTCTTCGCCTGCTGGCAACTGTGCGTGACCGGCATCATGGGCATCGCGGTGACCGGCGACGTGTTCAACGTCTTCGTGTTCCTCGAGATCGCCTCGCTGTCCGGCTACGTGCTGGTTGCCCACGGCGGCGAACGGCGCTGCCTGATGGCGTCGTTCCGCTACCTGTTGATGGGCACGCTCGGCGCGACGTTCCTGGTGATCGGCATCGGCTTGCTGTACCTGGCGACCGGTACGCTCAACATGGGCGATCTGGCGCAACGCCTGCCGCCGGTCGCCGACACGCGCGGCGTGCGCGCCGCGTTCGCGTTCGTCGCGGTCGGGCTGTGCCTGAAGGCGGCGGTGTTCCCGCTGCATCTGTGGCTGCCGGGCGCGTATGCGACCGCGCCAGCGGCGGTCTCGGCGCTGTTGGCCGGTACCGCGACCAAGGTCGCGCTGTACCTGTGGGTGCGGTTCTTCTTCACGATCTTCGCGCCGTCGGCGAGCTTCTCGTCGCTGCACTTCGACCAGCTGCTGCTCGGGCTCGGGCTGGTCGGGGCGCTGGCCGGCTCGCTGGCCGCGGTGTTCCAGGACGAACCCAAACGCGTGCTGGCGTGGTCGAGCATCGGCCAGGTCGGTTACATGGTCGCCGGGTTGAGCCTGGCGTCGACGACCGGTCTCACGGCGATGGTCTCGCACTTGGCCAACCACGCGGTCGTCAAGGCCGGGTTGTTCCTGGCGCTCGGCGCGGTGGTGCTGCAGCTCGGCGCGACCCGCCGCACGCTGCGACTCGCCGACCTGCGCGGCCTCGGCAAGGCGATGCCGTGGACGGCCGCGGCGATCACGATCGGCGGCTTCGGGCTGATCGGCATGCCGCTGACCTGCGGCTTCGTCGGCAAGTGGTTGCTGGTCGAGGCGATGCTGGAACGTGGCATGGGGTGGGCGATCGCGGTGGTGCTGCTCAGCTCCCTGCTGGCGGTCGTCTACGTGTGGCGGCTCGTCGAGGCGATGTACTTCCAGGCGCCGGCCGACGATGCGCCGGCGGCGACGGGTGCCGTGCCGAAGCTGGCGTTCGCGCCGCTGTGGGCCCTGGTGCTGCTCGGGCTGGTGTTCGGGGTCTGGACCGACTTCAACGTCGGCTTCGCCGGGGACGCGGTGCGCAGCCTGCTGTCGACCGTGGGAGGGCCGCGATGAGCGACGTGCCGTTGCTGCTCGTGACGCTGCTCGCACCGCTGGTGACCGCGCTGTTGGTCGGCTGGTGCGGTGCGCGCCCGAACCTGCGCGAGACGATGTCGTTCGTCGGTGGCGGTGCGACCTTCGTCGGCGCGTGCGCGCTGCTGGCGGCGGTCGCCGACGGCCGACGCCCGGCCGTCCATCTCGCCGAACCGCTGCCCGGCATCGCCCTGCGGCTCGAACTCGAACCGCTCGGCGCGCTGTTCGCGGTGCTGGCGTCGTTCCTGTGGATCGTCACGACGATCTACTCGATCGGTTACATGCGCGGGCACGGCGAACGCAACCAGACGCGTTTCTTCGTCTGCTTCGCACTGGCGATCGGCGCGGTGCTGTTCGCGGCGGCGGCCGGCAACCTGCTGACGCTGTTCTGCGGGTACGAAGCCCTGACGCTGGCGACCTACCCGTTGGTCACGCACGCCGGCACCGCGGCGGCACGGCGCGGCGGGCGCATCTACCTCGGCATCCTGCTGACCAGCTCGATCGGGCTGCTGCTGCCGGCGATCGTCTGGACGCACGCGGTGGCCGGCGACGGCACGTTCGTGGCCGGCGGCCTGCTCGCCGACGCGGCGGCGAGCGGTCGCTTGAGCAGTGGTGCGGCGATGGGGTTGTTCGCGCTGTTCGCGCTGGGCATCGGCAAGGCGGCGTTGATGCCGTTCCACCTGTGGTTGCCGGCGGCGATGGTCGCGCCGACCCCGGTCAGCGCCTTGTTGCACGCGGTGGCGGTGGTCAAGACCGGCGTGTTCGCGGTGCTGAAGGTGGTCGTCTACGTGTTCGGCGTCGACTCGCTGCGCTCGCTCGGCGCGGCCGAACCGATCGCCTGGGTGGCCGGCGTGACGATGTTGTTCGCGTCGGCGGTGGCGATCGGCAAGGACAACCTGAAGGCGCGGTTGGCGTGGTCGACGATCGCGCAGCTGTCGTACATCGTCGCCGGTGCCTGCACCGCGGTGGCGGCCGGCGTGGTCGGGGCCGGTCTGCACATGGTCACGCACGCGTTCGGCAAGATCACGCTGTTCTTCGGTGCGGGTGCGCTGCTGGTCGGTGCCCATGTCGCGACCGTGCGCGGGGCGCGTGGGCTGGGCAGGCAGATGCCGTTCACGTTCGGGTGCTTCGGTCTGGCGGCACTCAGCATCGTCGGGCTGCCGCCGTTCGCCGGCGTCTGGAGCAAGTGGTGGCTGGGTGTCGGTCTCGCCGAATCCGGGCGAACCCTGCCGCTGTTGCTGTTGCTCGGCAGTTCGCTGCTCAGCGCCGCGTACCTGCTGCCGGTCGTCGTCGGGGCGTTCCTCGGCAAGCCGGCGCCTGCCGACGACGCCGCGCCCGGCGACCACGCCGACCATTCCGGCGCGCACCACGATGCGCATTCGCCCGGTGCGCACGGCGGCGCGCACGCCCACGAGGCGCCGTGGCCGTGCCGCCTGGCGATGCTGATCACCACCGCCGCGTGCGTTCTCGGCTTCTTCCTGCTCGGGCCCGTGCAGCGGTTGCTGCAGTCGATCGTGCCATGACCCATCCCGACGGCCATTCCCATGCCGGCACTGCCGGGCCGCGGCGCGGCCGCGGTTTCGCGATCTTCCTCGCCGTCTGCGTGGCACTGCTGCTGGTCGACCTGGTGCACCATCGGCACACGATCCTGGCGATCGAGGAAGTGCCGGGCTTCTACGGCTTCTACGGGTTCGTCGCCTGCGTGCTGCTGGTGCTGGCGGCGCGGGCGCTGCGGCGCGTGTTGATGCGGCCGGAGGACTACTACGATGCTCGGTGACCTGGCCCCGTTCGTGCCGTTCGTGCTCGGCGCGGCCCTGGTGCTGCTGTTGCCGGCGCGCCTGCGGCCGGTCGTGATGCTGCTGACGCCGCTGGCCGGGGTGGCCCTGCTGCTCGGCTGGTCCGGCGTCGGCACCGCGAACGCCACCGCCTGGACGGTGCAACTCGCCGGCATCGAGATGGTGCCGTGCCGCCCGGACGGCCTCGGCGCGGTGTTCGCGGGCCTGTTCTGTGCCGCCGCGACGCTGCTGTCGTTGTTCTCGCTGCACGTCACCAACCGCACCGAGACCACCTGCAGCCTCTTGTACGCCGGTGGCGCGGTCGCCGCGGCGACTGCCGGCGACCTGATCTCGTTGTTCGTCGCCGTCGAGGTGATGGCGGTCGCGTCGACGTTCCTGATCTGGGCGCGTGGCACCGAACGCAGCCGCAGCGCCGGCCTGCGCTACCTGTACTGGCAGCTCGCATCGGGGCTGCTGCTCGCCGCCGGCGCCTGGCTGCGCGTGCAAGCCACCGGCAGTGCCGCGTTCGCGCCGCTGTCGCTCGACGACTCGGGTGCGATGTGCCTGTTGTTGGCGCTCGGCATCAAGGCGGCTTTCCCGATCGCGCACAGCTGGCTCACCGACGCCTACCCCGAGGCGACGCCGACCGGCACGGTCTGGCTGTCGGCGTTCACGACCAAGGTGGCCGTCTGCGGCCTCGCCCGGCTGTTCGCCGGCGTCGACGAACTGGTCTACGTCGGCGCCACGATGGCGTGCTTCCCGATCTTCTACGCGGTGATCGAGAACGACCTGCGCCGCGTGCTGGCCTACAGCCTGGTCAACCAGGTCGGCTTCATGGTCTGCGGCATCGGCCTGGGCACCGACCTCGCCCTCGCCGGCTCGGTCGCGCACGCCTGCAACGACGTGGTGTTCAAAGGCCTGTTGTTCATGGCGATGGGGGCCGTGCTGCAGCAGACCGGTCGCATCGGCGGCAACGAACTCGGCGGCCTGTGGCGCACGATGCCGAAGACGGCGACGTTCTGCATGGTCGGCGCCGCGTCGATCTCGGCGTTCCCGCTGTTCAGCGGCTTCGTCAGCAAGTCGATGGTGATGACCGCGGCGCTCGACCAGGGCCACGAGGTGGTCTGGCTGTTGCTGCTGTTCGCGTCGGCGGGCGTGTTCCACCACGCCGGCATCAAGATCCCGTTCTTCGCGTTCTTCGCGCACGATTCCGGCCTGCGGCCGCGCGAACCGAGCTGGAACATGCTGCTGGCGATGGCGATCGCCGCGATCTGGTGCATCGTGGTCGGTTGTGCACCGGGGCTGCTCTACGCGTTGTTGCCGTGGCAGCCCGGCTACCAGCCCTACGACGCGACGCACGTGATCGCGCAGCTGCAGATCCTGTTCTGGTCGGCGCTGGCGTTCGCGTGGCTGCAGCGCTCCGGGCTCTACCCACCCGAACTGCCGTCGGTCAACCTCGACGCCGACTGGTTCCTGCGCCGCTTGTTCCCGGCGATCGGCCGCCGGCTGCTCGTCGCCTGGCAGTGGTTCTGGCAGCCGATCGCCGCGGGCTTCGGGACCGCCGCCACCGGCGTCTGGAACGAACTGCAGGCGTCGCAGGGACCCAAGCACCTGCTGATCCGCACCATCTCCACGGGCGCGATGACGCTGTGGATGGCCCTGCTGCTGGCGGCCGTGATGGTGATCTTCTCGCTGTAGCGCGCCCTGCGGCCCGCTACCGCGGTCGGCCGAACTCAGCGGATCGTCGCCAACCCCGCGTTGGAGACCGCCGAGCGGCCCAGTTCGATCGCCTGGTAGTACAGCCGCAAACCCGACAGGCCCGGAGCCGGCGGGATCGCCAGCGAGTAGCCGCCACCGGGCGTGAACACCGCGGTGATCGGCGTGATCCAGTTGATGCAGTTGGCGCCGAAGCCGTACTGGCCCAGGTACTGCAGCTGCACTGCCGAGCCGATCACCAGGAACGGCGCGCCGCCGGCCAGGTTCTGGGTCTGCAGCGAGAAGGTCGTGCCCAACGTCGGCATCGTCAGTGCCGCGAGAGCCGGGATCGCCCCCGACGGCGCGCAGCCGCTGCCGAACGTCGTCCACGTGCCGGTCGGGCAGCTGGCGTCGAACACCGCGAATGCATCGACGCCCGCCTCGGTGTTCGAGTTGTTCGGGTTGTCGGCCGCCGCGAAGCGCACCAGCACCAGCCCCGGCGTCGCGACGTGGTCGCGCACGCGGAACGTGTGCACCTGCCAACCGGCGAACGGCGCCAGCGACGCCATCGTCTGCCACGTGCTGCCGAAGTCGCTCGAGATCTCGACCAGCAGTCGATCCTCGCCGGTGTCGCAGGTGAACCACAACGCCGCGCGCACGTGCGGATCCGCCGCCGCCGACAGATCGAGCAGCTCGCTGCGCAGCTGCGTCGGACCACCGTCGAGGTCCATGCCGGGGCTGTTGCCGGTCACCCAGCACTGGCCGCTGCCATCGGCATCGGCGCTTGGGCCGTTCGGGTCGTTCAACACGCCGCGCGCCCAGCCACCGGCTGCTACACCGAGGTTGATCACGCCCCAGCCGGCCGGCGTGGTCGAGAAGTCGTGGTTGCGCAGCATCGTGCCGCCGACCGCCGCCGTGGCGACGTGGCTCGACACCGGTGCGGTCGCCGGGTCGGCGAACGGCGTGTTGTTGGTGTCGGTCGCGGTCCAGTAGTAGCGCAGCGCCCGATTGCACAGGGTCGCCGGCACGCTGGCCTCGAACACACCACCCTGCAGCGCCACCGGCACGACCGGCACGAAGCCGGTACCGGTGTCGAGGTGCAGGCGCACGCTGCTCGCCGCGACGCCCGGGTTGCCGGCGATCTGCACGCGCAGCTTGCCGCTGCCGTCGTTGGCGACGAAGTCCGGCCGGCCGTTCGGGTACGTGAAGTACAGCCCCGGGCACACGCAGACACCGAGCGGATTGGCCAGCGCCGCCTGCAGTTCGGCGCGCGTGCTGCTGGTGCCGATGTTCGAGCCGCCGGTCGACGAGCAGCCGCCGTGGGTGTGGATGCCGATCGCGAGGCTGGTGCCGTCGAGGATCACCGGCGAACCCGAGTTGCCGCCGGTGGTGTCGGTCGAATAGCGCACGGTCGTGCCCGAGAACGACGCGTACGGGCCGGCGTGCGTCTTCTGCACGAGGTTCCAGGTCGGCGATACCGGCGAACTCGTCGAGCCGTAGCCGGTGATGCGGATCGTCTGCCCGGCGACTGCCGGCGGCGGCACCAGTGTGAACGCCTGGCCACCGTTGGCCTGGAAGGGATGCAGGCCGGTCGTCGAGTTCGGGAACACGCCGAAGTACGCCCAGTCGTTGCCAGTGCCCTGGCCGCCGTTGGTCTGGATCGAGGTCTGGTCGATCGCGTACTGGTCCTGCGGGCCAGGGTTCTGGCGCGAGCCGCCCGAGGTCGACAGCGGCACGTTGAACTGCACGACCTGCATGCCCGAACCGCTGCAGTGGCCCGCGGTCAGGAAGCACTTGCTGCAGTCGTCGATCATCCAGACCGTGCAACCGGTCGGGCTCATCCGCGCGGTGCGGGGATCGGAGCTGAGGATGCGGTCGTCGGTCGGCCCGCAGATCGAGTCGTTGTCCATGGGCACGGTCGGCCCGGCGATCACCGTGTCGATCGTCAGCCGGTTCTGGCCGGTGCCCGGGCAGGCCAGCAGTTCGACCAGCACGGCGTCGCCGTTGAAGTACGCCGAGGTCATCTGCCACTGCTCGACGTGCACCCGGTGCTGGGTCTGGAACTGCTGGTCGCGCAGCGACGTGATGCGCAGGAACGAGCCGTCGGCGCCGCGGTCGCGGTGCCCGGCCAGGAGGATGCCCGAGTACTCGAGCCGCACCCAGGCCGCCCCCGGCACGCCGACGATCGTCGACCAGACCACTTCGGGCACCCCGAGCGCACTTGGCGACGGGTTCTGGTTGGCGACCAGGCCCGAATCGAACATTACGGTGTGCCGTGTCGAGTCGTCGTCCGCCACCTGCGCGCGGAGCGAGCAGGCCAACGTCGTCAGGAGGATGGCGAGGGTCGGGCGGAGCATGCGCATGGTGGTTCGGCCGGTCCTTGGCTGGGGCGAGCCCAGAAAGGGTAGCACGGTTCGCCGACCCGCCTACCCCCCGATCCCACACTGTAGGTGGCGCACCGTTGCCATGGGCGGCATCCTTGCCACGCCACCGAGCCATGCTGCACACGCTCTTCATCCGCAACCTCGCCCTGATCGAACGCGCCGAGATCCGGCTCGCCGAAGGGCTGACCGTCGTCTCCGGCGAAACCGGCGGCGGCAAGTCGCTGCTGATCACCGCGCTGAAGCTGCTGCGCGGCGAACGGGCGTCGGGTGGGCTGGTCCGGCACGGCGCCGACGAACTGGAGGTCGACGGCGAGTTCCGCCTCGGCAACGGCGATCGCAGCCGGGCGGTCCAGAAGCTGGTCGCCGAGCTGTGCGGTGGGGCAGTCGAGGACGACGTGCTGGTGGTGTCGCGCATCGTCGACCGCCACGGCAAGAGCCGCGTGCGCATTGGCGGGCGGCCGGCGACGTTGGCCGCGCTGCGCGAGGTGGGCGGCATGCTGCTGGAGATCCACGGCCAGGGCGATTCGCGCGCCCTGATGCGGCCCGAGATCCAGAGCGAGACGCTCGACGCGTTCGCCGGCACGGTGGCGCTGCGGCTCGAGTTCGCCGCGGCGCTGCAGGCCGCGCGCGCCGCCCACGCCCGCGTCGCCGACGCCGCGCAAGGCGTGCGCGAACGCCAACAACGCCTCGAGTTCCTGCGCTTCCAGCGCGCGGCGATGACCGAACTGGGGCTCGGCGACGGCGAGCTCGGCGAGCTCGAACAGGAGCACCAGGTGCTCGGCAACCTCGACGAGATGCGCCAGCAGCTCGACACCGCGATGGGTGCCCTGCAGGACGGCGAACAGAACGTGGCCGACCTGCTGGCGCGGGCGGCGCGGGCCGTCGGCGAGGCCGCGGCGATCGACAAACGCCTCGAGGCCGCCGCCGAGCGTTTGTCGGACATCGAGAGCCTCGTGGCCGACGTCTGCCGCGAGCTGCAGTCCGGCCAGGCCCGCCTCGACCTCGATCCGTCCCGGCTTGATTATTTTTAATAGGGCATCTACGAGATCTACACCGCGCTCAAGCGTTTTGGCCCCACCGAAGCCGAGTTCAAGGCGCGCCTCGCCGAGATCGAGCGCGAACTCCTCGGCCTCGAAGAGCTCGCCGCCGACCCGGCGGCCCTGACCGCCGCCGCGCGCGAAGCCATCGACCGCGCCGCCGCCGTCGGCCGCAAGCTGCTGCGCGCCCGCCAGAAGGCCAGCGCGCCGTTCGCGGCCGGCCTGCGCGCCGAACTCGTCGACCTCGGCATGCCGCACGCCGAGCTGCGCGTCACCCTCGGCGCCGAGCCGCCCGCCGACCGCCTGCTCGACGTCGCCACCGAACACGGCCCGACCCCCGTCGACTTCGAAGTGCGCCTCAACCCGGGCGAACCGTTCCACTCGATGCGCGAGACCGCCTCCGGCGGCGAACTCGCACGCATCGTGCTGGCCGTCAAGAAGACCCTCGCCGACCAGGATCGCGTGCCGCTGCTGGTCCTCGACGAGATCGACGCCGAGATCGGCGGCCGCCTCGGCCTCGCCGTCGGCAAGAAGCTCGACGAGGTGGCGCGCCACCACCAGGTCGTCATCGTCACCCACCTTGCCCCCGTCGCCGCCTTCGCCCAGCACCACTTCCTCGTCAACAAGATCGTCCACGGCGCCAAGGACGACGCCCGCACCCAATCCACCGTCCGCCAACTCGCCAAGGACGAAGTCGAACGCGAACTCGCCGCCATGGCCACCGGCGACGGCGCCGACGCCACCGCCCTCCAGCAAGCCCGCCGCCTCGTCGAGAAGGCCCACGAGGCCCGCACCCGCGACACCACCTCCTGACCCCCTGCGCATACCTCACCCGGTCCCGTTTGCGCACGGCGGTCGGAACTCGCTGCCGATCATGGGATTGCGGCGGTACACGAAAATCGAACTGCAGTGACGCTCGAGGCATCTTCGGCCGCGGGTTGATCGATCGCACGGCCCGCCGGATGCTTGCCGTGGAGCCGGTTCGGCGACCCGACCCGATTCGTCCAGCCATCGATGACTCCTCCATCGGCCATCTTGATCGCAGGGGCGAACGGGGCGGGCAAGACGACCCTGGCCCGCGAGTTCCTTCACGTCAGGTACCCCGACGCGTCCTTCCTGAACGCCGACGAGATCCAGCGTGAGGGTGGTCCTCTGGCCCATCCAGTCGCGGCTGGCCGGGAGTTGATCCGCCGCCTGGACGCCGTGGTGTCGCAACGCCGCACCTTTGCCGTGGAGACCACGCTGTCGAGTCGCCACTACGCATCCCGTCTACGGGCCTGGGCGGGTATCGGCTACCACACGATTCTGCATTTCATCGAGCTGCCCTCGGCGGACTTCGCAGTGAGCCGCGTGGCCCAGCGGGTGGCAGCAGGCGGCCATGGTGTGGCTGAACACGACATCCGTCGCCGGTTCCGGCGTGGCCTGGAGATGTTTGCCAAGGTCTACAAGCCGCTGGTCGACAAGTGGTATCATTGGCGCAGCGACGAACGCGGACTTCGCTTGGATGACCTCTCCTTCCACTGATTCCAAGGACCCGGAACTCGAGCTCTTGCTCGAAGCTGCGCGGCGCGCGAACTGGAACGCGCTGCACGGCCCGCGCTACCTGCGTTCTGGGCGCTTCCACATCGCCACTGCAGACGTCGACACTGCCGGTGGCACGGACACTCTGGCACCACGGCCCAACGAAGACCCTGCCGACGAGCGCCACTCCTGACCCCCTGCGCATACCTCACCCGGTCCCGTTTGCGCACGGCGGTCGGAACTCGCTGCCGATCATGGGATTGCGGCGGTACACGAAAATCGAACTGCACCGGCGCCCGGCTTCCCGTCGACCTGTCTCGGCTGCCGCCAGGTAAAGCCCCCGGCGCCGTAGCGCCGATGGCATGGGCATGCGGGTGCACCTGGTCGACCCTTCGGGGCAGGCGCTCGGCCTGGCCCTGGGGCTGGCCGAGGCGGGGCACCGTGTCGACTACGCGCGACCAGAGCACTGGCAGCACGGCAAGCCGGGCGAACTCGCCTTGGCGATCGAACAGGTCGCGGCGCATCGCTGCGGGCCGCCGGCGACCTTCGAACCGCTACCGGCTGCGGACCTGCTGGTCGTCGTCGACTGCTTCGCCGACCGCCTGGCCGACCTCGTCGCGGGGCGCCTGAACGACCCGAACCCGCCGCGGTCCCCGTGGGCGTTCACGTTCGACTCCCGGACCTACCCGAGCCGGCTGGCAGCCTGCCTCGACCTGGCGGTCCAGGCGCCGCGCGTCGTGGTCGTCGACAGCTCCGACCGGGCAACGCCACGCGAGGTCGCCTTCGAAGGCTTGCCGCACGCCGTCCTGCTCGCACGCGAAGTTCCGGTCGGCATCGCCAGTCGCTGGCGGCCGTTGCCGTTCCTGTACAACCAGGCCCTGCTCGTGCTCGAACGCAGCACCGAGCTGGCTGCATGGTGGTCGCACCCGGAACACCGCCGCAAGAGTCATGACTGGGCCTTCTACGGAACCGTCGATCACCGCCGCTACGGCGGCCGCCGTGCCACGGCCCTCGCGGCCGTCCGCGAGGCCTGGCCGGACCTAAGCGGCGACATCGCCTGCGGCATGACGTTCCACCAGACCCTGCAACGCATGCAGTCGTCGCGTTGCGTGCTGGACCTGCCGGGCGCCGGGCGACTCTGCTTCCGTCTGCACGAAGCCCTCGCGTTCGGCATTCCGGTCTTCGCACCGCGCGTGCCGGGGACCGAGGACCCGCCGGAGATCGTCCTGCCGGCTGGTGTCGCCGCGGTGCGTGTCGCCGATCCGTACGCGGCCATCGCGATGCCGTGGGAGCAGGTGCAAGGCGTGTACCGCGCAGCCTATGCGACCGAGGTTGCGGCTGCCTGCCTGCTGGGTGCCGCCGCTCACTCCCGCAGAACCTTCGCCAGCGCCTTGCCCTTCGCGAGTTCGTCGACCAGCTTGTCGAGGTAGCGCACGTTCTGGGTCAGCGGATCCTCGATCGCCTCGACCCGGATCCCGCAGACCACGCCCTGGATCAGCGACCGTTTGGGGTGCAGCCGCGGGGCCTGCGCGAAGAACGTCGCGAAGTCGCTCTCGCGATCGATCTGCTGCTGCAGCCCGGCGCGGTCGTAGCCGGTCAGCCACTGGATCACCGCGTCCACCTCGTCGCGGGTCCGCCCCTTGCGTTCCGCCTTGGCGACGTAGAGCGGGTAGACCTTCGCGAACTTCATGGCGGCGATCGGGGTGCTGGGCATGGTCGGCAGGTGGCAGGGCTGGAGAGCAGCCTAGCGCACCAGCCACTGCGCATACTCGACCCGGTACCGAATGTGCACGGAAGATCATAAGAGTCTGATGTAAAGTGACTTACGATGGCTCATCAGAACTCCGCCTGCATGCGCTCGAACGTACACGCAGCCCGCCGCGCCACCCTAGAACGGGATGTCCTCCGTCAAGTCCCGCCCACCATCACCCCCCGCCCCACCCGTCGGCCCCACCCCCTCCGAACGCGCCCCGCCATCGCTGCGGTACCCGTCGTACGGCACCTCGTTGCGGCGCACGACCTGCCCGTTCGGCGACGTGTACTCCGCCGGTCGGACCTCGACGAGCGCCGTGCGCCCCTCGAGATCCTGCGGCGTCACCTCGACCTTGCCGGTCGCCGGCAGGCCGAGCGCCGCGAAGACCATGCGCACGCGCGCCCGTCCGCGCGTGCTGAACACCAGGCTGTCCCACGCGGCCTGTTTGCCGACGTGCTGGCCCTGCGCGACGACCAGGCGCAGCGACCAGCGCTCGTCGCCCGCGCGCGTCGAACCGGGGCGGACCTCGGCGATGCGGCAGACGTAGGTGCCAGCTGGCACGGTGACGTAGTCGGAGAGATGGTTCTGGGAGTCGAAGTCGATTTCCATGGTTGGTCTCGCTGGTACCGAGAAGTGCCCCGAATCGCGCCGCGGTGACACGAAACTGCCGTTTTCTTCGCGGCTCGCGTACCCTTCGCCTGCTTCGCCGTGCCGACCCAGCCACAGCCCGAACCCAACCTCGCCGACGCCCGCCGCTACCTCGCGATGGCGGCGCAGCACTACGAGAACTTCCCGGTCGGCTCGTGGCTGCTGCCGCGCCGCGCCCGCCTGCACCTGCACCGCGTCTACGCGTTCGCGCGCACCGCCGACGACCTCGCCGACGAACACCAGGACGCCGCCGGTCTCGCCGCGTTCCGGTGCGACTTCCTCGCCCACGTGCACGGCGAACGCGCCGACGTACCGCTGTTCGTCGACCTCTGCGCGACCCTGCACACCTGCGACCTGCCGCTGCACCTCTGCACCGACCTGCTCGACGCCTTCGCGCAGGATCTCGAACGTCGCCGCTACGACACCGCCGCCCTGTACGACTACTGCCGCCGCTCCGCCGACCCGGTCGGCCGCATCGTGCTGCGCGTCTGCGGCTACCGCGACCCCGCGCTCGACCAGCTCTCCGACCGCATCTGCACCGCGCTGCAGCTGCTCAACCACCTGCAGGACCTCGGCGCCGACCGGCGCGACCGCGACCGCATCTACTTCCCGACCGAGGATCTGCAGCGCTGCGGGGTGCGCGAGGACGATCTCCTGGCCCCGCGCGCCAATGCCGCCGTGCGCTTGCTGGTCGCCGAGTGGAGCGCCCGGCTCGCCGCCGACTTCGCCGCCGGTTGGCAACTCTGCAACCGCGTCACCGGCCGCCTGCGCTGGGAACTGCGCGCGATCCTGCGCGGCGCCGCCGCCGTGCTCGCCCGCATCGCCGCCGTCGACGGCGACGTGCTCGGTGGCCGCGTGCACCTGACCAAACGCGAACGGCTCGGCACCGTGCTGGCAGCTCTCTGCACCGCGCGCCCGCCGCGTTGGCCGCACGCCACCGCACCCCGCGAGGTGCCGGCATGACCCAGCTCGCCGCACCGCCCGCCGCCACGCTCGCACCCGCCGAGATCACCGCCCGCTCGGGGTCGAACTTCCTGGCCGGCTTCGCGTGCCTCGACCGCGAACGGCGCGCCGGCATGGAGGCGATCTACGCGTTCTGCCGCGTCGTCGACGACGCCGTCGACGACGCTCCCGACCAGGTGACCGGCCGTCGCCATCTCGACTTCTGGCGCGCCGAACTCACCGCTGCCGCCCGCGGCAGCGCGAGCACGCCGGTCGGCAAGGCCCTGCAGACCACCGCCGCGCGCTTCGGCCCGCTCACCGAACCGCTCGCCGGCCTCGTGCGCGGCTGCGAACGCGATCTGTTCGGCGGCGGCTGCGCCGACGAAGGCGAACTGCGCGAGTACTGCCATCTGGTCGCCAGCTGCGTCGGCCGCGCCTGCCTGCCGGTGCTCGGCGCCGAAGGCCCGGCCGCGCTGCGCTTCGCCGACCACCTCGGCCAGGCGCTGCAGTGGACCAACGTACTGCGCGACCTGCGCCCCGACGCCGAACTGGGCCGCGTCTACGTGCCGCGCACGTGGCTCGCCGAACTGCAGATCGAGCCCGATTGGCTGCGCGGCAGCGCTGGCGACGCCGTCTACGCGGCGGGCGGGCCGCTCGCGCAGCTCGCGGCGCGGTGCGCTGCCGTCGCCCGCCACGAGTTCGCGCAGGCCCGCACCGCGCTGCGCGAACTGCCCGCCGCGGCGCGGCGCGGCCTGGTGCCGGCGCGCATCATGGGCGCCATCTACTTCGCGCTGCTCGAACGCCTCGAACGGCGCGGCGGCGAGATCCGCCTGCCGCGCACGCGCGTCGGCAGATGGCACAAACTCTGGCTCGCCGTGCAGGTGTGGAGCGGCGCTCGCGCATGACCGTGCACGTGCTCGGTGGCGGCGTCGCCGGCATCGTCGCCGCGTTCGCCGCGCGCGATCGTGGCCATGCCGTGGTGCTGCACGAAGCGCGGTCGCGACTCGGTGGCCGGGCGTTCGCGTCGCCGGATCGCCAGTTCGGCCGCGACCTCGACAACGGCCCGCACGCGATGCTCGGCTGCTACCGCGCGATGCGGCAGCTGTTGGCGCGCATCGGCAGCCTCGCCCAGTGCCAGCAGGACGCCACGCTGCGCATGGCGTATCGCTGGCCGGGCGGCGCCAGCGACCGCCTGCAGCTGTCCGGCTTGCCGACGCCGCTGGCGATGCCGTGGGCGCTGTGGCGCCTGCGCTTGCCGTGGCGGGCCAAGCTCGCCGCGTTGCGCGGCATGGCGCAATCGCTGGTCGGCGCGCCGGCGCACTGGAGTCTCGCCGATTGGCTGGCAGCGCGTGGCCAACTCGGCGCCCCCGCGGCGATGCTGTGGCAGCCACTCTGCCGCGCGGTGATGAACGTCGAACCCGAGCACGCTTCCGCCGCACTGTTCCTGGCGACGCTGCGGCAGGCGTTCGCCGGCCGGGCCCGCAACGCCGCGTTCGTGCTGCCGCGCGGCACCTGGCACGAAGTGCTCGGTGCGCCGGCCGAACGGGCGCTGCGGGCCGCGGGCGTCGAGGTGCGCTTCGGCAGTCGCGTCGAAGCACTGCAGCGGACCGGCGGGCGCATCACCGCGCTGACCCTCGGCGAGACCGGGCTGGCGATCGGGCCCGACGAAACGATCCTGAGCGCGCTGCCGTGGCACGCGTTGCAGAAGCTCTGTCCCGAATGCGTACCGACGCCCGCGCTGGCCGCATCGCCGATCGTCTCGGCGTACTTCGCGATGGCCGACGCCGACGCACCGCCCGACGACGGTCCGGTGGTGGCGTTGGTGGAAGGCGCGCCGTTCCACTTCCTGCTGCGCACCCCTGGAGACGCGCCGGGTCGTTTCGCCTTGTTGTCGGGTGGCGACCGCAGCTTCGACGGCCAGCCGGTCGCCGAGATCGAGGCGCGCGCGCGCGAGCAGTTGGCCCGCCATTACCCGGGTGTCGCCGCCACGGCCGGACAGGTGCGGATCCGCAAGGAACAGTTGGCGACGTTCGTCGCCGCCCCGGGCCCGACGTCGCGTCCCGCTCCTGGGCGGCTCGCGCACGGCCCGTCGAACCTGCTGCTCTGCGGCGATTGGACGGCGACCGGCTTGCCGGCGACGCTCGAAGGCGCGGCGCGTTCGGCGCTGGCCGCGTGCCAGCAGCTGTAGGGCTCAGTCCTTGGCCGCCGCCAGCAGCGCGCGGCAATCCGCGCGCTCCTCCAGGTGCAGTTCGGTGACGAACGCCAGCAACTCCTGCTTGCCGATCGGCGCTTCCTGCTGGAGTCGCTGCACGAGCGCCATCGCGCCCTCGGCGTCGTCGGCGGCCGCGGTGGCGTAGGCGAGCATCTGCAGGCCATACGCGAGCTTCTTCTGCGTCTCCGGGCCAGGCTTGCGGTCGTGGTCCTGTTCGACCAGCTCGAGCATGCGTCGCAAGTGCGGGATCGCTGCCGTGGCATCGTGGCGTTCGAGGTGCACCCGGCCGGCGTCGTTGCGGGCCCCGACCAGGTTGCTGCGCCAGTGGCTGTCGGTGTCGTTGGTGGCGAGCAGCGCCTCGAGCAGTTCGATCGCGCGCTCGATCCGCGGCAGCGCCTCGTCGGCGCGCCCGGTGCGGCGCAACAACGCGGCCAGTCGCAGTCCGACGATCGCCGCCTCGCTGCCGAGTTCGGGCTTCTCCGGCTGCCGCTGGCGCAGGCTCTCGTGGCGCTCGAGGGCTTGTCGGTAGGCCGCTTCGGCGGTGGTGTCGTCGTGCGCGGCTTCGGCGGTCTGGCCGAGCTCGAACCCGACCATGTTGCGTTCCCACTCGTACTGCGTGCGCAATGGGAAGTCCGCGTGCAGGCGTTCGAACGCGGCCAGGGCCGCCCGCGTCGCCGCGATCGCCTCGTCGCCCTTGCCGAGGGCCCGCAACGCCCCGGCGACGGCGGTCTGGCTGCGCGCGCGTTCGCGCTGTACTTCGGGGTCGCCGGGCCGCGCGGCGACCAGTTCTTCGTGCCATGCGGCGACCTCGCGGAAGCCGGCCAACGCAGCTTCGGCCGCGCCGCGTTTGAGCAGCAGCGTCGCCAGCGAATTGCGGGTGCGGGCGGCGTCGGCGAGGGCGAACGGGTCCTTGCCGAGGGCGAGCCGGCGGGCGTCGAGGCGGGTCGCCTCCAGGAGGCGATGCTCGGCGGCTTCGAAGCGGCGCGCGGCCTGGTCGAAGCGCGCCAGATCGGCGAGGGCGCCGGCGCGCAAGGCCAGCAGCGGTGCCTCGTCGCGGTCGCCGAGGCGGTCGCAATGCTCGAGCACGGCGAGCAGCGCTCGTTCGGCGCCCGGCAGATCGCCGGCGTCGCGCCGCAACGCCGAACGCAGGCGCAGGGCGCGCGCGTGTTCGTGCACGAAGTCGCGGCGCTCGGGGTGGCGTTCGACCAGGGCGGCGAGCGTGCGTTCGGCGAGCGCATGCGCACTCTGGGCCGCGGCCGCCGCGCCGAGTTCGCGACGCAGGTTGGCGGCTTCGAGCAGGCCGCGCGCCAGCGCCAGTTGGGCTTCGGGATCGTCGGCGTTCTGCTGGCCGAGATGGCCGAGCAGGGCCACCGCGTCGTCGAGCTGCTGCATGCGGATCGGGTCGAGACCCGGCTTCGCACTCAGTTCCGGACTGCGGGCGCGCGCCACCAGCACGCCGATCGCGTCGAGCGCACTGCGCAGGTTGGCAGCCGATTCCTGTTTGGCGGTGTCACGCTGCGCGACGAACCAACCGACCGTGCTCGCGGCGACCAGCAGCACGGCGATCGCCGTGCTGGCCGCGGGATGGCGGCGCACGAACCGGCGACCGCGCAGCAGCGGTCCGGCCGGCCGCGCCGCGATCGGGCGATGGGCGAGGAAGCGCTCGAGATCGGCCGCGAACGCCGCGGCGGACGCGTAGCGCCGTTCGCGTTCGGGAGCCATCGCGACGCGGCAGATCGTGTCGAGGTCGCGCGGTGCACCGCGCAGGAACGTCCGCAGCGGCGGCACGTCGCCGCGCAGGATCGACGCGCGCAAGGCCTCGCCGCTGTCGGCGTGGTGGGCGGCGCGCAGCGTCAGCAGCTCGTACAGGATCGCGCCGAGCGCATACACGTCGCAGCGGGCGTCGAGCGATTCGCCGCGGACCTGTTCGGGCGCCATGTAGGCGAGGGTGCCGATGGTGGCGCCGCTGCGGGTCAACGTGTCGGCGCCGCTGGCGGCGGCGAGGCCGAAGTCGAGCAGCAGCGCGCGGCCGGCGGGGGTGACCATCGCATTGGAGGGCTTGAGGTCGCGGTGCAGCACGCCGCGTTCGTGGGCGTGTTGCACGGCTGCGGCGGTCTGCACGAGCAGCCGAGAGCAGACGTCGAGCCAGCTGCCGGCGAACGGCGCCGCCTCGACCTCGAGTTGCGTGCGGCGCGCGATCGCCGTGGCGAAGTCGGCGCCGCGCAGGTCGCCAGGCTGGCGGTCCTGCAGGTCGGCGATCGCGTCGGCGAGGGTGATGCCCTGCACGTACTCCATCGCGAAGTACGGCACGCCGTGGGCTTCGCCGACCGTGTAGATCGGCACGATGCCCGGGTGTTGCAGGCGCGCGACGGTCTCGACCTCGCGGCGGAAGCGTTCACGGGCGCCGGGGAAGTACAGCAGCTCGGGGTGGACGAGTTTCAGCGCGACGAGGCGATCGAGCGATTCCTGGCGGGCCAGGTGCACGACGCCCATGCCGCCGCGGCCGAGCGGCCTGAGCAGGCGGAACTCGCCGAGCTGTTCGGGCGGTGGCGACGCACCGTCGGCGATCGGCAGCATGCCGGCCCGATGCAGTTTGCCGAGGCGCTCGCGCAGTTCGGGCGCGAGGGTCGGGTGGGCGGCCAGGATCGGTTCGGCGGCGCTGGCATGGCCGGTCTCGGCGATGCGCTCGTTGCAGGCGGCCTGGGCGTCGCGCTGCGGGTCGGCGGGTTCTTCCTGGGGGGGCGGTTCGGTCATCGGCGGGGCTGTCGGGCGGGCGCGGCGCGGGATAGTCTAACCGGGCATGTCCGAGCAGTTGTCGCGTCTGATCGAACGGGCCTCGGCCGGCGACGCGGTGGCGGTCGAGGCGCTGCTGACCGAGCATCTGCCGGCGCTGCGGGCGTTCCTGCGCTTGAAGGTCGGGCCGGGCATCCTGGCCAGGGAGTCGATGTCGGACCTGGCCCAATCGGTGTGCCGGGACATCCTCGAGAACGCCGCGCGCTTCCGCCACGGCGGTGAGCCGGAGTTCCGCAAATGGCTGTTCACGACGGCGATGCGCAAGATCGCCGATCGCCACGAACACTGGCAGGCGCAGAAGCGGCGGGCGGTCCACGAGCAGGCGATCGACGACGAACAAGCGCTCGGTGGACTGGCGGCGATCTACTCGCCGAGCCAGCAGGCGATCGCGCGCGAGGAACTGGCGCGCGTCGAGGCGGCGTTCGCGCGGCTGTCGCCGGAGAAGCAGGAGGTGATCCTGATGTCGCGGCTGATGGGCTTGCCGCACGCGCAGATCGCCGCCGAGCTGGGCAAGAGCGAAGTGGCGGTGCGGGCGATGCTGAGCCGCGCGTTGGCGGATCTGGCGACCGGGTTGTAGGGGCGCGCGCGGTGGGCCGCCGCGACGGTGCCAGGGTTCGCTCGCGACCTAGTCGATGTGCACGTGCCGGCCGCCGTTCTCCTCGGCCATCGGCCGCAGGAAGTCGGTGTCGTTCTTGTCGCCGAACGTGATGCAGTGGATCGCGATGCGGCGCAGCTTGTTGGTCTCGCGCACGCGCCGTCGGATCTCGTCCTTGTCGGTGACCTCGCCGGCCGTCGGCGCGCCGTCGCTGATCACGTACAACGTGTCGAACGCGGTCTCGTAGTACTTGTCGTGGATGCCGCGGCCGGTGAACTCGAGCGCCTTCTCGAGTGCGCCGTAGAGGTTCGTCGACCCGCTCGGGCGCAGGTTGCGCAGGAAGTTGGCGACCAGGTCGTCGCGCGAGTCGTCGTCGAGTTCGACCAGCGTCGGGCGATTGCCTTCCTGCCGCCAGACGCGCACGTCGTCGCTGAACACCACCATGTTGATCCGGGCGCCGTCGGGCAGCGACAGGACCAGTTTCTCGAGCTCGGCGACCACCAGGGCCGCCTTGGTCGTCGTCGTGCCTGCGCCGCCCGCGGCGGTCGTACCGCCCTGCAGCGTGATCGGCTCGGCCATCGAACCGCTGAAGTCGAGCACGAACAGGACCCGGTCGGACTCGACGTCGATCTGGAAGAAGCGTTCGTAGCGGTTCTGGTCCGGCGCGGCGTCGCCGCCGGCCGCCGTCGGTTTGACGCGGAACGACGGGCCTTCCTTGGCCCAGAAGCTCTTCCACGGCTCGGCACTGCCGCGCACGACCGATTGGCCGGTCATGCCCTCCAGCAGCCGGTGCAGCCGCACGTCCATCGCCCACGGGTCCTTCTTGCGGTTGAGTTCGGCCTCCAGGCCGCGGATCAGCACCGGGATCGCCGCCTTGCACCGGCAATTGGCCAATGCGAACGCCGCCGCGTTGCGCACCTGCCAGACCTTGTCCTTCTGCAGCAGCTCGTCGAGCTTCGCGAACGCCGCGTCGCGACTGGCGAGCACCGCCCCGGCCGCCTCCTTGCCGGCGGTCTCGTCGACGTGCGGGCGCAGGGCCTCGCCGATCGCGGCGGCGGCGGCGACCCGCACGTTGGGTTCCTTGTCGCGCAGCAGTTCGAGCAGCGTCGGCAGCAGTTCGAGGGTCGGATTGTCGGCCGCGGCGGCGATCGCCTTGACGCGCAGTTCGGACGGCATCGCCAGGCAGGCTTCGAGCAGCGCCAGCTGGGCTTCGACGCTCGGATGGCCGCCGAGCACGCGCAGCGCGAACCCGGCGTTGCGCTGGTCGGGATTGCCCTCCTTGCCGCGGATGCCCTTCGCGCGGAGCATGCCGAGCAGCCACGGCAGGATGCCCTCGCCGGTCATCGTGCGCAGGTGCCTGGCGGACAGGTCGACGATGCGCCACGGCTGCAGTTCGCGCCGGAAGTCGATCAGCTCGGTCGCGCTGCCGGCCCCGGGTGGGTTCGGTTCGGTCACCGCGGCGCGGAACAGCAGCTGCGCGGCGGCCAGCGTGTTCCATTCGGCGAGTTTCTGCATCAGCGCGTCGACCTGGGCGACCGCGGCCTCGTCGGTGCGACCGTCCTTGGTCAGCCGGAACAGCCCCTTCTGGTAGTCGGCGAGCCAGAGGGTGAAGTTCTGCACGTCGGCGGCGCGCACCGCGTCCGGTTCGGTCGGCGCGTCCTTCGCCGCCGGTTTCTGCCCGAGCGTGGGGACGGCGAGGACCAGGGCCAGCAGGGCGACGCGGGGTTCCATGGCCATGGTCTAGCTGGAAGGGCGGCGTTGCGGAAGTCCCGTCCGTCCAGGCGGCCGCCCGGTCGGTGCGGCGGTCGGTGGATTGTGGCTGCAGGGCGCCGGGCCGTCCTTACGATGTGGGCCGTGACGGCCGACGGCACTCCAAGACCCGACGAGACGACGTCGATCCCGACGTCGGCGGCGGCCCTCGTCGTGATGCTCTACGACGAACTGCGCAAACTGGCCGCTGCGCGATTGCGCGTCATGGCGCCCGGCCAGACGCTGCAGGCGACGGCGTTGGTCAACGAGGCGTACCTGCGCATCGAAGCCCGCGGCGAGAAGCTCTGGCAGGGCCGGCGCCACTTCTTCGGGGCGGCGGCGCGCGCGATGCACGACATCCTGGTCGATCGGGCGCGCGCCAAACACCGGCTGAAACGCGGCGAGGGGGTGCGGCCGGCGAACCTCGACGACGAACACGTCGCCGCTGCGCAGGCCCTGCCCGAGCCCGAGTTCGACATGCTCGCACTCGCCGAAGCGCTGGAGCGACTGGCGCTCGAGCATCCGCGCTGCCACGAACTGGTGATGCTGCGCTACTTCGCGGGGCTCGAGTACGCGGACATCGCAGCGATGTTCGGCGTCAGCGAGCGCACCGTCGGCCGCGACTGGGTGTTCGCGCGCAGCTGGCTGAAGGACGCGCTGCAGTAGGCAGCGCGCCGGTTGGGCTGCCAAGGAGACGCTGCAGCGGGCTGGATAGCAGGCTCGCCTGTGGACGTTGCCCGCGTTGCAGCGGATCCCGTGGGGTCCTGAGGTGTGCCACCCGCAACCGCGGGCGGGACAGCTCAGAAGCCGACGATCGCCTGGCCGGCGTTCGAGGTCAGCACACCACCCGGTGCGGTCTGGTCGAGGACCGCGGCCTGCGCGTCGAGCTGGAAGCCGTAGAACGCGGGGTTGGCCGGGATGCCGAGGGACCAGTTCGCGGTGCCGGTGGCCGGGTTGACGAAGGCGAGCACGGAGATCGCCCCGGCGACGTGCTGGTAGCAGTTCGGCGCACCGATCGCGGCGAGCGGCAGCGGAGCGATCGGCGTGCCGATCGAGAAGGCGCCGATCAGGGCCGCGGTGGCGTTCTGCAATTGCAGCTCGAAGCTGGTGCCGAGCTGGGCGGGCGACGTCGCTGCGAGGGCGAGGTTGCCACAGCCTTGGCCGTAGGTGGCGAAGGACGGGTACATGCTGCGGATCGTGAAGCAGTCGTACTGCCGGCCGACGTTCTCGACACCGTTGGAGCCGTGGTTGTAGAGGCGGAACATGTACTCGGTCGGGTTGGCGTTCGTCAGGCGCAGGGGCGGCGACACGAACCAATTGCCGGTGTCGAACGAACTGCTCGGGATGGTCACCGACGCCACCAGTTGGTTGTTGGTGTCGTAGGCTTCGAAGGTCATCGGCATGTTCGAGAAGGCGCCGGTGTTGCGCATCCGCACTTCGCAGGTGTGTTCGCCAGCGGGCAGGGTGAACGCCTTGTTCAGGTGCATCCACGTGATGCCCGGCAGGTTGCCTTGGCGAACCCGCCCGTAGACGGACCCCGGTTCGGCGACGTAGTGGTCGAAGAACGTCGGATTCGCGCAATCCCAGGTCGTCAGCGAGCTGACGGTGATCGCCTTGCCGGTCGGCACGCGGCCGATGCGCGCGGTGTCGAAGCGGTAGTTCTGCTTGAGCACGTTCGTGGTGTTGCGCGCGGCGATGCGCACGAGGCTCGGTTGATGCACCGTGAAGATCACCTCGGGCGACCAGACGTAGGTGTCGAGCGTCTGCAGCGCGACCGGCATCGGCGAGCTGCCGAGCGCGACGCCGGCACTCTCGGCGCGGATCGTCAGATCGTACTGGCCGGCCGTGCCGCCGGTCTTGGCGAGGCGCATCTGCGACACGTAGGTGCCGGGTTGCAGCAAGACCTCCTGGGTGCGGATGTCGAGCCACCAGACGTAGTTCAATTGCGCGACGACGCCGGCTTCGGCGTTGGCGTCCGGCACGTTGTCGGTCCAGTACGGGGCGGCGTGCGAGTGGGTGCCGACGGCCACGCTGAGGTTGTGCTGCAGCTGGGCGGTGGCCTGGACGGTGAGGCCGGCGGCGAGGGCCGCGGCGAACGCGGTGCGAACGAGTCGGGAGTGCATGGTTGGCAGGTCGGTTGGGGTGGGTGCCGTGGCCGACCCGCACGGTTGCGGTCGCGCCTGGCAACGGTCCATCCGCCGTCTGCCGTCGGCGTCGGACATGCCGAAGCCGGATTATTCCACCGCGCTGCCATCGGCAGGTGGCATGGGAGTCGCAACCTACTTGCCGACAAACATTTGCAGCGTATTTCGAAGATCGGTGTCGGCCCAGCGGAACCCGGCCGCCAGCAGGGCCTTGGGTTGGCAGCGCTGGCTCGCCAGCAGCAGTTCGTCGGCCATCTGGCCCAGCAGCAGCCGCAGCGCGAACGCCGGGGCCGGCAGGATCGCCGGGCGCCGCAGCGCGGCCGCCAGGGCGGCGGTGAACTCGCGGTTGTCGACCGGGTTCGGCGAGGCGGCGATCACCGGGCCGCGCAGCGCTTCGGTGTCGAGTGCGAATGCCAACGCCGCGACCAGATCGCGCCGGCTGATCCACGACACCCATTGCCGGCCGTTGCCGAGGCGGCCACCGAGCCCGAGCCGGAACGGCAGCAGCATCTTGGCGAGCGCGCCACCGGTCGGGTCGAGCACCATCGAGATGCGCATTGCCACCGTTCGGCAGCCGCGTTCGGTGAGCGGTGCTGCGCCGGCTTCCCAGGCCTGCGCGACCTCGGCGAGGAAGCCGCGGCCGGGGGCACTGCGCTCGTCGAGCAGTTCGTCGCCGCGGTCGCCGTAGATGCCGACTCCGGAAGCGCTGACGAACACCCGTGGCGGCGTCGGCAACGCGGCGAGCTGGCGGCAGAGCGCCAGGGTCGCGGGACCGCGGCTGGCGCGGATCCTGGCCATGCGGCTGGCGGTCCAGCGGCCGCCGGCGACACTCTCGCCGGCCAGGTGCACGACCGCGTCGACGGTGCCCAGCGCCTGGGTGTCGAGCGCACCGGTGGCCGGATCCCAGCGGCAGCTGCCGGGCGGTGGGTTGGCGCTGCGCACCAGGGGCACCGGCACGTCGCCGCTGCTGTTCGAGGCGCTCAACCTGGGCAAGATTTCCGTCGGCCCGCCCT